>NC_021505.1:2731911-3043256 GCF_000412675.1 Pseudomonas putida NBRC 14164 | reverse complement strand
ACCTTGACCGCAGCCATCGTGGTGGGCACCGATCAGTTGCTGGTAGCCGGTGAACGGGGCGTTTTCCAGGGGAACGGTAACAGCGTTGCCGCTCTGGGCAAAGGAGAGCAAGTGCATGAAGTACGCTAAAGCCCGAGCCGGGCGCCTGGTCGAGCGTTGCGCCGACCTGCTGTTGGCACGACGCAAACTGCTGTTGACGGTGTTCCTGCTGCTGACCCTGGGCCTGGGCTATAGCGCCACGCATACCCAGCTCGACCCTGGCTTCAATAAGCAGATCCCGGTGCGGCATGAGTACATGCTCAACTTCCTCGAATTCAGCCAGTACTTCACCGGCGCCAACCGCTTTCTGGTGAGCGTCAGATGGAAGGGCGAGGGTGACATCTACAACCCCGAGTTCCTCGACACGCTGCGCAAGGTGACTGACGATGTGTTCTTCATCAACGGGGTCAGCCGCGCCAGCGTAACCTCGCTGTTCACCGCCAACGTGCGTTACATCGAGATCACCGAAGAAGGCTTTTTTGGTGATGTAGTCGTACCGCCACGCTTTACCGCCAGCGTCGAAGACCTGGCCCAGGTACGCAGCAACGCCGCGCGCTCGGGGCAGGTCGGGCGGCTGGTGGCCAATGACCTGAAGTCGGCCATGGTCCGGGCCGACTTGCAGGACGTTGACCCACAAACAGGCAAATCGGTCAGTTATGTTGAAGTCGCCAAGCGTCTGGAGGACATTCGCGACAAGTACAGCAGCGATCAGATCGAGATCAACATTGTCGGTTTCGCCAAACTGGTGGGTGATGTTGTCGAAGGGCTGATGACCGTGATCGGCTTTTTTGTCGTCGCCTTCCTGATCACCGGCCTGTTGCTGTGGCTTTATTCACGCTCGTTGCGCCTGACCGTAGTGGCGCTGTTGGTGGCGTTGTTGCCGGTGGTGTGGCTGCTGGGCTTGTTGCCGCTGATGGGCCTGGGTATCGACCCGATGTCGATCCTGGTGCCGTTCCTGATTTTTTCCATTGGCGTTTCGCACGCCGTGCAGATGACCAATGCCTGGAAACAGGAAGTGCTGGCCGGCAAGAATTCGCTGCAGGCGGCGCACCTGGCCTTTTGCAAGATCTTCATTCCTGGCTCCCTGGCGTTGCTGATGAATGCCTTGGGCTTTGGCGTGATCATGCTGATCGACATCCCTATCGTGCATGAACTGGGGGTGACGGCCTGCATCGGCGTGATGCTGATGATCATCACCAACAAGCTGATGTTGCCGATCATTATTTCCTACCTGCGCCTGGAGCGTAGTGTGCTGAGCAAGGAGTGCGTCCAGCAGCAGGGCAGGCACCCGCTGTGGTGGCGCTTGTCGGCGCTGGCCGAACCGCGCCCGGCCCTGGCGGTGCTGGTGCTCAGCGTGAGTTTGCTGGGCGTGGCGGTGCTCAAGGCCCGGCAGCTGGAAGTCGGTGACATCGGTGCTGGCGCACCGGAACTGCGCGCCGAGTCGCGCTATAACCAGGACAACAGCAAAATTGTCAGCAGCTATTCCATCGGCCTGGATGTGCTGGCGGTGTTCGTCCAGGCCCAGGGCATGGAAGAGGCATGCCTGTCACCATCGGTGATGCGTGCGGTGGAAGCCTTTGACTTCCAGATGCGCAGCGTCACCGGCGTGCAGTCGGTGCAGTCGGTGGCCGGCTTTGGCAAGACGGTGATTGCCGGCAACAACGAAGGCAACCCACGTTGGGCGGCCATTCCTGGGTCGGCCCGGGGCTTGAGTCAAGGTGCCCGTGCCTACATGCCCGAGGACGGCCTGGTGACCGATGGCTGCCAGCAGATGCAGATTCTGGTGTTTCTCACCGACCACGATGGCGCCACGGTCTCGCATGTGGTCCAGGAGGCCAAGCTGATCATTGCCCAGGTCCAGGTGCCGGAAATCAGGTTCTTTCTCGGCGGTGGCAATGTGGGGGTAATGGCGGCGTCCAATGATGCGGTCAAGCGCGCCGAAGTGCTGATGCTGGTGGCGTTGTTTGGCTCGGTGCTGTTGTTCTGCTGGTTGACCTTCAAATCGTTGCGCGCGGTGTTGTGCATCCTGGTGCCGCTGGCCATCGTGGCGGTACTGTGCAATGCACTGATGGCCATGCTTGGCATCGGGTTGAAGGTGGCGACCCTGCCGGTGATGGCGCTTGGGGTTGGCGTCGGGGTCGACTACGGCATTTACCTGTATGAGCGAATCCAGCACGAGATGGCCGGGGGCGCCAACCTGCGCCACGCGTTCTACCAGGCCATGTGCCAACGCGGAACAGCAGCTGTTTTCACTGCCCTGACCATGGCGATCGGGGTGTGCACCTGGGCCTTTGCACCGCTGAAATTCCAGGCCGATATGGGGGTATTGCTATCGTTCATGTTTCTGGTCAATGTACTTGGGGCCATTTTCCTGCTGCCGGCCTTGGCCGCCTGGTTCAACCTCGGCAAACCCCTGGTTGCGGTCAAAGCCAACCGTGCAGCGCGCGCACACGTGTTTGAATCATAACAATAAAAGCGGGCACGGCCTGGGCTGTGCCCCGCGAGGAGACGGGCGATGGGCAATTCCACCGTGGGGTTTGAAGCGCTGGCAGAAATGGGTATGGAGCTGGCGGAATATGACACGCTCATCGGCGAGTTCTATGACGGCTCGCTGAACCACAAGTTGATGGCCAAGACCTTGCGCCACGTGCGCAGCCTGTACCAGGCCAATTACGTCACCTTGATCTTGAGAGTGCCTGAGCAACCGGACCTGGGCCTGATGATTGTCGTCGGTGACATCGAAGGCGAGGGGGAGGTGAGCTACTGGGCCTACCCACAAGCTGTCACCCCCTTCAGCAACCCGCCGATGGACCAGGTGTTCACCGTCGAAGACCTGATGAGCGAAGCCGAGTGGGCCAATTCGGTCTACTACAAGACCTACGGTACCGTGCACGACACCTACCACATCATGGGTGCGGACGTTTCCACCCCCGACGGCGGCAAGCTGCGCTTTCGCATTACCCGGCCTAAAGCCGCGCCGAAATTCACCGCCTCCGAGCGCACCCTGTGTGAAATGATCCTGCCGCATTTGCGCCGTGCGATGCACGTGCACAACCTGCTCGACCGCAGCGAGTCGATCAGCGAGCTGTATGCCCAGGCCATCAGCCGCTTGTCAGTGGCCACCATCGTGCTTGACCAGAATGGCAGCGTGCTGCGCCTCAACCCGGTGGCCAGCGAACTGCTGGAACAGGCGGACGGCCTGAAACTGGTGGGTGGGCGCCTTGAAGCCACCTATCCCAGCGACAACCGCGAACTGCAGCGCCTGGTACGCAATGCCTTCGCGCGTGACGTCAATAGCGAAAAGGTCAGCACTGCGGCCGAAGCGATGTCGGTGGCCAGGCCATCGGGCCAGGTCAACCTGGGGGTAGTGATCGAGGCCATTCCTACCCAGGACTGGGCCGAGGGCAAGAGCAAACCTGCAGTGGTGGTATACATCCGCGATGCGGTGGGCCGCTCCATGGCTAGCGAAACGGTAACCAAGCAACTGTTCAACCTGACCCGGGCCGAAACCGCACTGGCCATGGAGCTGGCTAACGGCCTGTCGCTTGAAGAGGCCGCCGAAGTATTGAATGTGCGCCGCAACACCGCACGGGCGCATTTGCGCTCGATCTTTTCAAAGACGGGTGTGCGCCGGCAGACGGAGTTGGTGCGCATCATTCTCAACAGTGTGGTTGCCTTGGGAAAGCCCAAGCTGGCAGCACTGCCAAACGATAAGCCGGAAAAACCGGTGTTGAAGCTGGCCACCCCGGCGCGCAATAGCGCCTGACCTTCGCCCGGCTTGCCCGAACGCCCCGGTCCTGCTTGCAAGGCCGGGGCGTTTTAGTCCGTGCGGACGATGTTGTGGGGTTTGCGCGGCACCAATACTAGCCAACACCACCATTCAACAAGGAGCAACGTTATGCCAGTTACAGCGGTCAGCGGTTCTGCATCCGGTATCGGCGCGGCAGTCTGCCAGGCGCTACGCGCCGCCGGGCACCGCGTCATCGGCATCGACCGGGCAAATGCCGAGGTGATTGCCGACCTGTCCAGCGCAAGCGGGCGCCAGGCCGCCATCAGTGCGGTGCTCGAGCACTGCGACGGGGTGCTCGACGGCCTGGTGTGCTGCGCCGGGGTTGGCTCCAGCGCGGTGTCCGACACCATCGTGTCGGTCAACTACTTTGGCGTCTGTGAGCTGCTTGACGGCCTGGCCGATGCGTTGGCCAAGGGCGAGCGGCCGGCCGCTGTAGTGATCGGATCGATTGCGGCCACCCACGTCACCCCCGATCAGCAGCCGATGATCGCGGCCATGCTCGCCGGCAACGAAGCGCTGGCACTGGAACACGCCAATACCTTGGGGCAGTCCCATGTGGCCTATGCCAGCTCCAAATACGCCGTGACCTGCAATGCCCGTAGCAAGGCAGTAGCCTGGGCAAAACAAGGCATACGCCTGAATGTGGTAGCGCCTGGTGCAGTCGAGACGCCGCTGCACCAGGCGTCGCTGAACGATCCGCGCTTTGCCAAGGCGGTCCGTGAGTTTGTCGCACCGCTGGGGCGCGCCGGCAACCCTGAGGAGATCGCCCAGGTCGTGGCATTCTTGCAGTCGACTCAAGCCAGTTTTGTGCACGGCACTGTGATGTTTGTAGATGGCGGTATGGATGCCATGGTTCGTCCGGCACGTTTCTAGCCTATGTCCACGTGAGAACAACAATGACCAAAGTGGCATTCATTACCGGGGCAAGCCGCGGTATCGGGCGCGAGACGGCATTGGCCTTTGCCCGGGCCGGGTTCGATGTGGCGATCAGTGCCCGCACTGTAGAGGAGGGCGAAAGCACCGCGCATCGGCTGTGCGATGCCCAGGGCGTGCCGCTGGCGGGCAGCCTCAACAGTACGGCAGCCGCGATCCGCGCCTTGGGGCGCAGAGCGCTGGTGGTGCCTATGGATCTGCTCGACAGCGCCTCGGTATTGGCCGCCGGCCAGGCAGTACTGGCCGCGTTCGGGCGCATTGATGTGCTGATAAACAACGCCATCTATCAGGGCCGCGACCTTAACAGCGCATTCATGTCGCTGCAGCCGCAGACCATGCAGCGGGTATTCCAGGGCTATGTGCTGGCGCCGCTGTTGCTTACCCAGACCGTGTTGCCCGGCATGCTCGAACGGGGTGACGGGGTGGTGATCAACGTCACCTCCGGTGCCGGTGAAGGCGACCCGCCCGTGGCTGCCGTCAACGGTGGCTGGGGGTATGCCTACGGTGCGGGCAAGGCTGCGGTCTCCAGGGTTTCGGGGGTGCTTGCAGCCGAACTGGGCGAGCAGGGGATTCGCGCCTTTACGCTTAACCCGGGGGTGGTCACCACCGACGCGCTGAAGGCTACCATCGGCGAAAACGGCCTGCTGGCCCTGCGCATCGGCACTGCGCCTCCCCAGGTGCCGGCAGAGGTGATGGTATGGCTGGCCACCCACGATCAGGCTGCGCGCTTTCAGCGGCGCACCATCGCCGCGCAGGCGTTTGCGCTGGAGCACGGCATCGTCGCCAGCTGGTGATGAACACTGGCTGAAGAAGTACTCGTGGTGCTCATCTAGTCCATGCGGAGGATGAGCACCGGCTGCTGCTCGGTGAAGATTGACCGGGCAAGTTACCGGGGATTTCCACACGAGGAACAATAACAATGACCAAGCTCGCAGCAATCAATGTCGAAACTGCTCTGGCCCCGCGCTTCGGCCGAGGCTGGCACTGCCTGGGTGAAGCGGCCGACTATCGTGATGGCCAGCTGCACACCCTGAATATCTTCGGTACGCGCTTGCTGGCATTTGCCACTTCCAGCGGCCAGATCAGCGTCATTGATGCGCATTGCCCGCACATGGGCGCCGACCTCTCGCGCGGCACCCTGGAAAACGACCGGGTGGTATGCCCCTTTCATCACTGGCAGTACGACGCCAGCGGCAAGTGCGTGGAGATCCCGTACTGCAAGCGCATCCCTCCGAAAGCCAAGACCCGCAGCTGGCTGACCTGTGAAGAAAACAACCTGCTGTTTGTCTGGAACAACCCGGAAGGCAAGGCGCCGGCAGACGGCGTGGTGATTCCTCATCTGCCAGAGCAGGACAGTGACGAATGGCTGCACGACTGGCACATGGACAAGCTGATTATCGAAACCAACCCACGCGAACTGGTCGATAACCTTGCAGATGCCCAGCACTTCGGGCCGGTTCATGGCACGCCAACCAAGTATTTCGCCAACGTCTTTGAGGGGCACATTGCCCAGCAGATTTTCCATGGCGACTCCGAGCGCCTGGGCGGTGATCTGGTGGCCGAGTCGGCGTACTACGGGCCGGCCACGCACTTTACCCGGATGCGCGCGGTGTTCGAGGGCATGGAGATCCACTCGATCCTGCTCAACTGCCATGTACCGATCACCGCCAACAGTTTTGAGCTGCGTTTTGGCTGCATGGTGAAGAAAGTGCCGGGGTGGAGCGAAGAACAAAATCGGGAAATGGCCAAGGACTATGTGATGCGCAACCGCGAATCCTTTTATCAGGACGTGGATATCTGGGCGCACAAGATTCGGGTGAACAACCCGGTCCTGGCCGAAGGCGATGGCCCGGTCT
Organism: Pseudomonas putida NBRC 14164; assembly: GCF_000412675.1. Lineage (NCBI taxonomy): Bacteria > Pseudomonadati > Pseudomonadota > Gammaproteobacteria > Pseudomonadales > Pseudomonadaceae > Pseudomonas > Pseudomonas putida. The sequence goes on along the minus strand of NC_021505.1, from coordinate 3,036,638 downwards.
ATCAACTGCGCGAATGGTACGAGCAGTTTTTCATGGACGAAGCCAGCGTACCGGCCGCCATGGCCGAGCGCCGCGAAATCATTACCGTCGGCCAGCGCTGAAAGCCACCCGAGCAGGAGAGAGCAATGAACATGAGTGGCCGTAATACACTGGCGATCATGCTGGCCGCCAGCTTCGCTTCGACGATTGGCGGCTTGCCGTTCAATACCTTGCCTATCCTGCTCGGGTCGATGGTCGACAGCCTGGGCTTTACTGTCGAACAGATCGGCCTGCTGGGCTCGGTGTGTTTTGCCGGCTACCTGCTCGGCACGCTGCTGGCAGTGGTGCTGATCGACCGCATGAACTGGCGCTGGTTGACCCTGGGTTGTGCGCTTGGCGCTGCGGCGGCGTATGGGATGTCGTCCTGGCTGCCGGCCACGGCCCAGCTGCCGCTGTGGGCGGTGATCGGCTTTTTTGCTGCGCTCATGACCTGCCTCGGCATGCGCATCATGGGTGAAATGGCCAACAAGGAACGCGCCCTGGGCATGCGTCTGGGTATTGAACTGGGGGTGGTGGCGGCAGTGCTGTTCGCCTTGCCGTCGCTAGTGATTGCCTATTTCCACTATGCCGGCGCGGCCTTGATGCTGGCCGCGATCATTTTGCTGTTGAGCTTAAGCGCGCTGGCCTTGCCCAGGCGTCAGGACTTCATTCACGAAGCGCAGCAGGCGCAAACCGACTCGTTGCTGGCACGCTTCAGGTTCCCGCCGGCGGCATATGCAGCGCTGGCATTTTTCTTCCTGTTCGGCGCCGGGCAGATTGGCCTCTGGGCGTTCCTTGAGCGCTTGGGCCATGGCCTGGCGTTGCAGCCGGCGGAACTGGGTGTCGTCTTCGCCGTGCTGAAACTGCTGGGCGGCGCAGCCGCGCTGGCCTTGGCGGTGGTGGGTGACCGCCTGGGCGTACGCGTGCCCCATCTTGTCGTGCTCGCGGTACTGGGTACCGGGCTGTTGTTACTGGGCAACGCCGAAGGCTTTTTGATGTATGCCGCGGGCGCCTGGATCTGGGAGGTCGGCTTTACCTGGGGCTGCGTCTACCAGACCGCAGCGATTGCGCGGCTGGACCGCAGCGGCCGCTCGATCATGCTGATTCCAGGGGCCTTTGCCCTGAGCTCCATGGCAGGTCCGGCCTTGGCCGGGCAACTGGTCGGTGAGGGCTTCGGCATGCTGCTGTGGCTGGCGGCTGGCTGTGCGCTGATCCCGGTGCTGGCGTTTACCTGGGTGCTGGCGCAACGTTTGCAGGGCGCGGGCACTGGCTGTGCAGTGGGTATGCAGGCATGATGGCTGACACGCAGCGTGGTGGTGAGGCTGGTCGAGACGCAGGCGGCAGGGGCGGAAAATGAAAAATTTCGGGGTAGCTGTGTGGTAACCGCCGAATTTTGATAGCCTCCTAACATTTTGGAGGCTTCTCATGACATCCAACGCTCAGGCAAAACTCGCTGCACGCTATGGCGCACCGAACATTTCTGCGCTGCAACAATGGAATGACACCATCGACCAACTGCTCGAACACCGCAGCGTCAGGGCGTTTACTGATCAGCCTCTGCCCGAGGGTACGCTCGAGACCTTGGTTGCTGCCGCGCAATCCGCATCCACATCATCCAACCTCCAGGTCTGGAGTGTGGTTGCGGTGCAAGAGGGGGATCGCAAAGGCCGCCTCTCGGCGCTGGCCGGCAACCAGCCCTACATCCATCAAGCGCCACTGTTCCTGGTCTGGCTTGCCGATTTGTCCCGCGTCTCGCGCATCGCAGACCAGCATGGGGTAGAGCTGGAGGCTTTGCCATACCTGGAAAGCCTGTTGCTCGGCACCATCGACGCAGCGCTTGCGGCCCAGAATGCGGTTGTTGCGTTGGAGTCGCTTGGGCTTGGAAGCGTGTACATCGGCGGTATTCGTAACGACATCGAAGCCGTTGCCAAGGAACTGCAACTGCCGCCTCAGGTCTATCCGGTCTTCGGCCTGTGCGTTGGCTATCCGTCGCCTGATCGGCCAGCCAAGGTGAAGCCGAGGCTGCCACAGGCAGCAGTGCTTCATCACGAAACGTACTCGGCTGCCGACGAGCAGGGCGTTCTGGCGGAATACGACAAGCGCCTGGGTGCTTTCTATCAAGGCGAAGGCATGAAGGCTTCAGGCTGGTCGGAGCAGGTGGTCAGCAGGCTGCGGAACGTTTCTAGCCTGCATGGGCGCGAGGAGCTGCTGGGGGAACTGAGCCGGATGGGCTTTGGGCTGCGCTGAACAGATCAGGTGAAGGGCTTTGCTCGCCATAGCTCGGCATCACACTCTAGAATCTTATCCATTGGCTTGTCGTTCATGTGCGTAAGCAAAAGAGGCAATATATGGATCGCGAAGGCGCCGGCTTTTCAGGAGAGCTGGATGCTCCCGCATTACCCAGTCAGGAGTCCGCGTTTCCGACAACCGCTTTGGAGCGCCTGCAGTTGGCGCTCGATGCGGGCGCGATCATTGGAACGTGGGTGTGGGATATTCGGCACAATCAGGTGACCGCGGATGAGCGGTTCTCGCGATCGTTCGGGCTTCCTGCAGATAAATGCCTGGCGGGTATTCCGATCGAGGAAGCTTTTGCCTCGATTCACCCTGACGACCGTGAGCGTGTCTCTGCCGATATTCAGGAGGCGATGAGCCGTGGCGGCGCCTACCGGTGTGAATACCGGGTCAGACAGGATGACGGCAGCTACCGCTGGATTGAGGCCAATGGCAGAGCTGAGCTTGACGAGGGGGGCGAGGCTGTTCGGTTCCCTGGCATCCTCATGGACATTGAGTCACGCCGGTCAGCAGAGGCTGAACGCGACAGGATGTCAGCGTTGCTGCGTACCTTCACGGCTGCCGTTCCGGGTGTTGTCTACGCAAAGGATCTCGAGGGGCGGCTGATTGTTGCAAATGACGGTGTCACTCGACTGGTTGGTAAACCACCAGAACTGTACCTGGGCAAAACCGACCTGGAGTTTCTGGAAGACAAGGCCCAGGCACGCCAGATCATGGAAACCGATCGTCATGTCATGCATGGCGGGAAGGGCGCGCTGCAGATCGAAGAGCGTGTCGACATGCCGGATGGCACGGCTACCTACTGGCTTTCCGTCAAGGCACCCCTGTGCGACGAAGCAGGCGAGGTCATCGGGCTGATCGGCTCGTCCATCGATGTCACCGCGCGAAGAAATGCCGAGGCGCAGTTGCTTGAGCTTAACCGCACCCTGGAAGCGAAAATCGAACAAGCCGTGGCCGAGCGGGAAGCGGCGCAGGCGGCGCTACGGCAATCGCAGAAGATGGAAGCGGTCGGTCAGCTGACCGGGGGTATCGCTCACGACTTCAACAATTTGCTCGCGGGCATCACGGGAAGCCTTGAACTGATCAAGCTCCGCCTGAAGCAGGGGCGCATTGCTGACGTGGAGCGTTACCTGATGGTGGCACAGGGTGCCGCACAAAGGGCAGCATCCCTGACCCATCGACTCCTGGCGTTCTCTCGCCGGCAGACGCTGATACCTGTTCATACCGATGTGAACACCCTGATCAGCGAAATGGAGGAGCTGATACGTCGGACAGTAGGGCCGGCAATCCAACTCAAGGTAGAGCTCCATGCAACCTCAAGTACCTGCCTGGTGGATCCGGCACAAGTAGAGAACTCGCTGCTAAACCTGTGTATCAACGCGCGTGACGCACTGGAAGGCGGAGGGTCGATCGCCATCAGGACGTACAACGAGGAGCTGGCACAAGGGGCAGATCTTGACCCTGAACTGTCACCCGGCACGTACTTCACGATCTGTGTCGCCGATGACGGTGTCGGCATGAGCACCGAGACGTTAACGCGTGCATTCGAGCCTTTCTTTACCACCAAGCCTGTGGGGGCGGGTACCGGGCTCGGCCTGTCCATGATCTATGGTTTCGCCAAGCAGTCAGGCGGGCAGGTTCGGATCGAGTCAGAGGTGGGCCAAGGCGCCCGCGTATATCTGCAGCTACCCAGCCATGAGGTTGAGGTCGATGCTGCAGGTCGTGCCGAGCCATTGCCTGAATCAGAACTGACCTCGTCAGGCGAAACGGTTTTGGTTGTCGATGATGAACCCTCCGTCCGCATGTTTGTGAGTGAGTCACTGGGCAGCTGCGGATACATCGTCATTGAGGCGACCGATAGCCTTGCGGGGCTTCAGTTACTCCGCTCGGATACCCGCATCGATCTGCTTGTCACAGACATTGGCCTGCCAGGAGGAATCGACGGCAGGCAAATGGCCAATACCGGCCGCAGTTTCAGGCCGGGCCTTCCGGTCTTGTTCATGACCGGGTATGCGCAACCCAATATATTGGACAACGCCCAGCTAGAGCCCAACACGGCTGTGCTGACGAAACCTTTCACACTCGAAGCGTTGACGTTGAACGTAAATGCGTTACTTAAGCATTGATGATGCATAAGGCACGCGAGCACCGCCTCCCCAGTGGCATCAGAGCGTTACCCGATCTTCGGCCACTATACGGTTACGTCCATTCTGTTTGGCCAGGTACAAGCGCTCGTCGGCGCGCTTGAGGATGGCCGGGGCACTGGGAGTGTCTGCGTCCCGACAGGCCACACCGATGGAGATGGTCAAGGTGCCGATCTGTGCCACCGCTGTAGCGCTGAGCGTGGTGCGGATCCGCTCGGCGACTTCGCAGGCCGTGCTCAGCGCGGTGTTCGGCAGCAGCAGGCAGAACTCTTCGCCACCGGCCCGGCACGGCAGGTCGCCGGCCCGGGTGCAGTCGCGGATCACTTGCGCGACCCTTTGCAACGCCAGGTCACCAACATCGTGACCAAAGTTGTCGTTCACCCGCTTGAAGTGGTCGACGTCCAACGCCAGGGCCGAATACGGCTGTTGGCTTGCATCAAGCGCCTGAAGTGCAGCGTTCATCGCACGCCGGTTGGCCAGGCCGGTCAACGGGTCGGTGTCGGCTGCGGCGTTCAGGCTGCCGATCTTCTGTTGCAGTTGCTGCGACTGCACTACCAGCGCCTGGCGGATCGCCGCCGCTTCGGCGTACCAGGCGTTGATCGCAGACAGTTCAGCGGTGGCATTCGGCGTCGAAAGGTCGATGGCATGGCCGGCCAGGGCGCGCAGTGGGCGCGTGATCAGCATGACGCCGAGCAGTATCAGGACCAGACCGATCACCCCTGCCGGGATGATCCTGACCAGCATGTCGCGCATCAGCTTGCCCAGTGGCGCCAGTGCCTGCTCCCGGGGTTGCTGGACGACCACGGCCCAGTTGGAACCCTGCACGTGCGCGAAGCCGGCGAGCATGGGCACCCCATGGTAGTTGACCGTCTCCAGCGGGCCGTTGTCTCCGAGCAAGGCCTTGTCCACCGTCTCGCTCCAGCCGAGCACTTCACCGATTCGCTGCTGATCGGGGTGGTAGAGCAACCGGCGGTTGCCATCGGCGACGAAGGCGAAGGCGCCATCGAGGTGGTGTTCACCAATCAACGAATGCATCACACCACGCTGTTGCAAGAACACGGAGCCGCCGACCAGCCCGAGATACTCGCCTGTGGGGCTGAAGACAGGTTGGGAGACGAAGACGATCAGCTTGCCGCTGGTTGAGGTAAACGCCTGGCTGACCATGGGGCGACGCACGTTCAGCGCCTGGTGCAGTTCATCGGAGCTGACGGTCGAACCGATTGGTACCGCAGGCGGGTAAGCCTGCAATACCTTGCCCGCAGGGTCGGTGATCAGCACGGTGTTCAACTCCGAGTCCTGGGCCTGCAGGCGGCGTGCTTCTTCCTCGAGCAACGCTCGATTGGCAAAGTCGTTGCCCAGGCGTTGGCTGCTGTACTTCAGGCGTTCATTGACCGAGTACAGAAACTGATCGATGCTCGATGCGACCTTGAAGGCATAGGCACGGTTGGCCTCCAGTGCCGAGTGCACCAGCGCATCGCGTTGCACACTGTAGGCCGTAATCAGGCTGTTGCAGAGGGTACTCAGCACGGCGAGCAGGACAAAGCCAAGAACCAGGCCACGCAGGCCAATACGCGATGACAGCACCTTGCTCATGAGTACGCCTCGTCCCTCGATAGCTGGAAAGTTCGGCACAAGCTTAGACGGGTATGGCAGCAAAGGTGCATCTGCGCAGGGGGTGAGCCGTCAGGCCAGAAACTCCGAATCCGCAGGGCAAGCCGGCTGCTTGTCCTGCTGGATGTTGCTGTACACGGCAACCCCGCACACGCAAGCCAGGCCGACACTGGCAAGCAGGATTTCGCCCAGCAACATGCCTGCGACCAACACCAGCACGCTGATGCGAAAGAGGGTTGTCATGACTGCCTCCGATGCAGTTCGATATCAGAACCCTGACCATACCGGCGCAGCCGAAATTGTGCAGCCCACTTGCGCGCCTGCGGCCGTGTTTACCTGTGAAATGGCAGAACGGACCTATTTCGCACGGTATGCAGTGCTGGTTGGCGGTATCCTGAAAACCCCAGCCCCAGGTGCATCGATCATGCGCACAATGATGCTTTTATTGGCAATCACGGCAGTTACCGGTTGCCAGTCGCCGCTGCCAAGCGCCAATCCTCACATGGCCTGGGTCGATTTCTCGGTGCCATTTCCCAATGACAGGTTACTGATGGCTGAGCGGCTGGATAAGCAACGGTTGAGCGACGGGCGCTTCTTTCAAGTGAGCCCGGGCAGCCATGAGCTGATCGTCAGGTTCGATTATGAAGTGGGCGGTGGCGGGGGGCTGAGCCTGATGGGCGGCACCACTGTGCGCGAATGCTACCTGACGGTCCCTTACGCCAACTTCCAGGCAGGCCAGCGCTATGTGCTGGAGGGGAGGTCGATGGCGCTAACTCCTGAGGCGCGGTTGTACGACGCCAAGGGGGAGGTGGTTGCAGAGGTCAGCGAATTCTATTGCCTGTAAGGGGCAGGGCTTCCTGCAACACGTGGTAGAGCGAGCAGGCGTTCGGCCGTGTGGTGAGTGGCCAGCACAAGCTTGCCCTGATCTCACCCCGGCTTAGTTTGTTTGAAGTAAACGGCCATGCCCTCTAGGCATAGCTGTTAGATCTTCGGCAGGTCTTCCGTCACACCATCGCTGTGCAAAGCTGTACCCGAGTTGGCAAAACAATAACAACAAGGGTAGCGATCATGAATGCAGATATGGGCACGGCACGTCCGTTGACTCGCAAAGAGCGTACAACTGCAATTGTAGGTGTCTGTTCCGGCAACCTGGTGGAGTGGTACGACTTCTTCATCTATGCCTACACATCAATCTATTTCGCCTCACTGTTCTTTCCGGCGGGCGATCAGACCAGCCAGCTATTAGCCACCGCCGGTATTTTTGCGGTCGGTTTCTTCATGCGCCCGCTGGGTGGCTGGATATTCGGTTATATCGCCGATACGCGTGGTCGCAAGATATCGATGATCATCTCCGTGTTCATGATGTGCGGTGGGTCGTTGATGATCGCTGTCATGCCTACCTACGCCACTGTCGGTGTCGCGGCGCCGGTCCTGTTGGTGGTCGCCCGCTTGATGCAAGGGCTATCGGTCGGTGCAGAGTATGGCACCGGCGCGACCTACATCAGTGAGGTATCACGCGCTGGGCGCCGCTCGTTCTATGGCTCGTTCCAGTACATGACCATTATCGCAGGGCAACTGCTGGCGCTGTTGACGGTGGCAGTGCTGCAACTGGTGCTGTCTGAACAGGACCTGAAAGCCTGGGGTTGGCGAGTGCCGTTCCTGATCGGCGCGTTGGCCTCGATCGTGGTGGTGTACCTGCGCCGGACCATGCGCGAAACAGCCACTGCGCAAGGTATGAAGAGCAAGGAGGCGGGTTCGCTCAGGGGCCTCATGCAACACAAGCGCGCTGTACTGCTGACTTTCACCATTACCATCGGCTGTTCTCTGTACTTCTATACCTTCACGGCCTACATGCAGAAATTCCTGGTGGTGAGTGTCGGTATACCGGCACCGACAGTGAGCATCATCATGGCTTCGGCGCTGGTGATCTTCATGTTTGCCCAGCCGGTTTTCGGCATGCTAGCGGACAAGATCGGCGTACGCCGCAACATGATAATTTTCGGTCTGCTGTCCACGTTCCTGGTCATACCCCTGTTGTCAGCGATCAAGTCTGTTCAGGACCCGCTGAGTGCATTCGCGCTGGTGGTCGCCGGGTTGCTCATTGCAGCTTTCTATACGCCGGTTACTGGCGTGCTGAAAGCAGACTTCTACCCGCCAACCGTTCGGGCCCTTGGTGTAGGGCTGCCTTATGCGGTAGGTGCTGCAATGTTCGGGGGTTCCGCTGAATACGTGGCGCTGAGCTTCCGCTCGCTGGGCATGGAGCAGTACTTCTATCTGTATGTCGCAGCCATCGGTGCCATCACCCTTGTTTCCTCCCTGTTGATGCCAGACCTCTCCAGACATGGATACCTGGATGGCGATGGCAAGGTCGAGGAGAACATTGGGGTTCGCAAATTCATGGGACGCAAATCCACGCCATCCCACATCAGCCATTGAGATGAGGCGAGCATGAATAGCGAAGTGAAGAAGATCGTACGCTTCGACGTCTGGTACCACCCGGTGATGGCCCAGACGCTCGAAGCCTCAGCCGATGTGGTGTTGCAAACCGTACCTCGTGACCAGGCGCCCGCGCTGATCATGCAAGCGCTGCGCAGTTGCCAGGTCTACCAGGTGCCATCCGCACGCGATGAGCTGCCACCTGCATGGCATGTGACGGAACGTTTACTCAACCAACTGCCAAACCTGCTCTGTGTCTCATCCAATGGGGCCGGTTATGACACCGTCGACGTCGATGCCTGCACCCGTGCCGGAGTTTTGGTGGTGAACCAGTCCGGTGCCAATGCCCAATCGGTAGCGGAGGCAACCATCGGACTGATGCTCGACAGTGCACGGCGCATCAGTGAATCGGATCGGCGGTTGCGCAGGGACCGAGGTTTCTCTCGCGAAGATTTGATGGGCTTCGAACTCTCAGGGAAAACGCTGGGTCTGGTCGGTATCGGGGAGATAGGTACACGGGTAGCGCGTATCGCCCAGGCCCTGGGCATGCGGGTCATCGCCCATGATCCGTTATTGACAAGCGACCAGATCAATCAACGGGGCGCAACAGGCTGCGAACTGGTGGCGCTTTTGCAGCAGAGTGATGTCGTGTCGTTACATTGCCCCCGCCTGGCTTCGACGCTGAACATGATGAACGCAACAACGTTTGCGTCGATGCGCAAGGGCGCCATTTTCATCAATACGGCGCGTGGCGGCCTGCATGACGAGGCCGCACTTCATGCGGCGCTGGCCTGTGACCACCTTGGGGGCGCGGGTATCGACGTCTGGGACGAAGAACCGCCAGCCCTCGATCATCCATTGCTTGGGCTTGATAACGTGGTGGGCCTTTATCACACCGCAGGGGTAACCCGTGAGGCCCGTCTGCGCATGGGGCTATGGGCAGCGGAGCAAATTCTGCAGGTGCTGCGCGGCGAGGAGGGGCCACGTATGGTCAACCCTCAAGTGTTTGCAGCCTATCGACAACGGCTGCAGGCCAGTAATCATTCGTCAGCCTAGGGTTCATCGGGACGCGCCCTGGCGGATCAACTGATTCGCCAGGCGTATTACGCCGATCAGGACGAAACCTGCCAACACCCCCTCCAAGCGGATGAACCCGGGCGAAGGGCTGACGTTGACGTACGTATCAGGCACCATCACTACCAGATACACGAGGGAAAATTGGGTGCCGGCGTAAGCGTATGAGCGGTTGCTGTTCTCGATGTGCCGCCCGGCCATCACGCCGATGCACATTGCCAGGGTCATGGCGATCCAGTTCGAGCCTACCAGCCATAAAGCCAGCCCTGCACAGGCAGCGCCCGCGCAGCAGCCTGCCAGGCGATGAACATTGCGCAGCGTGACTGCGCGGCTACCTGGCAAAAGCGCCCCAGGTGGCACCATCATCACGGCCATGACGGTGATAGCTGCCTGGCTCACCCCCCCCACCTCCAGCCAGATACCCAAGGAAGGGATCAACGCCAACGCCAGGCCTGCCTGCAGCACATGACCTGAAAGGCAACGGTCAAGGTCCGGTTCGCTCACGCGCGCGCCAGATCGGGAAGATAACGCACCATCGGGAAACATCTTGCGTACAGTACGGCCGGAGAGCATGGCTACGAACCAGCAGGCAAGGGTGCCGCATGCCACTTCCTCCAGGCGGGTTCTGGCTATCTCGATCACGGATGGGCCACCGGTCGCGTCAAATCCGGAGATAGCCACCATGGCGAATGTCAGCCCGGCAAACAGCCAGGCGTAACCATGCTCATGGCGGATGGCGCACCACAGTGTGCATGCGCCGACCAGCCCTATGACGGGACCAAGCCAATGCACGCTTATTTGCAGTTGAGTCAGTAGCGCTGCTGCGGCCAAGCCGCCTGCGGCAGTGCCGATGATCCGGAGCCCGCCACGGTAAACGCAGTCATGCAGACTTGAACGCATCACCATGTAGCCACTGAACGCAGCCCAGCCAACATTATCGACAGCCAAGTAATGCGCCATGCCGATAGCCAACAACACGGACAGCAGCGTCTCGGCTTCGTCCAGCAAGCGTTGGGGGAGGCGGTCCGGGTTGGAGAACTCTTTACCGATCCCCTGGGTGAATTGCGCGAGGCTCGACCACAGCGTGAATCTGAATGGCATGATCTAGGTCCTGATCCGTTCCGTCCGGGCGTGCTTGCAGACAGGATAGGTCAAGGATGATTGCGGTGGCCTGAGCACCAGAGCGCGCGTTGATGAGGCCGCAGCAATGCATTGCACGCCTGCAGGATGTGCTCCTGGATCCAGGTTTCATCGAAATGCGCCTTGCTGAGCCGCAGGCTGTTGGCGCTTTCGATAATCGCAACGATCGCCACCGAGGCTTTGGAGGGCTCATCGACGCGGTAGTGGCCTGTCGCACAACCTTTCTGAATGATGCATTCCACAGGTTGGGCCAGGCGCTCACTTGCCCGGTCCAGCCAGCGCCGATGGCTGGCTCCAAGGTGCCTGACCTCGTGTCGCAGGATCAAATCTTCCTGTGGGACGGTGACTTGCCGCTCGAGTGAGAAACACACATATCCCTTCAGGTCGCGTGGACATACGCTTGCATGCCACGCCTGAAGACGTTTTTCGACGATGTCCAGGACCACATTGAGCAGCAGATCCTGTTTGCAGTCGACGTGATGGTAAAGGCTGCCTGGGAGTATTCCGACACGTTGTGCCAGCTTTCGCATGGTCATGGCGGTATAGCCTATTTCAACCATCAGCTCTGACGCGGCCTGCATGACAGGTGCAGGGCATGTACGGGCGGCCTCAGCCATACGCCGGCAACCTGGACAGGGCACGCAGCAGCCGGCAGATCAAGCGCTTGCAGCACTTGCGCGGCGGCGGGGCTAAGCCATTCATCAACCACATACGGCACCTCGACAGGAGCCCCGATACAGATTACCCCTGCGCGTCAGAACAGTGGTCGCGTGCTGTAACGGGAGCATGAACTGAACCCTTCAACCCGCCTGCAGCAAGATTGCCCGGGCACGCAGGATCACCGGAGCGTCGACCATCTGACCATCAAGGGTGAATACGCCGGCGCCAGCTTCGGCCTGCTTGACCACCCGTCGAGCCCAATCCAGCTCGTGATGCGAGGGCTTCAGGGCATCGTGGATCACCTGGACCTGGCTTGGGTGGATGCACAAGGCACCGCCAAAGCCCATGTCCCGTGCAAACCGGACTTGACACTGCAAGCCGTCGGTATCCTGGATGGCGGGGAACACACCGTCCAAGGGCGCGGCCAGTCCCGCGACCCGGCTATGTAGCAGCACTGCATAACGGGCATGCCCCAGCACGTGCTCGGCTGCTGCGCTACCCGTGCTGAGGCCAAGGTCCAGGCCCAGGTCCAGGCTGCCAAATGACAACCTGTCTACGCCAGCCGCTGCCGCCAGGGATGGTAGGGCAGCCAGGCCCTTGGCACTTTCGATGATTGGCCACACCGCCTTGCCAGTAGCATGGGCGCGATCTATCTGGTCGACGCTTTCAGCCTTTGGCAGCAGAATGCCGATGACCCCGGCATGACGCCGGCAAAGCGAGAGGTCAGCCTCGTGGGCCCAATGACCAGGCGCATTCACCCGAACCAGCACCTTGGCCTGCGGATGATCGTTGAGGAATTGGTCGAGGTTGTTGCGCGCCTGCTCTTTCAGCGTCTCTTCCACAGCGTCTTCAAGGTCGACAATGACCCGGTCGGCGCCACTGGCCAAAGCTTTCGGAATGCGTTCTGGTCGAGTAGCGGGAACGAAAAGCGCGCTACGCACTGGTTGTTGTGTCATCGGCGTGCCTCCTGGACGAATTCGATCTCGCCGACCTGGGCCTGGCCTGCCTGATTGCCAGCCCAGACTTGGGCTTTACCCTCACCGATCAATCGGCCACCGACATCGAACGCGTCAGGGCAGATCAAGGGACGAACACCACGGAAGCTGAATCGACGCACTGTCAATTGAGGGTTCGCCCGTACGAACGCTTGCACGTTCAGCGTTGCGATCAGGGGGCCGTGCACCACCAGGCCAGGGTAACCTTCGGTTTCGGTCACATAAGGCCAATCATAGTGAATGCGGTGGCCGTTGAACGTCACTGCCGAATAGCGGAACAGCAGCGTCGGGGTTGGCTGAACGTGGAGATGCCAGTCTCCCTGCGGCATCGGCTCGGTTCCGCCCAGTTTGGGTGGCGAGGGCTCACGATAAACGATGTCCTGTTCCTCGATGAGCGCCTGCTGGCCGTCTTGCACGTACTCATGTTGTACGGTGACAAACAGCAACGCCCCCGTACGCCCATGCTTTTCCTGAACGTTGAGGATGGTCGAACGGCGGGATACCTGGGCATCGACGCGCAGCGGGTGCAGGAACTCCAGGCGACCACCTGCCCACATGCGGTTGCGGTTATCTGCCGGGGGCAAGAAGCCGCCTCGCGCTGGATGACCGTCCCCACCAAGCCCGGAGTGCTCGACGGCGTCCTGGAAGAATGCCCAGTGCCAGAGTTCGGGCAGGGGGGTACCCGGAGCTGGCGCTGGCTCACCCAAGGTTGCGGCAATGCGTTTTACCAGGTTATGGCTGATGCAATCGTGCACGGTCTCACTGCGACCGATCCACGTTTCAGGTGCTGATGTGGTCATTGTTTTTGTCCTGTTACAGCGTGGAGGTGAGTTCTGGCACGATATCGAACAAGTCGCCGACCAGTCCGTAATCGGCCACCTGGAAGATCGGCGCTTCTTCATCCTTGTTGATCGCAACGATCACTTTGGAGTCTTTCATGCCGGCCAGGTGCTGGATCGCGCCGGAGATACCGACCGCGATGTACAACTGCGGGGCCACGATCTTGCCGGTCTGGCCGACCTGCATGTCGTTGGGAACAAAGCCTGCGTCTACTGCGGCGCGTGATGCCCCAACTGCCGCGCCCAGCTTGTCGGCCAGGCGGTACAGGTGGCTGAAATTGTCGCCGTTGCCCATGCCGCGGCCACCGGAAACAACGATGTCTGCCGCGGTCAGCTCGGGGCGATCGGACGTGGCCAGTTCTTCGCCGACAAACGCCGATATGCCTGTATCACGCGCGCCAGCCAATGCCACAATCGGCGCATTACCGCCTTCTGCCGGCAGGGCCTCAAAGCCGGTGGATCGTACGGTGATGACCTTGACTGCGGCGTCCGACTGCACGGTGGCGATGGCGTTACCCGCATAGATCGGGCGCTTGAAGGTGTCGGCAGACTCGACCGAAATGATTTCGGAGATCTGATCGACATCCAGCAATGCTGCCACCCGCGGCAGGATGTTTTTGCCGCTGCTGGTGGCAGGGGCCAATACATGGCTGAAGTCGCGCCCCAGGTTGGCCACCAATGGGGCAACATTTTCCGGGAGCTGACGCGCGTAGGCAGCGTCGTCTGCCATTAGCACCTTACCCACTCCAGCGATCTGCGCAGCCGCGAAAGCGACACCGGAAACGTCCAGCCCCGCGACCAGCACCACGACTTCCCCTCCGATCTGGCGGGCTGCAGCCAGAGTATTCAAGGTCGGCGCGGCGAGTGTGTGATTGTCGTGTTCAGCTACTACCAGGATGCTCATCAGATTACCTTCGCTTCGTTCTTCAGCTTCTCGACCAGTTCGGCCACCGACTTGACCTTGATACCAGCGCTGCGGGCAGCCGGCGCTTCAACTTTCAGGGTCTTGTTGGTGGAGGCGAGGGAAACGCCCAGCGCGTCTGGAGTAACGGTCTCCAGCGGCTTCTTCTTGGCCTTCATGATGTTCGGCAGCGACGCATAGCGTGGCTCGTTCAGGCGCAGGTCGGTGGTGACGATGGCTGGCAGGTTCAGCGATACGGTCTGCAAGCCGCCATCGATTTCACGGGTGACGTTCAGCTTGTCGCCAGCAACGATGACCTTGGAGGCGAAGGTGCCCTGGGCGTAGCCGGTCAGCGCGGCCAGCATCTGGCCGGTCTGGTTGTTGTCGCTGTCGATGGCCTGCTTGCCAAGAATGACCAGCTGCGGCTGCTCTTTGTCGACAACGGCTTTCAGCGCTTTGGCCACGGCCAGGGAACTCAGCTCATCGACGGCTTCGACCAGGATGGCACGGTCGGCGCCTAGCGCCAGGGCGGTACGCAGTTGCTCCTGGGCAGTGGTCGGGCCGACGGAAACGACGACGATCTCGGTCGCAACGCCTTTTTCCTTCAGGCGTACGGCCTCTTCCACGGCGATTTCGCAGAAGGGGTTCATGGACATCTTGACGTTAGCAAGGTCGACGCCGGAGTTGTCCGCCTTGACGCGAACCTTGACGTTGTAATCGACCACACGTTTGATAGCGACCAGCACTTTCATAAGCAGTAATACTCTGTTCTTGAGCTTTCACAACAGGCGTTAAAAAGAGGGGTCAGATGACCCCTGAAGCGCGCAGCTGTTGAATTCGTTCATGCGTCAGGCCAAGTTCGGCAAGGATGTTTTCGCTATGCTCGCCAAGCGCGGGCACCGGGCCCATGCGTGGTGCAAAGGCATTGCTGGTGGCGGGTGGGAGCAGGCTGGGAACGCTGCCTGCGGCCGTATCGATGCGCCGCCAGCGGTCTCGGGCTTTTAGTTGTGGGTGCTCCCAGACGCCCTGCATGTCGTTTACCTTGGCGTTGGCAATGCTGGCCTGATCCAGCCGCTGAATAACGGTATCGAAGCTCAAGGGGGCGAAAGCCTCGATGATCAACGCTCGCAGGGCGTCGCGGTTGGCCACGCGTTTGAAGTTGGCAGAAAACCGATCGTCATCAGCCAGCTCCGGCCGGATCAGCACATGCTGGCAGAACAGCTGCCACTCCCGTTCGTTCTGCAGGCCGAGCATCACGGTGCTGCCATCGCCAACAGGGAATGGACCGTATGGATAGATCGTGGCGTGCGCTGCACCGGCGCGAGGCGGTGGCGGGGCTCCTTCGTAGGCGTAGTAGAGCGGGTAATTCATCCACTCCACCAGGCTCTCAAGCATCGAAACTTCAACGTGGCTGCCGATGCCGGTTTTTTCCCGCAACAATACGGCCGAGAGGACGCCCGTGTAGGCATACATGCCGGCAGCGATATCCGCGATCGAGTTGCCCGCCTTGGCCATCCCGTCTTCGCCGGGGCCACCGGTGACCGAAAGAAAACCGCCTTCGCTCTGAATCAGCAGGTCATAGGCTTTTTTCTGCTCGTAGGGGCCCCCAGCGCCATAGCCGGAGATGTCGCAGACGATGAGCCGCGGGAAACGCTCGTGCAATTGCTCGAAACTCAACCCAAGGCGCGCGGCCGCCCCTGGCGCAAGGTTCTGCACCAGCACATCGGCTTGCTCCATCAGCTGGCCAAGGATGTCCCCGGCGATGTCCTGCTTGAGGTCAAGGGCCAGGCTTTCTTTCGAGCGGTTGGTCCAGACGAAATGCGAGGCCAGGCCATTGACGCGCTCATCGTACCCACGGGCGAAGTCGCCACTGCCCGGGCGTTCGACCTTGATCACCCGAGCACCCAGGTCAGCCAGCTGACGGGTACAGAAGGGCGCTGCGATCGCATGTTCGAGGCTGATGACGGTTATGCCGTCAAGTGGGCGAATGGGCTGACTCATGATTGTTGTCTCTCTTGTTATGGCAGGCCCTCGCGGTTGGCGAGGGGGCCCCGGGTCAGAACGAACGTGGCAGTTCCAGCAGATGTTCGGCCACGTAGGACAAGATCAGGTTGGTTGAAATGGGCGCGACCTGATAAAGGCGGGTTTCTCGGAACTTGCGCTCGACGTCATATTCATTGGCAAAGCCGAAGCCGCCGTGGGTCTGCAAGCATGCGTTGGCGGCCTCCCAGCTGGCTTTGGCCGCCAGGTACTTGGCCATGTTCGCGGCGGCGCCAGCGTTGCGGCCGCTGTCGTACTCGGCGCAAGCTCGCCAGCGCATCAGGTCGGCGGCTTCGATTTCGATGTGGGCTTCAGCGATGGGGAACTGCACGCCCTGGTTCTGGCCGATCGGGCGGCCGAATACCACGCGATCACGGGCGTACTGGCTGGATTTCTCGATGAACCAGCGGCCATCGCCGATGCATTCGGCGGCGATCAAGGTACGCTCGGCATTGAGCCCGTCGAGGATGTAGCGAAAACCCTTGCCTTCTTCGCCAATCAGGCTGCTGGCAGGGATTTCCAGGTTGTCGAAGAACAGCTCGTTGGTTTCGTGGTTCACCAGGTTGGCAATCGGCTGTACGGTCAGGCCGTTACCGATGGCTTCACGCAGGTCGACCAGGAAAATCGACATGCCATCGACCTTCTTGGTGACCTCGGCGAGCGGGGTGGTACGCGCCAGGAGTATCATCAAGTCAGAATGCTGGACGCGAGAGATCCACACTTTCTGGCCATTGACCACGTACTTGTCGCCTTTGCGAACCGCCGTGGTCTTGATCTTGGTGGTATCGGTACCGGTGGTCGGCTCTGTCACGCCCATCGACTGCAGGCGCAGCTCGCCACTGGCCAATTTGGGCAGGTAGTAGCGCTTTTGCTCTTCGCTGCCGTTACGCAGCAAGGTGAACATGTTGTACATCTGGCCATGGATGGTGCCGGAGTTGCCGCCGCAAGCGTTGACTTCTTCAAGAATCACCGACGCCTCGGCCAGACCCAGGCCGGAGCCGCCAAACTCTTCGGGTATCATCGCCGACAGCCAGCCGGCCTCAGTCATGGCTTTGACGAAGGCTTCAGGGAAGCCTTTTTCTTCGTCGACCTTGCGCCAGTATTCGGCCGGGAAATCGCCACACAGGGCACGTACACCCTCACGAATGGCGTTGAGTTCTTCTTGATTGTTGTCGATCATCATCATTCTCCAGGGTGGGACAGGCCGGCAGCGTCATCGTGGTTCGGCCGCCGGCCCGACCCTGTAACACGGTCAAATAGGCTGGAAGCCAAGGGCGGCGCGGAAACGGTTCTTGATGTATTGGCCATCACGCGGCGGGAGTACACGTGGCGGGTTTTCGGCTTTGATCTTCACCGTGGCCAGCTTGACCCCGTCCCGGTTGGCGAAACGCTCACGCAGGGCATGGACCCCGTCCATTTCACGAATTTCCTGGGTCCAGGCAAAGCCACAGGTTTCAGCGACCCGGTCCAGCTGGATGCCGAAGCCGGCGTGGCTGACTTGCATGCCGGTTTCACCAAAGTGGCCGTTGTCCAGCACCACGATGGTCAGGTTTTTCGGCTGCTGCAGTGCAACAGTGGCCAGTGCGCCGAACCCCATCAGCAGCTCACCGTCACCCGTGACAACCACCACGCTTTTGTCCGGCTGCGCATTGGCGAGGCCCAAGCCCACGGTAATGGCACTACCCATGGCCGCCCAAAGGTAGTAGTTGTTGTCGTGGTCACCCGCGGCCATCACATCATAGGAGGCAGAGCCCAGGCCGGTGACGACGAGCACATCATTGCGATCGGCGAGCAAGGTACGGACGACCTCTCGGCGGCAAAGCACGTGGTTGGCGCTTACTTGACCCATTTCTTTTCTCCGATCAGGCGCTGACCAAGCAGCAGGGCGGTGGCGGCATCGCCGTTGAAGGCCATGGTGGCGGCGCCATGCAGCAGTGGGGCCACATCCTCAGGTTTGTCAGCGCGCCAGGTCATCACTTTCATCAGGTTCAGGGAGGCTTCAGTGGCCTGACCCATCGGGTTTTGCCAGGCGTTGAATTCAGCCCAGTCACCCCGCATGGTCACTACCATCAGCAGGGGGAAGCCGGCACAGTTCTGCAAGGCGAGGGTGTTGATGCAGTTACCGACACCGCTCGATTGCATCAGCAGCGCGCCGCGTTCCCCACCCAGCCAGGCGCCGGCCAGGTAGCCAATGCCTTCTTCTTCCGTGGTGAGCACAACGGCCTGGATGTCGGGGTCTGCATAGGACATGCGAATAGACGCCGAGTGGCCAGCGTCCGGTACGAATACGACGTGCTTGACGTCGTGGGCCTTGAGAACACGGAACACGTCCTCTTGCCAGTTCTGTTCAGCTTCTTGCGATGACATGGGTATCTCCCGGCAGTGCTGCTTTTGTTTTTCCTCATCATGCGGCGAGATACAGCGCAGGACGACTACCGTTTTTTTCTTTGAGATATGCCGTAGCGGCATAGGTGAGCCCATAGCACGCTGTAGGCAAGCCGAGCATCAGGAAGACGCCCCCCCATAGCCCAATCGTGCTGTGGCGTATACCTTTGGTTCTAGCTGCTATGCCCAAATGCTATAGCTGCCGACCGAGGCTGTCTTTAGACTGTGAAAAACGCCGTTCAGAGGCGCCCCTTTCTTTGCCAGTGGTTGACCGATGGACGTAGTGCAACTGAAAACCCTGATCCATGTGGCCGAACTTGGCAGCCTGAGCAAGGCTTCGGACCGGCTCCATGTGGCGCAACCTGCATTGAGCCGGCAGATTCGGCAGTTGGAAAAGGAATTGGGCGTCTACCTGTTCGAGCGGCATGGCCGCGGTATGGAAATCACCGCTGCCGGCCTCGAGGTTCTTGAACGGGCCACCCGGATCATGGACGAGCTCGAGTCCATCCGTACCTCGGTAGCCGGCGGCCGTGCCGCATTTCGCGGCATGGTCGCCATCGGTACCACGCCGACCATCGCCGAGATTGTCACTGTGCCGTTGGTTCAACGCATCCGCGACACTCACCCGGACCTCTCGATCCGCTTTTCATCGGCGTTCAGCGGCTATTTGCTGGACTGGTTGCAGCGGGGCGAGCTGGAGCTGGCCATCTCCTACGATCCGCAGCCACTGCACACGTTGCGAATCGAACCGGTAATGATGGAGAACCTGGTCCTGGTTGGCCCTCCCGAGGCCAGGTTGAACCTGGACACGGCCGTGCCGTTCGCAGAATTGGCCAATGAACAGATGGTGCTGCCCAGCCCCCGCCATGGGCTGCGCAAGATCATGGACCAGTGCGCCCTAGAGCGAGGCTTCAAGATCACCACCAGTGTCGAGGCGGACTCCTTTGGCGCGATGATCGACCTGGTCCGTCATGGTTTTGGCTATACGGCATTGCCACTGGCCTCCATCTATTCTCGCCTTGATGACGGCAGCTTGTGCGCCGCGCCGCTGGTTGACCCGACGCCAATGCGCAAGCTGGTACTCGTGCTGCCCGCCGATCGGCAGGTAAGCCCCGCAACACGCTACGTCGGCCAGACCTTTGTGGACATTGCCAGCGAGCTGGTGGCCAAAGGCATCTGGGCGGGGCACATGCTCTGAAACGGCTGCGCCAAGCTATTCAATCGCGGCATAACTGCTAGAGGGCAGCGGGTCTGGCCGCTACCCAGGTGAGGGCGTAGCTTTGCCCGGGATAAAAGTCAGTGCGCTTTCGCTGACTTGTAAAATAATAGATCCCAGAAGGTGCCCCCATGATGTGCGTTCCATCGCCCCGCGTACTGCCGCCCGCTTTTCCTGTGATGACTCCGAGCCAGTAGATCGACGCAGACCAACGCTGTTGTTCTTGCCTCGCGTTTGCCTCAGATTTGGAGTTCCCCCATGCACGCCAACAATCACAATCCTGCTGCGCCTGATATCCGTAACCTGACCAATCGCCAACGGATCCGCGCCATTCTCGGCGCCTGTTCCGGAAACCTGGTGGAGTGGTACGACTTCTTCATCTACGCCTACACCTCAATCTACTTCGCCGCGCTTTTTTTCCCTCAGGGCGATCAGACCACACAGCTTTTGGCAACGGCCGGCATTTTTGCTGTGGGCTTCTTCATGCGCCCCCTGGGCGGGTGGATTTTCGGTTACCTCGCTGACACGCGTGGCCGCAAGTTTTCCATGATCATCTCCGTCTTTCTGATGTGTGGGGGCTCGCTGATGATCGCGGTCGTGCCCACCTACGAAACCATTGGCATGGCCGCGCCGGTTCTGTTGCTGATTGCCCGCTTGATGCAAGGCCTTTCGGTAGGGGCTGAATACGGTACCGGTGCGACCTACATCAGCGAAATTTCCAGTACGGGCAAGCGCTGCTTCTTTGGCTCGTTCCAGTACTTCACTATCATTGCCGGGCAACTGCTGGCATTGCTGACTGTGGTTGTACTGCAGAACCTGCTGCCCATCGAAGAACTCAAGGCCTGGGGCTGGAGGATTCCATTCTTCATTGGTGCAGTAAGTGCGCTGGTGGTGGTCTACCTTCGCCGCTCGATGCTTGAAACGGCAAGTCACCAAGGCGCCAAACACAAGGAAGCGGGCTCGATAAAAGCGCTGATGAAGCACAAGAAAGCCGTGCTGCTGACGATTGCCATCACTGCCGGTTGCTCGTTGCACTTCTATACATTCTCCACCTACATGCAGAAATACCTGGTGGTTTCGGCGGGCTTCGATCCGTCGACGGTGAGCTTCATCATGACAGCCGCGCTGGTGGTGTTCATGTGCCTTCAGCCGGTGTTTGGAATGATGGCTGACAGGATTGGTTCGCGAAACAGCATGATTGCCTTCGGCTTGCTGTCGAGCCTGTTGATCGTACCGCTGCTCACGGGTCTCAAGACCGTCAACAACCCGTACGAAGCCTTCGCGCTGGTCATGCTGGGCCTCCTGATTGCTGCGTTGTATACGCCGGTCACCGGCGTGCTGAAGGCGGACCTGTACCCCGCCACGGTCCGCGCGCTGGGCGTAGGGCTGCCCTATGCCTTGGGCAACGCGCTGTGTGGCGGTACTGCCGAGTACGTGGCGCTGTCCTTGCGTGGCGCGGGCGTGGAGTCGTACTTCTACTACTACGTGGCGGCGATGAGCGTCATCACCCTGATTGCCGCAGTGCTCATGCCCGATCTACGCAAGCACGGTTACCTCGACGGAACGGGGGCTGTGGAAGAAAACACGGGCTTGCGGCCCGGTACCCATTATTCGAATGCACGAAGCTGACACCAAGCCCAGGCAACCACTACGGTTGCCTGGGCTTCCTGCCAATCAGGATGTTTTTGGTGGTTCAGGCTCGAGCACACCCAAGCCCTGATCTTTTGCGACCTGCTCTGGAGCATTGCCCCAGATGGTCCTGTCTATGTTGAGGTCCTGGAAGGCACTGGCGGTGAGAACCGGCTCGGCAACTCCGGCTTTGCGCTGTGCGTCGTAATCTGCGAGCAGTCGCAGGCCGACTCGGCATAGCAGGACCAGGGCGATGAGGTTCACCAGCGCAGAAAGGGTCATGGTGATGTCGGCGAAGGCAAACACCGTGGACAGGTCCTGAACCGAGCCCCAGAGAATCAAGGCCAGCACCAGCGCGCGATAGCTCAGCAGTGCCTTGCGGTTCTTGCCCAGAATAAACCTCAGGTTGTTTTCGCCCAGGTAGTAGTTGTAGAGAATCGAGGTGAACACGAACAACGCAAGTGCAACGCTGATGAAGATGCGGCCCCAGTCACCGACCACTGCGGCAAGCGAGTTCTGCGTCAGCACGATGCCGTCACCCGCGAAACCAGCGGTATAGAAGCCCGACAACAAGATCAGCAAAGCGGTGCAGGTGCAGATGATGAATGTATCGAAAAACACGCTGAACGCCTGCACGACACCTTGTGAGACAGGGTGCCGAACTTCGGCCACCGCGGCGACGTTTGGCGCACTGCCCAGGCCAGCTTCGTTGGCGAATACGCCACGCTTCACACCCATCACGATTGCGCTGCCGATCAGGCCACCAAAGGCTTGATCGAGCCCGAACGCGCTTTTCACGATGGTCACCAGCATGAGGGGCACGTGATCAAATTGCAGCACAATGACGTAAACGGTGACCGCTATGTAGGCCAGCGTTTTCACCGGTACCAACAGGTCTGCCACCCTGGCGATGCGTTTGATGCCGCCCACGAACACCAGCGCTAGCACCGCAGCCAGGGCGATGCCGGAATAGGCTGGGTCAACGCCAAATGCATTCTGCAAAGAGTGGGTCACTGCGTGTGACTGCAGGCCATTGAAGGAAAAACCGAACGTGACGATCAGCAGTACCGCCATAACAACGCCCAGCCAACGCTTGTTCAGCCCGTATTCGATGTAGAACGACGGGCCGCCATGAAACTGGCCGCTACCGTTGTGGCGCTTGTACAACTGCGCCAGGCTGCATTCGAACAATGTGGTGGCCATCCCGACCAGTGCGGTAACCCACATCCAGAACACCGCACCAGGACCGCCCAAGGTTACAGCCACGCCGACGCCGGCGATGTTGCCCGCCCCGACACGGCCGGCCAGGCTGAGCATGAGGGCCTGGAAGGAACTGATTTGAGTCGAACTGCGGGTAAGGCTGTCCTTGAACACCTTGAACATGTGCAGGAAATAGCGCAGCTGCACAAACCGTGTCTTGACGGTGAAATAAGCGCCCAGGCCGACGACCAGGACGATAAGCAGCTTTCCCGAAAGAAAGCCATTGATGGCTTCGAGCATGACGCAACCTCATTGTTATTATGACTGGGTGTGCGGGTACACACGGCCGCAAGCAGCCGTGTAGGGGTTGGAGCCGGTAAACGGGGTCAGGCGCGGTCTTGCAGTGCCTTGATGTGCTGCCACATCAGCGCCGGGTTGGAGTACATCGGGAAGTGGCCACAATCAGGGATGCAAGCCAGTTGCACCCCTTGGGCAGCGATGTCGTCCAGATAGGAAAGGTGGGCGTTGGTTGCGCCGTACATGTACTGGCGCGGGAAGGGTAGCGCCAGGAACTTCTCCATCAGACCGCCGTTATCTGACAGCTCAACCATGGACTCGAAGATGCCGCGCACCGCCCCGGTACGTACCTTGTGCGTCAGGCTGGCCGCATAGAGTGCGCTGGCAGGATCAGCGGCAAGCCGGGTGCGCTCGATGAAGTCGCGGAAAAAGCGCAAATCGTCTTCGCGCGAGTGATCGTGGATCTGCCGGCTGAGGAAGCAATCTTCGGGCGCAATATTGCCCTCGATGTCGACGAAACTCAGCACTCGGTCTGGAGCGGCATCAGCGAGCATCAGCCCGGTCAGGCCGCCCATGGAGTGGCCAACCAGATGGAATCTGTCGACGCCAAAGTGTGCAAGTACAGCCTGGGCAGTCTTCACCAGCAAGGGGATGTCGATGCGGGCGAGGTCGGCGCATTCGGTTTCCCCGCAACCAGGCGCATCGTAGGCAATGAAGGGATGGCCTTCGAATGCGGGCTGCAGCGTGATGTCGGCATAGTCTTCTTTGGTAGAACCGAACCCATGCAGGAAGAGGATAGGTGCCTTGGGGCCGGAACGATGGATCACCGCCAGATCCAGCAGTACGCCGTCGATGTTCAACGGCAGTTTCTCGTGAGTGAAGCGAGCAGGGTTTGCCACGGTGGGAACTCCTTTTACAGAGGCCCCAATGTCGGGCCCACCCTGAATTTTGTAAAATACGAAGCCGCGAACCCTGTCATATGCCCAGCCTATGACGCAAAAACCTGCTTGGCCTGGTCAATCATCGCATCCACCAAGGGATTACCGTTTACGCCGTGCCATGCCATGGCGGTGGTGACAACCTTCACTTCTGGCTGCAACGGCCGCACCAAAACATTTTCGGGAGCAAGCTTGTCCATGGAGGTGGGCACCAAAGCGATGCCCTGGCCACAACTGACGAACGCCACCTGCGCCGTGACAGAGCGGACCTGATGCACGATACGCGGCGCGAAGCCGCTGGCCTTGCATAGCCCCACCAGATAGTCGAAATACACCGGGCTGACGTCTCGTGAGGCCATCACCAGGGTTTCATCGGCAAGTGCCTTGAGCTCAATGGCTGCACTGGAGGCCAATGGGTGGTCCTTGGGCATCGCGACTGCCAGGCGATCCTCTGACAGCGGCATGGACTGCAGATGCCGGCCGAGGTTGCCTTCAAGGCGTGCAAAGGCGATGTCGATATCGCCGGCCTCAAGCGCGGGTATCGCCTCCGCGCTATCGATCTCTCGAACCGAAACCGTGACCAACGGGTGGTCTTGCTTGAACCGCTCGATCAGCTGGGGCAGCACATCGATCATGGCCGAGGTGATCGCCCCGATGGTCACCACGCCGGCGTGCCCTGCCACAGCCTCGTGAACCGCCAACTCCAGTCGCTCCAGCTGATCAGCAAACTTTCGCACAGCGGGGAGGATTGCAGCCCCGGCGGCAGTGAGCTGAGCGCCACGGCGAGAGCGGGTGAACAGTTGAATGCGAAGGGACTGTTCAAGCGCCTGGATCTGCTCGGTCAACGGCGGCTGTGACATGCCCAGCCGCTTGGCCGCGCGGCTGAAGTTCTGGTCCTCGGCAACGGCCAGGAACAGCCACAGGTGACGTATCAAGCGAAAGTTGATCACGGCATTCTTCCATAGGTTTGGAGTATGACAAGCTTAGCTTCTTCGTAATATACGTATCAAATGCCCGCGCAGATACTCAAGCCTCACTTACAAGAGGCCTGCAACCGATGAGCTTGAAAGCCCCGCTTGAGCGCCTGGCTGTGCTCGATACCAATACGGTGTCGGACGCGCTGGACTTCCTCCAACTGCCTGGAGCCACCAACGGCCTGATGCCGCTCTGGAACTGCCCGAAGATTGTTGGCCGAGCCAGCACCGTGCAGTTGGGGCCAAAGCAGGACGTGGCACCCACCGTTCACCTGATTACCCCAGTCATCGAACAGATCACCACCGATGACCGCGTGCTGGTGATTGCGGGTGGCGTTGACGGTATTTCCAGCTGGGGTGACATCCTGGCCAACGCCGCCCGGCGCAAAGGCATCCGTGGCTCGATCATCGATGGCTTCAGCCGCGACATCTGCGGCAGCGCCGACATCGGTTACCCGGTCTACGGCCGTGGCGTGACCATGATCAGCGCGCGCAACAGGCTCATCCAGATCGACGCGGCCGTCACCATTCGCATGGCCGGCGTTGACGTGGATGAAGGCGACTACGTGATTGCCGACGCATGCGGCACCGTTTTCGTCCCGGCCGGTGCCATCGAGAAGGTGCTTGACCTGGCCGAGCGTATCGACCGTCGCCAGGCCGGCATGGTGGACGCCGTCCGCGCAGGCCGTTCGGTCGAGGAAGTGATGCACGACACCCAATTCGAAGCCATCAAGGTGGAGCACTGATATGAGCCTTTCTGATAAAGACCTGGTCGCCTTGTTCGAAGGCCTGGATACCCCGGGGGTGTCCGACGCGATGGACAAGCTGGGCCTTCCCGGCCAGGCCTTTGGTATCGCGCCGCTGGCCAACTATAGCCAGGTCGTGGTCGGCCCGGCCTTCACTGTCCAGTATGTCAGTGCAAGCACACCGCCAGGCACCGTGGGTGACTTCATTGATGAAGTAGCACCAGGCGACGTTGTGGTCATCGCCAACGAAGGCCGTACCGATTGCACGGTGTGGGGCGACATCATGACCCAGTACGCCCTGGCCCGCGGTATTGCCGGCACGGTCATTGATGGTGTCTGCCGCGATGTGAACAAGGCGCTGGGCGAAGGCTACCCGCTGTTCAGCAAAGGCCGCTTCATGCGTACCGGCAAGGACCGCGTCGAGGTCGTGGCCGTCAACCAGCCGGTGTCGGTTGGCCATGCCCGGGTTTGTGCCCGGGACATCGTCGTCGCTGACGCCAATGGTGTCGTCATTGTCCCGCGTGAGCGTGCCCAGGAAGTTGCTGAAACGGCACGTCGCATCGAACACGTTGAAACGCAGATCCGCGAACAGATTGCGGCTGGCAAGAGCCTTAAAGACGCCCGTGCCGCCCTCGGTTACCACTCCCTTCAGAGCAAGCAATCATGAGCCTTCCACACGATTACCAGAACATTGCAAAGGTCCTCGGCAGCTCCACCCTGTACGAGGCGTCCGGGCTGCCATGCGCGGTCGACCGCGAGATTCGCGCTGTCTGGAAAGGCGCATTCATCGCCGCGCCGGCTTACCCGCTGCAGTGCTCGCCAGGTGACAACCTGGGTCTGCATCTGGCTGTTGCCAAAGCGCCGCGCGGTAGCGTGCTGGTCTGTGATACCGCCGACTTCGTGGCCGGCTATTGGGGTGAGGTGCTTACGGTGGCGGCGGAAGCGGCAGGCATCGTTGGCCTGGTGATCAACGGTGGTGTGCGCGACATCGCTGCGCTCGAAGCACATGGCTTCCCTGTATTTGCGCGAGGCATCTCGGTCAAAGGCACCGTCAAGGCAACCACGCCTTCGGTCGGCAAGCCGTTCGATTTCAGCGGTGCGCAGGTCAGCGCCGGCGATCTTGTCGTCGCGGACGAGGATGGTGTGATCATCATTCCGGCCAATGCCGTTGAACATACCCTGCGGGAGGGGCAGAAGCGCGCGGACAAAGAAGCCGTATTCATGGGCAAGCTGCGCGAAGGCAAAACCACCATGGACCTGATGGGCCTCTCCCACCCGGAGGAGCAAGCGTGAGCCTGGCAACGCTGAACCGTCGCCTGGAGGCTGCCAAGCCTTCGGCGACCTACAAGATCATCGACCGCGTGGCTGCGCGCCGCGCAGACGGGGCGAAGATCATTTCGCTCTGTGCGGGTGAACCTGACTTCGATACACCGGAGCACATCCGGGCTGCGGCCATCAGTGCGATCGACAACGGCCATACCCGCTATACCCAGGTAGCCGGCCTTCGCACGCTGCGTGAAGCCATCGCGCGTAAATACCAGCGTGAGAATGGTCTTGATGTCAGCTGGCAGGACACGCTGGTGTGCAGTGGCGGCAAGCAGGTCATCTTCAATGCCCTGGCCGCGACCCTGAACGAAGGCGACGAGGTTGTAATCCCCGCGCCATACTGGGTCAGCTATCCAGAAATGGTTGAACTGTGCGGTGGCGAGTCGCGGATCGTCGCTTGTGGCGCCGAGTCGGGCTTCAAGTTGTCCCCGCAAGCGCTGGCCGAAGCCATCGGGCCGAAAACCCGCTGGCTGATCCTGAACTCACCGTCCAACCCCACGGGCGCCGTGTACGACCGCGACGAATTGCAGGCTCTTGCTGAGGTGTTGTTGGCCCATCCGCAGGTACTGATTCTGGCGGACGATATCTACGAGCACCTGATATTCGACGGCCGTGACTTCCTCACACTTGCCCAGGTCGAACCACGCCTGGCTGCGCGGACATTGACCATGAACGGCGTGTCGAAGGCCTACGCCATGACGGGTTGGCGGATCGGGTTCGCTACCGGCCCTCGCTGGTTGCTTGAGGCGATGGAAAAGCTTCAGGGTCAGCAGACCTCGGGTGCGTGTTCCATCTCGCAGCACGCTGCAATCGCAGCCCTGGACGGTCCGAAAGACTTCATCGCCCACAGCCGCGAAGTATTCCAGCGGCGCCGTGATTTCATGGTCGAGTTGCTCAACCAGGCGCCGGGCATCAGTTGTGAGGTGCCAGGCGGGGCTTTCTACGCTTTTGCCGACTGCTCTGGGCTGATCGGCAAGCGCTCACCTGCTGGGCGCGAATTGGTCAATGACGAGGCTGTGGCCCTGGCGTTGCTGGAGGAGGCCAATGTTGCAGTCGTTCAGGGCAGTGCTTTTGGTCTTCCAGGGTACCTGCGCATTGCTTATGCGCTGGATGACGAGTCGCTGCGTGCGGCTTGCCAGGCCATTCACCGCTTCTGCGAGGACGCACGGTAGATAGATTGCCTCGCTGAAGCTGGGCACCCTAAGGCTGCACGTCCTCAATTGCATACCTGCGATGAAGGGCGTGCAGCTTTTTTGCTTGGCAGAGCCTTCCGCTCGATGGGCAGCCCGGGCTCTCCATTCATCCAATAAGAAAAACAGATACCTGCTTAAGGATTTCATGGAGGCGGGGAAGGGATGCCCGCCTTAGAGTCACCTTCGTCCATAAGTCAGATGGCGCTTGCCCTCGCGGCAAGCCCATCGCCTCGGCTTGGTCCCTACAAAAACAAGAAGGTGAAAGCATGAGCAACGAAGCGGTCGATATCAAGGCATGGATCGACGACCGACCAGTATCCCGGTATCAGTGGCTCATCATGGCTCTGTGCTTTCTGGTTGTTCTGTTCGATGGTTTCGATGTGGCGGTGATGGGTTTTGTCGCACCTTCATTGATTCAGGAGTGGGGCCTTACCCGCGCGGCTTTTGGCCCGGTCATGAGCGCCGGCATGGTAGGCCTTGCGATTGGCGCTTTGACCGCAGGCCCTTACGCTGACCGCTTGGGTCGCAAGCGGGTGCTGCTGATCGCCGTGACTGGGTTCAGTGTGCTGAGCCTGGCCTGCGCCTTTGCCCGCAACCCCTACGAGCTGGGCTTGCTGCGTTTGCTCACCGGGGTAGCCTTGGGTGCAGCGCTGCCGAACACCACCACTTTGCTGTCTGAATACCTGCCAGAGCGGAATCGCGCGCTTTTCATCACCATCATGTTCACAGGCTTCAACATGGGTTCCGGGCTTGGCGGTTTTCTGGCTGCCTGGCTGATCCCGGCGTATGGGTGGCATGCAGTATTGCTCGCGGGTGGCATCATGCCGCTGGTACTGCTTCCGCTTCTTTGGTTGTGGTTGCCTGAGTCGGCACGGTTCCTTGCTGCCCGCAATGCACCTGCTGCCGAGATCGCCAAGGTATTGAACCGGCTCGGTGGTGTGTTCACTGCCGCTACGCGGTTCATCGTCAGCGAGGGCCAAGCGAATCACAAGGCACCGGTACGCATGCTGTTCACCGGTCAGTTCCGTTTCGGCACGCTCGCGCTGTGGAGCACCTATTTCATGGGCCTGCTGGTGATTTACCTGACCATGGGCTGGATGCCCACACTGTTGCGTGACAGTGGCTTGTCCATCGAGCGGGCAGCCAGCATCACAGGCTTGTTCCAGCTCGGCGGTACCGTTGGCGCAATTGCAGTGGGCTGGGCAATGGATCGGCGCAACCCCAATCGCGTTATTGCCGGGGCTTATGTGCTGGGTGGCTTGTGCATCCTCTTGCTGGGCGCCACCAGCCTGGAGTCGACGCTGCTTGCCGTTGGGGTAACTGCAGCCGGGTTTTTCATGAGCGGGGCACAAACCGGGCTCAACGCCTTCGCGCCGGGCTACTACCCAACAGATTTTCGCGCTACAGGGGTCAGCTGGATGCTAGGGATCGGGCGTTTTGGGGCGATCTTCGGCTCGCTCATTGGCGGCGCAGTGTTGAGTATGGGCTTCGCTGTTCCAGTGCTCTTCGCGTTGTTGAGCGTACCGGCCTTTATCGCTGCGATGGCGATCCTGGCCAACGGCCATGCCCGGCGCCGGCCGATCCAGGCTGCAGTGGCCCAGTAGCTTCATTCAAGTAAAGGAACATTCCATGGCACGTATCATCGGCGGCCTCGCCGTCTCTCATACACCCACTATCGGTTTCGCGGTCGACCACGACAAGCAGCAAGATGCGGCTTGGGCCCCCATCTTTGAAGGGTTCGAGCCAATCAAGGCCTGGCTCGATGAGAAAAAGCCCGACGTGCTCTTCTATATCTTCAACGATCACGTGACATCGTTCTTCTTCGACCATTACGGTGCTTTTACCCTTGGCGTCGACGAGCGTTATGAGGTTGCAGACGAGGGCGGCAACCCTCGCGATCTGCCCGCGGTGAATGGCCATGCGGCACTGTCCCGGCACATCGGCGAAAGCCTGGTGGCCGATGAATTCGACATGGGGTTTTTCCGTGACAAGCCGCTTGATCACGGGTTCTTTTCCCCCATGTCTGCGTTGCTTGCCTGCGACGACGGCTGGCCGGTAGAAATTGTTCCGCTGCAGGTGGGCGTGCTGCAATTCCCCATTCCGAGTGCCCGTCGCTGCTACAAGCTGGGGCAGGCGCTGCGCCGGGCGATTGAAAGTTACCCAGAGGATGTCAAGGTGGCCATCGTGGCGACAGGTGGGGTTTCTCACCAGGTCCATGGCGAGCGCTGCGGGTTCAACAACCCCGATTGGGATGCGCAGTTCCTGGATCTGCTGGTCCATGACCCGCTGCGCCTCACGGAAATGACCCTGGCCGAATTCGCTACGTTAGGCGGGCTGGAAGGGGCAGAGGTGATCACCTGGTTGATCATGCGAGGTGCGCTGTCATCCAACGTGAAGAAGCTGCACCAAGACTACTACCTGCCGTCGATGACAGGTATTGCAACGCTGCTGCTGGAGAATGAGGATCGGCCAGTGCCCGTCGAAACCACTGCCCGGCACCTCAAGCACATGCGGCACCAGCTAGACGGCATCGACAAACTCGAAGGAACTTACCCGTTCACGCTGGAGCGAAGCGCCAAGGGCTACCGCCTGAACAAGTTTCTGCACCGCATGATCGAACCTGACTGGCGCCGTCGCTTTCTTGAAACGCCAGAGGCGCTTTTTGAGGAGGCGGGTTTGAGCGAAGAAGAATGCGACCTGTTACGCCGCCGTGACTGGCGAGGGCTGATCCAGTATGGCGCAATCTTCTTCGTACTGGAAAAGCTTGCTGCGGTAGTGGGGGTGCCAAACCTGCAGGTGTACGCCGCGATGCGTGGGCAGAGCCTGGAAGACTTCATGAAGACGCGCAACCAGCAGGTGCTGTATTCGGTGGCCGGCAAGCGATAACCGAAATCGCCGGCGCGCTTACAGCAATTTCTCTAGACGGTTGCCGGCTCGCCCGTCACTGCGCGGATCATCTCCATCAGAGCCTGCGCTACTGGCGAGTGCAGGCAGCCGTTTCGGTATGTCAGCCCGATGGCGCGGGAAGTCTGTTTCAACTCGACAGGCAAGACACATAACTCGCCAGAGGCTATTTCTTGCTCCAACTGGTGTGCGGAAACGGCTGCGATCATGTCGGAACGCAGCAACAAACCTCTGATGATGGCCATATCGGCGCTTTCCACCACCGGGTGTGGGCTGGCCATGCCCAGTGCAGTGAAACATCCATCCAGCATCTGCCGCGCGGGTGAACCGGCCCTTGGCAATACCCATTTTGCGGTTGAAAGCGCGCTGTAGTTCAGGCTTTTCGCGAGTGGGTGGTGTTGCCGGGCCACAAGCACCATTTCTTCGGACATCAACTTCTCTCCTGTAAGGTCACTTGCGTAAGCCGCACTGCGCAACGCACCGAAGATGAAGTCCACATCGCCTGCGCGCAACTCGGTGGCCAGCAGGTCGAAAGGGCTTTCGTTGGTAATCACCTGGATATGGGGGTGGGCGGCCATCAGGCGCACGATGGCCGCAGGCAAGATTCGCGTGCGGCCCAGGGGCAGGGCGCCCACATGCACTGCGCCTTGCAATTGGCCTTGAAGGGCTGAGATGTCTGTTTCCATGTGGCGCAGTTCATTGAGTGCACGCCGGATAGGGAACAGTATTTCGTGGCTCGTGCGGGTAGGTTGCAGGCCTCGAGGGGTTCGCTCGAACAACGTCTGCCCACAGCCGCTCTCCATGACCTTGAGCGTTGAGCTGATGGCCGGCTGAGTCAAGCCCATGAGGTTCGCAACGGTCTGCATGTGATGCGTCTCGCAGAGGCTCACGAAAATTTGCAGCCGCTTGACCTGGAACAGGTACAGCGGCTCCACGGGCTGCTTGTCTGCCGGGGCAAGCAGCCGAGGGACAGTACCGAGCTCCTCCAGCACCCTGCGCGCCCGCGGCAGCACGCGCTCACCATAGCAGGTGAGGCGCATGCCATTGGTGTGACGCTCGAACAGAGGCGCATTCAAGCGGGCCTCCAGCTCGGAGATCGAGCGTGTAACCACTGATTGCGCGCGGTACAGCGCTGATGAAGCTTTGGAAACACTCCCGAGCTCCGCAACGCGCACAAATGCCCGCACGTGCATCAAGCCTGGCAGCTCTCTGGTTTCCATTGCGACAGTCAACTTTCTGCTTGAGGTGCGTTGACTATGCCGATCCGAGACGAGGAGGGCAATAAGGAAAACGCATACCCCATACACCCGAACGCATTACTGCTTCAGTCAGACCGAATGCGAAGCTGTGCCTATCGAAACAGGAGCACTCGCAATGACAGGATCTCAACAAAACGCATTGGTTGTCAGCGCCCATTCTGCCGATTTTGTATGGCGTGCAGGTGGTGCTATCGCGCTGCACGCCCAGCAGGGTTACAACGTGCACATCGTTTGCCTGTCCTACGGCGAGCGGGGCGAGTCTGCAAAGCTGTGGCGAAAGGGCGACATGAGTGAGGGCAAGGTGAAAGCTGCTCGCCAGGAGGAGGCGATGGCTGCAGCCGAAATACTTGGCGCAAGTGTGGAGTTTTTCGACGTTGGGGATTACCCCATGCGGGCTGACAAGGACACGCTGTTCCGCCTGGCCGATGTCATGCGCCGCGTCCAGCCGGCTTTCGTACTCAGCCACTCGCTGAAGGACCCGTACAACTATGACCATCCGCTGGCAATGAACCTCACTCAGGAAGCGAGGATCATCGCCCAGGCAGAAGGTTACCGACCGGGCGAAAAAATTGTCGGGGCACCCCCGGTCTATGCCTTTGAGCCGCATCAGCCGGAACAGTGTGAGTGGCGCCCGGATGTGTTCCTGGACATCACCGATGTATGGGACCAGAAATACGCTGCGATTCAATGCATGGCCGGGCAGGAACACCTGTGGGAGTACTACACACGTGTCGCCCTGCAGCGGGGGGTACAGGCCAAGCGCAACGTTGGCATCACCTGCGCCCGCAACATTGTCTACGCCGAGGGCTACCAGAGCACCTTCCCGCGCGTGACGGAGAACCTGGCATGAGTACGCTCGTGGGAAAAACCGGCGTTGTCCTTCGCAACATCGAGCGAGCGGGCGCGGGCCTGGTGGACGAACTGGCGGCGTACGGTGTTGCCACCATCCACGAGGCACAAGGGCGCAAAGGGTTGCTGGCGCCCTCGATATCGGCGATTCAGCAGGGCACTTCTGTCAGCGGCTCGGCCGTCACTGTGCTGGTGGCGCCCGGGGATAACTGGATGTTCCACGTTGCTGTTGAACAATGCCGTCCTAGCGATGTGCTGGTAGTGGCACCCAGCTCTCCCTGTACCGACGGCTACTTTGGTGACCTGCTCGCAACCTCGCTCAAGGCGCATGGTGTTCGTGCGCTGGTGATCGATGCCGGGGTGCGCGATACCCGTACCCTTCGGCAAATGGGCTTCCCCGTATGGTCACGGGCGGTCAGCGCGCAAGGCACCATCAAGGAAACACTTGGGTCGGTCAATCTACCGATCATTTGCGGCGGGCAGCTGGTCAACCCCGGTGACGTGGTCGTGGCGGATGATGACGGTGTGGTTATTGTGCGTCGCGATGAGGTGACGCAGGTGCTGGAGGCGACCCGTCGGCGTGCTGATCTGGAAGAGCAGAAGGCGTTGCGCCTGGCCAGCGGCGAACTCGGTCTGGACATCTACAACATGCGTCCCCGCTTGGCCGAGAAGGGGTTACGGTACATCGACAGCCTGGATGAACTGGGAGAGTAGACATGGCCCAGACACGCATTCCCTGCCTGTTGATGCGCGGCGGCACCTCCAAGGCTGCGTGCTTTCTGGATAGCGACTTGCCAGACCAGGGCGAGCTGCGCGATCGGGTGCTGTTGGCCGCCATGGGCTCACCTGACAGTCGCCAGATCGACGGGGTAGGTGGCGCAGACCCGCTCACCAGCAAGGTCGCGATCATCAAGGCGTCACGCCGGCCCGACGCTGATGTGGATTATCTGTTCGCACAGGTGATCGTAGATGAGCCGCGTGTCGACTATGGTCAGAACTGCGGCAATGTCCTTGCTGCTGTCGGCCCTTTTGCGATCGAGCGCGGGCTGGTCACCGCGGCGGGGGAGGTCACGCCCGTTCGCATTTACATGGAGAACACCGGGCAAATGGCGGTTGCGTATGTGCGCACACGCGACGGCTGCGTCGACTACACCGGTGATGTGAAGATTGATGGCGTGCCGGGAGCCGGCGCACCGTTGATAATTGAATTCCAGGACATTGCCGGCTCCAGTTGTGGTGCGTTGCTGCCGACAGGCAACACGCAGGATGTGTTCGATGGCATCGCGGTCACCTGCATCGACAACGGTATGCCTGTGGTACTGATGCGCGCTGAGGCATTGGGCTGTAGCGGTTACGAGAGCCCGCAACAGCTGGAGGCCGATTCGGCGTTGAGAGGGCGGCTGGAAAGTATCCGACGGCAGGCCGGCCTGGCCATGAATCTTGGCGATGTCAGCCAGCGCAATGTGCCCAAGATGTGCCTGGTGTCCGCTGCTGCCTCGGGAGGTACGCTGAACACGCGTACCTTCATTCCTCATCGCTGCCATACCAGCATTGGCGTGTTCGGCGCTGTCAGCGTGGCGACGGCTTGCACG
Organism: Pseudomonas putida NBRC 14164; assembly: GCF_000412675.1. Classification (NCBI taxonomy): domain Bacteria; kingdom Pseudomonadati; phylum Pseudomonadota; class Gammaproteobacteria; order Pseudomonadales; family Pseudomonadaceae; genus Pseudomonas; species Pseudomonas putida. The sequence continues at coordinate 3,001,980 of NC_021505.1, read as the reverse complement.
CTACCAGGGACGGTTGCTTCGCAAATTGCTGGCGTGGCACTTCAGGACCGCATGCGTTTGTCGATCGAGCATCCCACCGGAGAGTTCACGGTTGAAGCAAATCTTCAGAAGGGAGAGCTTCTGGGTTGCGGGTTGGTACGGACTTCCAGGGTTCTGTTTGACGGGGTCGTGTGTATTGCGCGGTCGCTTTGGGAAGGACGGTAGCCGTTCCCACAGGTAGCGCGTGACGCTGAAACTTGTGGTTTACCTGTGGGAGCGGGTTTGGTTGCAGGAACAACAGAGCCCAGGTGGAGGTATATCTGATTGTAATGCCCGCTGCCAAAATACGTAGGCAGCGGGCACGAGCCTGAAGCGATCTTTACTGAATCACGCCGTTATCAGGCGAGGCCTGGTTGCATGTGATCGACGCGATACCGTTGCAAAGGCCAATTGGCGTTTCATGCTGGCGCCATTGATGAAGGCTGGGGGATCAGGTGATGGCGCCGATCTGCCACGGCACGAACTCGTTCTGGCCGTAGCCATGCTGTTCGCTCTTGCTGCGCTCGCCCGAGGCGATGCTCAGCATCATCCGGTAGATGTGTTCGCCACGTTCTTCGATGGTCATGCTGCCGTCGGCAATGCCCCCGCAGTTGACGTCCATGTCCTCTTCCTGGGTTTCCCAAAGGCGTGTGTTGGTCGCCAGCTTGATTGAAGGCGAGGGTGCGCAGCCGTAGGCCGAGCCGCGGCCAGTGGTAAAGGCGATGAGGTTGGCGCCGCCGGCGACCTGGCCCGTGGCGGAAATCGGGTCGTAGCCGGGCGTGTCCATGAACACCAGGCCGTGGGCGCGCACCGGTTCGGCGTACTCGTAAACATCCATCAGGTCACTGGAACCGGCCTTGGCCACGGCACCCAGGGACTTTTCAAGGATGGTGGTGAGGCCGCCGGCCTTGTTGCCGGCCGAAGGGTTGTTGTTCAGCTCGGCGCCCATCCGCTGGCAGTAGGCCTCCCACCACTGGATGCGGGCGATCAGCTTCTCGCCCACCTGCTGGCTGACCGCACGGCGCGTCAACAGGTGTTCGGCACCGTAGATTTCCGGGGTTTCCGAGAGGATTGCAGTGCCGCCAGCTGCCACCAGGCGGTCGACAGCATTGCCCAGAGCCGGGTTGGCGGTGATCCCCGAATAGCCGTCCGAGCCCCCGCACTGCAGGCCCACCGTGAGGTGGCGGACGCAGACCGGCTGGCGTTCGACCTGGTTGGCTTCGGCCAGCAGCGACTTGACCTGGGCGATGCCGCTGGCAATGGTCTTGGACGTGCCGCCGGCGCCCTGGATGGTGAACGTGCGCAGTGCGTGGCTGCTTTGCAGGCCCTGGGCCGCCAGCAGGTCGGGAATCTGGTTGGTCTCGCAGCCCAGGCCGATCAACAGCACCGAAGCGAAGTTGGCATGCACGGCATAGCCGCCGAGGGTGCGGCGCAGCATCGCCAGCGCCTCGCCACCGGGGTCGACCGCGCAACCGACGCCGTGGGTGAGGGCGACCACGCCATCGACGTTGGGGTAGGGCGCCAACGCCTCGGGGTGGATGTCGCGGCGAAAGTGGTCAGCGATCGCCCGCGCGACCGTGGCCGAACAGTTCACCGAGGTGAGGATGCCGATGTAGTTGCGTGTGGCGACCCGGCCATCGGCGCGCACGATTCCCATGAAGGTATCGTCGTTGGGCGCCTGCTGGCCTTTGGCATCGACGCCGAAGGCGTAGTCGCGGGCAAATTCGCCCATCGCCAGGTTGTGCACGTGCACATGTTCGCCTGCGGCGATCGCCTGGCTCGCGAAACCGATGATCTGCCCATAGCGGCGCAGGGCCTGGCCCGCGCTAAGCGCGTGGGCAGCCACCTTGTGGCCCGCCGGGATCGGCTCGCGCACCACGATGCCCTCGTCCAGCAGCAGGCCTTCGGTCAGCGGCTGGCGTGCCACCAGCACATCGTCCAGTGGGTTGAGTCGGATCACGGCGTTGGCAGCGCTTGCACTGCCTGTTGTTGTAATGAGTTGCATGGTGTTCACCTCAATAGGGCGCGTGGCTCAGGCCAGCCCGCGCTCGCGGTAGTCGATCAGGCCAGAGAACAGCATCAGGCCGAAGGCCATGACCACGAAGAAGATCAGGGCCAGGAAATAGGAACCGGTGAACTGCACGATCAGGCCAATGAGGATCGGCACCAGTACGCCCACCATGTTGCCGCAGAAGTTCATGCTGCCGCCTAGCACGCCAGCTTTGGACTTGCCACCGAGGATCGCCGGCAGGCACCAGTACATGCCGCACCACCGGATGAAGAACAGCGCCACGCAGAGCAGGGCGATGACCAGGCCGGCATCCGGGGTGTAGGCCACCAGCAGGATGCACAGGGCGGCGACTGCAGCAGAGCCGGCGAACATGCTGCGCATGACGGTATTCGGCTGGCCGCCTTTTGCTTTCCACTTGTCGGAGATCCAGCCGCCAATCAGTTCACCAATGAAGCCACACATGAAGATCAGGAAAGTCGCACCGCCCATCGCCTTGATATCCAGGTTGTGTGCCTGGTGCAGGTAGCTGGGCATCCAGGTCAGCAGCCCGTAGAACACGCTGTTGTAGCAGGCATAGCCAGCAAACATGCACAGTACCGAACGGCTCTTGAGCAACTCCTTGAGCACCGCCTTGCGGTTGCCGTTGGCCTTGCTCGCGGCGTCGTTGGCCTGGGTGATGTAAGCCAGTTCAGCGGCGTTGACTTGCGGGTGCTCGCTGGGGTGGTTGCGGATGTACCACCAGGCCCAGATACCGGCGGCCACCGTGCCGACCCCGGCGACGATAAAGGCGATGCGCCAAGAGTCGAACCAGGTAATCAGGCCCGCGATGATGATTGCGCCGAATGCGGTGCCCAGCGGCGCGCCGCCGTCGACCAGCGTGGCACCGCGGCCACGCTCGTTAGGCGTCAGCCAGGCACCATTGAGCTTTGCGCCGGCGGGCATGATCGGCGACTCGGCCACGCCAAGGCCAATGCGCGTGACCAGCAAGGTAATCCAGTTGTGAGCAAACCCGCCCAAGGCCTGGAAGGCACCCCAGCCGATGGTTGCGACGCCAATGATATTGCGCACCTGGAAACGGTCGAGTAACACACCGGCAGGAATCTGCATCAAGGCGTATGACCAGAAGAACGCGCTCAGGATCAAGCCTTCGAGCGCTGGAGTGAGTTCAAACTCGGCGGAAATCAACGGCAGCGCCACGGACAGCGAAGCGCGGTCGATGTAGTTGATCGCTGCCAGTAGCAGCAGGATCAGGAATATACGCCAGCGCACGGTGGTTGGCTTGGCGCTGTCGGTGTTGGCAGTCGCCAGGGCCGACGCGGGGGCCGGAGGGTAGGGGGTGTTGTTCATGCTCATCTCACTTTTGTGATTGTTATGAAATGCTGCGGCGGCGCGGCCCTGCGCCACCGTAGGGTCAGAGCGTCTTCACCGCGCCGGGTGAGATGGCCGCAGGCGTCTCGCTGATGCCGTTTCGCAGTGGGGCGCCGAACTCCGCCAGGCTGATTTCGAACACATCGCCCTCGACGGCCTTGACCTGGTCGGCAAACGACAGCGTTGCAGTACCGAAGAAGTGGATGTGCACATCACCGGGGCGCAGAAACTGGCTGTACTTGAAATGGTGGTACTCGAGATTCTCCAGCGAGTGGCACATGTTGTCCTCACCGCTGAGAAAATCCTTTTCCCAGATTACCCGGTCACCGCGCAGTATCCGGCTGGTGCCCTGCAGATGCCGTGGCAACTCGCCCACTCGCAGTTCGGGGCCGAATGAGCAATTACGCAGCTTGGAATGCGCCAGGTACAAGTAGCTACGCCGCTCCATCACGTGGTCGGAAAACTCGTTGCCGATGGCAAAGCCCAGCCGGTAAGGCAGGCCATCTTCACCGATCACGTACAGCCCAGCCAGTTCCGGTTCTTCACCCGCGTCCTCGGCAAAGGCGGGGGGCTGCAAGGCTTGCCCTGGGCGGACGACGATCGAGCCATCACCCTTGTAGAACCACTCTGGCTGCGCGCCGGCGCTACCTGCGGGGGGACGGCCACCTTCAATGCCCCACTGGAACATGCGCGCGGTGTCGGTGAGCGCCGCCCCATCATCGATTTTTTGTTGGTGCATCTTGTCGCGGGTGGAGGCACTGCCCAGGTGCGTGAGCCCGGTTCCGCTGATCAGACAGTGTGCCGGGTCTTCGTGGTCGAGCGGTGGAAGGACCCGACATTCACTCAACGCAACGCTGTAGCGCTGCTCGGTGCTGTCCAGACCGCGTTCGAGCACCTCAGCGGCGAGACTGCGCTGGTTGCGGATGGCAGCGAGGGCCAGTTCTCGCAGATGCGTGGTGTGGCGCACAACCTGAATCAGGTCGCCTTCCACTACGCCGACATGGCGCTGGGCGGGTGCGGTTTCAAATTGGATCAGGCGCATGCTGGCTCCGGTTTGCTGTTGTGGGGAAGCACTTGCCAGCCACTTTAAATTTCCATGGCATTGCTGCCTAATGAGAGCTGTGGACTGCCCGATAACTTTTAGTGATCCCCTATGCTGCCATCATTAAGCTCCATGGCTTCGCGCCTTCGTTTACGCCAACTGCGCCTGTTGATCAGCCTTGACGAACTGGGCTCGATACACAAAGCCGCAGAGGCGATGTCGATCACCCAGCCTGGCGCCACCAAGGCGCTTAATGAAATTGAGTCGACCCTTGGCGCAGTACTGTTCGAGCGGACCAGCAAAGGGCTCGAAGCCAATGACCTGGGCCGCTGCGTGGTGCGTTATGCGCGGTTGATTGGCAATGACCTTGCGCATCTGCGTGAAGAGATGCTGGGCATTCTCCAAGGACATGGGGGACGTTTGTCGGTGGGCACCATCATGGGCGCCGTGCCGATCATGGTGGAAGGCCTGGCGCGTTTGCGCGAGAACCAACCGGACCTATCAGTATCGGTGGTAGAGGACACCAGTGACCGTTTGCTCAACCTGCTCGACCAAGGGCGTGTGGATGTGGTGATTTGCCGAACCAGCGTCAGCCCGAGACCTGCAGCCTATGAGAGCCGGGTTAAACACCAGGAGCAGTTGGTGCTGGTGGCAAACCCGGCGCATCCGCTGGCAGCCTGCGCTGAATTGACGCTTGAGCAATTGGCGCACTCGCGTTGGGTGGTGTTCCCGGTGAACATGCCGATGCGTCTTACCCTTGAGCGCGAGTTTCGCGAGGCAGGCTTGAGCTTCCCGCAGTATCCCATTGAAACTTCGTCGACTTTCACGACGCTGTCCATGCTCATGCAAGATCGCGATCTGCTTGCGGTGATGCCGTGGGATGTCGCCAGGATGGCCCTGGACCACGGCATGCTGGTGCGGTTGCCGCTGCAACTCAAGTCGCGAAGCGAGCCTTACGAGGTGGTGACTCGAGTGGGTGTCGAGCTGAGTAAGCCTGCGCAGGTGCTGGTAGACATTCTGATGGACTAAACGCCTCGAGACAGATCGGACAGCGTGGTGCAAGTTGATGAGAAATCGCGCACAAAAGAAAGCCCGCTGCTAGGCGGGCAAGGTCTATCACACGTAGGGATAGCTCAAGAATGCGCAACCACGCGTGAAAATTGCGTGAATGAAAAGTCCTTGAGATGTCATGAACGTGCTGCTCTTTGGTATTTCAGGCGCCATGCTCACAGGTGCTTCCTGAAGGCTGATTGTCCACGCGCCATGTTGAAGGAGGGGCCTTGCAAGCAACATCCAGCTTAAGGGGCAAGCGATACCAGCCAGACACATCTACCTAATATGACATTTAACAAGTGGGCGATGTCAAATGTTCATAAGCCACTCACGGGCCGGAGATTACTGACTCAAAGTCCTCGAAACGAATGCGGCCGTTCATCGATTGATGTTTATAAAACTAGCTTTATTGGCCTCAGTGCAAGACAAAGAGGTGCCTACGAAGCTCAGGGCGATTCAGAACCTGTTCCGCAAGTATCTCGGTATCGCCAATTGATGTATTCAAATTGAAGGGCGAGTCCTTGATCAGCAACCTGGCTGATCGAGGAGAATTTTTCACCAGCACGATTTAACCAAGCCGCAGAGTGTGGCTATAAAATCGCTACTGAGCCTGATCGAACAGCGCCGCGGTGGCCTTGAGCACTAGCGCTGTTGAGGCGATGAAGCGGTACTACGAAGCGTAGGTCTTCCACAGGAGGTCATTTTTATGCTAATGATGGCACTGCGCCACTGTTCGATGTGCAAGCTGCGCCTCAAAATGTCTATTTGCAGCCAAGCTAGCCCAGCCTCCAACCACTCTGCGCAGAACTTACCAGACCGTTTCCTCTGCTTTGAAAAGGAGTTTTTATGAGTACTGAAAATATTGAGACGCTTCTAGAGCGGCTTGTCGCTATCAATGAAGAGGTTTCACAAAAGCTAGATGATATAAAATATGATTTATCGGAAATAAAAAATGAGCTGAACTGGGTTGGTGAACATTCCTATGCAAAAGTTGTGTATGACGGCTTGAATAACATTGAGATGAGATTGATAGGTATTGAGTCCAATACATCTAGCTTATAGTTCGCTGGAATGTTTTAGGTGGCTGGCTTTCCTTGAACTAGTCAGTCTTGATGTGACTTTTTGCAGTTTTGTGCCACTTTTGAAAAACCTTTGATACTAATTTTTTACACCCGATAGAGCTGATAGGTCTGTGGCAAGTCAGGATGCATCTGCGCTTTGCTGCAGATCGCAGCTGAACAGATTAAGCATCAGCGAACGACCAAAGGATCATTACGCCTGAAGCAGGAAGCGCTATCATCCCGCCATCAGCTCAAGAGGATCCCTTCGCGGCCGGTCTGTCCGGCACTCCCTTGAGCATCACAACAAGGAAGGTTGCGCATGGACGACATCGTTCAGCCCCCCGCTGCTCCAGAAGAAATCCCACCTAAAGAAGTCAAGATCCTTGCCACCCTTGTGGCGAAGCTGAACCTTGCCGACTTCCAGAACGCCATTCCCGTAATTCGCGAACTTCGTATAGCGAACGAGACCGAAGACCGTTTCGTTAATGCGACCCTGACATTGACCTCAGAACCTGAGGTGTTCAAGGCCAAGGTGTGGCGGATCGACGAGATTGGGGCAGATAGCTTCCGGATCATTCCTGGTCTTGATCTGGTCTTGGACGGCCCGTTGCTTAGTCGTCTGACCGAAGCTGAGCTGTCGACATTCACCTTCGTGCTTGAGGCGGACGACAAGGAAGCCGAGAGCGGCAGAAAGGAGGTCTCCCGTTTTGAGCAAGTCGTAGACCTTCTGCCCCGAAATCAGTGGGGTGGGTTGCGGCATATTCCTGACATGACGGCTGCCTTCGTGCAGCCGAATGATGCGGCAGTTGAACGACTCTTGAAGCAGACGGCTGAGTTGCTTCGCCAAAGTGAACTGTGCTCATCGCTGGATGGTTACGAGGGTGGCGCGAAGCGAGCTTGGCAGCTGGCGTCTGCGGTCTGGAGCGCCGTCGCACGGATGAAGCTCGACTATGCATTGCCGCCGGCAAGTTTTGAACAGTCAGGTCAAAAGGTGCGAAGCCCAAGCCAGATTGCCGATACTGGTTTGGCAACCTGCATGGATCTTACCCTGCTATTCTGCGCTGCCCTGGAGCAAATCGGGCTGAACCCAGTCATCGTGTTCACCCGCGGTCACGCTTTCGCGGGGTTGTGGATGAAGCCCGAGGAATTCACTACTGCCCTTGTCGATGATGTGACGGCGGTACGCAAGCGGGTGAAGCTGCGGGAACTGGTTCTATTTGAAACGACGCTCAGTACGCAGAATCCTGTCCCAACCTTCTCTTACGCAGTCGAGAGAGGTGAGAAGCAGATTGCCGAAGACGCGGACAGCGAATTTGAAATGCTGCTCGACATTCGCCGGGCTCGACTGCAACGGATCAAGCCACTCGCAAGTGCTGAGGCTCAGATCGCACGGATTGCTGATGAGGTTCCGGTGGACTCTCCGACGCTCCTGGTCGAGGACGGGGCTGGAATCCCTGATGAGATCCACGAGGTAGTGGTCGAAGACCTTTCCAAGCTCGACCCAGCAGACCGACTTGGCCGGTGGCAGCGCAAACTCCTGGATCTCTCGCTTCGAAACAACCTCTTGAACTTCAAGACAGGCAAGCGGGCGCTGAAGCTGGAGTCCCCAGATCCAGGAGCCCTCGAGGACGTATTGGCCAGTGGTCAGTCGCTGAAGCTGCTCACCCGCCCAGACCTCATGGATGGTGCTGATCCGCGGGAGCGCGCTCTGTATGAGCAACGTGAGCGTGAGGATGTTCGTCGCCGGCATGCCGAGGATGCCCTCAATCGCAGAGAGGTGTTTGTTGCGCTGACATCCAACGAGATGGACGTTCGACTCACCGAACTGTACCGAGGTGCTCGTACAGCGCTGCAGGAAGGCGGCTCCAATACGCTCTTCTTGGCCATTGGCTTCCTGAGTTGGACACGCGAGGACAGAGCAGGGCAGAAGTACAAGGCGCCATTGGTTTTGATACCGGTTACGCTGGAGCGCAAGAGCGCTCGCTCCGGATTTACCATGGTGCTTCACGATGATGAGCCGCGCTTCAACCCCACCCTGATTGAGATGCTTCGACAGGATTTCGAATTGGGCTTGGGGTCGCTGGAGCACGAATTGCCTCGGGACGATTCTGGACTTGATATCGCCGGTATTTGGAACAAGGTTGGCCATGCCATCAAGGACATCCCAGGTTGGGAGTTGAGCGAAGACGTCGTGCTGTCGATGTTCTCGTTTGCCAAATACCTCATGTGGAAGGATCTGGCCGAGAGCGCTGAGCACCTGCGGCAGAGCCCAGTCGTTCAGCACCTTCTGGATACCCCACGCGATTCGTTCGTTTCGGATACACCGTTCCCAGAGGCGCAATCGCTGGATCGCGACTACGGCCCGACAGACGTTTTCTGCCCGCTGCCGTCTGACTCATCTCAGTTGGCTGCAGTGATGGCTGCAGCCAAGGGCAAAGACTTTGTGCTCATCGGCCCACCCGGTACTGGCAAGAGCCAGACGATTTCCAACATGATCGCCCAGTCGATTGCCCAAGGGCGTCGCGTGCTGTTCGTCTCGGAGAAGATCGCCGCGCTGGATGTCGTGTACCGTCGCTTGCGTGAGATTGGCTTGGGTGAGTTCTGCCTCGAGTTGCACTCAAGCAAGGCTCGGAAAACTGATGTGCTGGCCCAGCTGCAGTCCGCTTGGGAGGCAAAAGGGCAGGTCGATTCCGCTGCATGGGAGGTTGAGGCTCAGCGTCTCGCAACGCTGCGCGACAGCCTGAACATTTACGTCGAGCGACTGCACCGGCGCCATCGCAACGGTTACACCATCTACGATGCGATTGGCACGGTCACTTCGGGTGTCGATGAAGCTGTTGCCCCTGTTGGCTGGGCGTCACCTGACACGCATGACCACAAGGCCATGCTTGAGCTTCGTGAATTGGGCGATCGCCTCGAAGTGAACGCGCAGGCTGTGGGCTACAGCCTGCTTGCTGGTAATGCGTTATCCGCAGTTGGTCAAGCGGAATGGTCACCTCATTGGCAACAACAGTTCGTGCAGGCGGCTCGTGATGTGTTGCCTGCCGTCTTGGATGTCCAGTGTGCGGCTGATCGGTTCGTTGAGTTGGCTGGGCTCCTAGCTTCGGAATACACCCCGGGTGCACTGGAGGGGCTGTCAGTCCTTTCCCAGGCACTACCCGCGGCAGCAGGACAGGATTGGCGCTTCGCGTTGCGGCCTGAAGCCCGCTCCATTTCTCAACGGCTGAGCGATGGCTGTGCGTGGGTTGAACAACATCGAGAGCTAAACGCTAAGCTTTCGCCGCTCTGGACTTCTCGCGTTGTGGCGGATGCGAAGCAGGGTATTGACCTGCTGCAGCAACGTCGCACCATATTCGGTGAGCTCAGCCCGGCCTGGCCGGAAAGTGTCACCGATGTGCTTGCTCAGGCGGTGGCACTGCTTAGCCAAATAGTAGAGCTCAAGCAGCAGCTCAGTGCGACCTATGGCGATACGATCGAATCGCTCGACATCGATTTGTTGCTGAGAGAGTGGAAGGAGGCTGAGGAATCGTTCTGGCCAAAGTCCTGGTTCGGTAAGCGTCGTATCGCAGGTTTGCTAGCCCCGACTCAAACCTCTGCAGGCGAGGCCGATCAAGGTAAGGATTTAGCCACCTGGGCAGAAATACGTGCCGTGCGCCGCGCTATTGATGAGCTTGAGCCAGGGCAAGAGTGCGTTGCCGTTTGGCAAGGTTCTAAGTCTGACGCTGAGAAGCTTTCGACGTCGATCAAACTTCAAGAGGCCATTCGGCTCCAGCAATCAGACTCGGACTGGATCGATGATGGGCTCCAGTTGGTCGAGCAAGGCCAGCTCGGTGATGCATTAAAGGAAGAACTGCGACGGCTTCGCACGCTGACTCGCCTTGATAGCGATATGGGTGCCTTGTCCGACCTTGGCTCGAGCACTCAGCAGCTTTGGTGCGGCAAGGACACTAACATTGAACTCCTTACTGCAGCGCTGTGCTTCCAGGCTGAGCGTCGGGATATCGAAGAACGTGGTCGCCTTGTTGATGATCACCCAGAAGTGCAGGAGGGCCGCTGTGGAGCCTTGCTGAAAGGTGACTTCGATCTGTTGAAGGAGCGGGCAGCGGTTGAACGTGATCTGTCCGACCTGGCTGACCTGCGAGAACTGGTACCGGTCTGGAGTGACCTGAAGACCAAGCTTGAGATTGCACGTCAGGCTGTGGTGTTCCAAGGGCAGGTAGCAACTGCTGTTGCGAAGCTCGCGCTGAACCCGGAGCAGATTGCAGCTTACAAGGCTCCCCTTCAAACGCTCTTGGGCGATGGCAACGCTTTGCTAGAGCCTGAAGGTGCGATAGCTCTCGCAGGCGTTGGCCTGCGCGAAAAGCTTGCGTTGTTGCAGGAGCGTTCATCGCATCTGACTTCGATCGGTCACTTCACCGAGGCCGGTGCTGATGAGACCTCACACCTTTCGTTGAATGACCTCAAGAAAAATTGCGAAACCGTAGTTTCGTCCGAGGCACGACTCAAGGCATGGTGTGCCTGGAGGAAGGTGCGCGATGAGGCCTTCGCCGTTGGCCTCGCCCCAATTGTCCAGGCCATGGAAAGCGGAGCCATCACCTCCGGAAAAGTCCGCCGCGTCTTCGAGGTGAATTATGCTCGCTGGTGGCTGAATACCACTGTCGATAACGAGGAAGTGATCCGGACATTTGTCAGCGTTGAGCATGAACAGCGTATTCGCGATTTCCGAGCGCTGGATGACAAGTTCACCGAGCTGACGAAGGACTGGCTCCGTGCTCGGCTGTGTGCTGACCTGCCAAGTCAGGACAGCGTGAGCCGCTCTTCAGAGTGGGGCTTGCTGCGTCATGAGATGGGCAAGAAAACCAAGCATATTCCATTGCGTGAGTTGATGACCCGGGCACCAGAAGCCCTCACCAAGCTGACGCCTTGCTTGCTGATGAGCCCGCTCTCGATTGCCCAATACCTGCCGCCAGCCTCAACCCCGTTCGACCTCGTCATCTTCGATGAGGCCTCTCAGATTCCGGTCTGGGATGCAATTGGTGCGATGGCGCGAGGAAAGCAGGTCGTGATGGTAGGTGACCCGAAACAGCTGCCGCCGACCTCGTTCTTTGACCGGGCTGAGTCTACTGCTGATGATGAGGATGTCGAAGCGGATCTCGAGAGCATCCTGGATGAATGCATCAGCGCGAACCTGCCGATGCGCAACCTGAACTGGCATTATCGCAGCCGTCACGAGAGCCTGATCGCGTTCTCCAACCAGCGTTACTACGGCTCGAAGCTGGTGACGTTCCCTTCGCCATTCACGGCTGATAAGGCTGTGAGGCTGTGTCCAGTTGCTGGTGTTTACGACAAGGGCGGCTCACGTACCAACCTGATTGAAGCAAGAGCCCTAGTTGCTGACCTTGTTGCTCGCCTTCAGTCACCGGCCTTCCGTGAGAGCCGTCGTACTGTGGGAGTGGTCACGTTCAACGGTGAGCAGCAGAAGCTCATCATGGACATGCTCGATGAGGCATGCCGGAGGGATCCGTCGCTCGACTCGTACTTCGCTGAGTCTGAGCTCGAGCCTGTGTTCGTGAAGAACCTGGAAAGTGTCCAGGGCGACGAGCGGGACATCATCTATTTCTCGACCACCTACGGAAAAGACGCTGCCGGCGGGATGTCTATGAACTTCGGCCCGATGAACCGTCCAGGTGGCGAGCGCCGACTGAACGTTGCAATTACGCGTGCTCGCCAAGAATTGGTGCTGTTCTCGACCCTCCGCCCAGAGCACATTGACCTTGCTCGGACGCAAGCCGTCGGGGTGCGTGACCTGAAGCATTTCCTCGAATTTGCTGAACGTGGGCCGCAGGCCTTGGCTGAAGCTAATTTCGGTAGTGTGGGTGGATTCGATAGCCCATTTGAAGAGGCAGTCGCTGCTGCCTTGGCCAAGAAGGGTTGGCAGATCCATACCCAGATTGGTGTCTCTTCCTTCCGAGTAGACTTGGGGGTTGTGCACCCTGATGCTCCAGGGCGCTTCCTAGCCGGTGTCGAGTGCGATGGGGCTACCTATCACCGCAGTGCGACTGCGCGTGATCGCGACAAGCTGCGTGAGTTTGTGCTGCGTGGACTTGGCTGGGAGATCGTTAGGATCTGGTCGACCGACTGGTGGGTTGATGCCGTGGGAACCGCAGAAAAGGTGCATCAACGTCTCACCGAACTGCTTGCCGAATCGAGGGCCAAGCAGGCGGTCATCGATGCTGCCCATGAGGCTGAGCGCCTAAAAGTCGATGCTGCCATGGCTGAAGTCATTGAGGTTGTGGATCAGGTTGCTGTTGTAGCTTCGACTTCAGCTGCCGGAGCCAATGATCCGTCTGGTGCAATGCCAGAGTTGAAATACGCCAGAGCTGCCGCGGCTCAAGCAGCAGAAGATACCGTGATTCCTTATGTGCCAGTAGAGCACCTGGTTTACAAGGAAGCAGACCCTGCCGAGGCTGTGAAGGCGGTTGATCCAGACAGATTCTTCGAAGCGAGCTACACGGCTACCTTGGAACAGATGATTGCCCATGTGGTGGCAGAGGAGGGGCCTGTGCTCGATATGGCGCTTGCACGGCGTATCGCGCGTGCTCATGGCTGGGTCAGAACGGGCTCGCGCATTCGTGATCGCGTCGATCAAATAGCGCGGGCACGATTCCGATCTCATGAAGAGGAGCAGGCAGGAACATTCTTCTGGCCGACTCATCTCGAGTCGGATATGAACGTTGTCTTTCGTAGGCCCGGTGATGACGATGCCATTCGCCCACTTGCTGAAATCTGCTTGCCCGAACTAGGTGCCTTAGTAGATGAAATGACTAAGCATGGTCACGTAGGAGAGGGGCTGGTTTACGCAGTAGCCAAGGAAGCCGGGGTCGGTAAGCTTGCCCACGCGGGCCGTCAGCGTATCGAAAAAGCGATAAAGCGGATCGCAGAGTGATACTCGATAGGGCGCATTACCAGCGCCCCTTATCGATTCAGGGTGTAGCACTGTTGCTTCGAATTGTGCCGCGCCTGTGTACACACGAAGGCTAATTTGCAGTGGCAGAACAGGTCAGCAGCGAGATCGTATGCTGCTGACCTGTAAACCGTCATTTGCCGCGCGGTTTGCCAGCATCGCTCCGTTTATCGCGGACTTGACCGTCCTTGTTGCGAGACCGTGGTTGTTCACCACCGCCAGGCTTTGGAACGTTCACGTTGGGGTTGAGAGGGCGACGATCTGTCATACGGAATCTCCTTCATCCAGCAATGTGAGATACATGAGGTTTTCAGTAAATCGCGAGCCGCGCAGAAAGGTTTTCACACATCATATGGTGGTTTTCCTTGCTGCAAGACACAACATAGTGCGCTCCGCTGGTGTTCGCAAGTGTTTTGGATCCCTTTAAATTTCTAAATTTTTACGCCCGTGCAGTGTGCCGACTGTTCGACGGCATATGCTAATGTGCCATCACGCATTCGGTATGGAGCATCGTGATGGGTTGGAAAGGAACTGTAAGATCGCTGCAGGCATCAGCCAGACGAGCTGAGCGCAACGCTCATCGTCGGCAGCGTGAACTCGAGAAGCGGCAAAAAGTGTAGTGGTCTACTAACCCCGGACAACCATTTTGGCGAGAATGCTCGCCACAGAGAGGTGTCCGATGACCAAGCAACGCCGTACCTTTACCCCTGAGTTCAAGCGCGAAGCCGCCTGCCTGGTGCTCGATCAAGGCTACAGCCATGCCGAAGCGGCCCGTTCGCTCGGCTTGGTGGAATCGGCCCTGCGTCGGTGGGTTAATCAGCTTCAGCAAGAGCGTGGCGGCATCACGCCGGCCAGCAAAGCGCTGACGCCAGAGCAGCAAAAAATCCAAGAGTTGGAAGCCCGGATCACGCGCCTTGAACGCGAGAAATCGATACTAAAAAAGGCTACCGCGCTCTTGATGTCGGAAGATCTCGAGCGTACGCGCTGATCCGCCAGCTAATTGGTTGGTCAATGAAGCCAAGGATGTGCAGCGACCTGGCTATCGACGCAATGTTGATGGCTGTGTGGCGACGCAAGCCACAGCAGCAAGTGATGATTCACTCAGATCAAGGTAGTCAGTTCAGTAGCTCAGATTGGCAAAGCTTCTTGAAGGCTAACAATGTAATCAGCAGCATGAGCCGGCGGGGAAACTGCCACGGCAATGCCGTAGCCGAGAGCTTTTTCCAGCTTTTGAAGCGGGAGCGAATCCGACGAAAGATCTACACAACCCGTGAAGAAGCCCGAAGTGATATTTTCGATTACATCGAGATGTTCTATAACCCTAAACGCCGACACAGCAGTGCTATGCAGCTGTCTCCCGTAGAGTATGAGAAACGCTATTTCTTGAGCTTGGAGAGTGTCTAGGAAACCAGGGGCGATTCATACTGCTTCAACTGCCGCAGGTACTGGTCACGGGTGTGCGGATCTATCGGTGGAAGAGATGCCATTGCAGTTGTGCCGATTCGGGCGACTAGATTATCCGCCTGGCGGCCGCTTTGGAGCCAGAGGGAGTAACCGTCCAGTAGTGCCAAAATCGTCTCGAAGTGACAGGCCAGGATGGCCTCATCGATATCCAGCTCCCGGCTTTTGGCATAGGTGTAGAAAGCCTGGATCGCACGCAGGTGCGCTGCGACGGTGTTGTATGCACGATGCTTGAATTTGAGCTGGACGTAGATAAATGGGACCAGCTTGGGCAGGGGCGCCGCTGAACCATCCTGCACAAGCACTGGCACGCGCTGACCTGACGAGAAATGACACTGAACCAGCTTCATTGGCAGACACCTCATTCAAGGTCTCGCCATGAACACGAAACACATGGCCCGTAGCAAGACTAGGCGTCCAAACCGAATTCGTCGAATCAGTGACTTACGTGGGTTATGAACATATCGGACATAGCACCTTGTTTAACATAATATGCATTATCCGAACCTTCGTATTTTACCGCTGCACCGTGGTTGCCCAGATGGTGAGCCTGCTCAAGGCCCTCATGCGTCGAACCCGGTTCATTCGTTGACCCAGGTTAAGGTTGGCTCTTGTTCCCTTGATTAAAATGCGGGCACCGTACCCTCACGGGGAATCTGTCATGACCATCATCGTAACCGGTGCCGCAGGATTCATCGGTAGCAATCTCGTACAGGCGCTCAACCAGCGCAACGAAACCGAGATCATCGCCGTCGACGATCTGACCGATGGCGACAAATTCCGCAACCTGGCCGACAGTGAAATTGCCGACTACCTGGACAAGGACGATTTTCTCGATCGCTTTGCTTGTGGTGAGTTTGGCAACGTGCGTGCTGTGCTGCACCAGGGAGCGTGTTCAAGCACCGTCGAAGCTGATGGACGTTTCATGATGGATAACAATTACCGGTTCAGCCGTGAATTGCTGGCGTCTGCGCAGCAACAACGGGTCCCGCTTTTATATGCGTCATCGGCAGCTGTGTATGGCGCCGGGCAGGATTTTCGCGAAGAACGTGAATGTGAGCGCCCGCTAAACGTCTATGGCTATTCCAAGTTCCTCTTTGATCAACAGGTACGCCGGCAGTTGATGACAGCCAGGAGCCAGGTCGTCGGCTTGCGTTATTTCAACGTCTACGGGCCCCATGAACAGCATAAAGGTGCGATGGCGTCAGTGGCCCTGCACTGCTTCAACCAGTACCAGTCCCATGGAAAAGTCAGCCTGTTCGGCAGCTATGGTGACTATCCCGGCGGTGGCCATCTGCGTGATTTCGTCTCTGTGGATGATGTGGTCAAGGTCAATATGTTCTTCCTTGAGCGCCCACAGTTGAGCGGTATCTTCAATGTCGGCAGTGGTCGCGCCCAGCCGTTCAATGACGTTGCCTTGGCTGTGATCAATCGGCTGCGTGAGCAACAAGACCAATCGCCCTTGTCACTTGAGATTGCCTTGCTTGAGGGGGTGCTTGAGTACAGCGAATTTCCTGATCATTTGCGTGGCAAGTACCAGTGCTACACCTGTGCTGACCTGGAGCGCTTGCGCGCTGCCGGTTACCAGGCGTCCACATTGACCGTCCAGCAAGGCGTGGCCCGCTACTGCGACTGGTTGCAGGGTATCAAAAGCCCGCCGCCTGCTCCGTTCCAGCAGACGGCGTAAGCTTGATATTGCTTGCATTTAGAGAAAACCAGTGATTTTATCTCTGTGTTTTTCGTTGTTTGGGCAACAATTGCTGATAACTACACTAAATGTCTATTTAGTGTAGTTATTGACGTGCTGTTCTTCAAAACGCTTACGAGCCATCTGCCCTACTCTTCACGACCTCAAATTAAACAACCGCTGCGGACGCTCAGCCAGTCTGGGGGGAAAGCCCCTCGGTCAAACGTCAAGAGCCCCCCGGTGCAAGGCGTTCAGCATGCGCGCGGCGTCGGCGCCCCCCTCGTCCAGCAGGCATAGCGGAATTCCGCTCAGGGCGGGTTGCGAATCGACCAGCCCCTCGCCTATCAGGGCCAGCGGGCACGCGATTTCCATCTGCAACGACCGCAAGCGCTTGGCCAAGCCGGGGCCCACCGGCACCTGGACTTTTATCACCAGTGCCGCAGGCTGCATGGCCGCACAGACGATGGGTAGCTCTTCAAGTGGCTGCCCGCAACCGAGCACGTCGATACGCTGTAGCTCACTGCTCAACAGTAGCCCGGCGCACAATACACTGAGTTCGGCTTGCCCCTCGCTACCCGCTAGCAAAACCTGCGGCGCATCGACCTGGTTGACCTGCAGGCGCAGCAGCAAGCGGGCGCGCAGGAAAGTGTCGAGAAACAACCACTGGCTGCGCTGGCCTGGCGCAGTGCCTGAAGCCAGGTCATGCCACACTGGCATCAGCACTTCACGCAGCACGGTGGCCTTGGGCAAGAGTGTGAACAACTGACCATGGATCCCCTCCAATGCCGGCCGATCGAATGCCTTGGTTGCGCGCACAACGGCAGCGCGCCAATCGTCAAAGGCCGAATGCTGCTGCACAGACGCCTCAGGCTGGGCTGCGAGCAGATCACCGACCTTGCTGACGGACAGGCCGCTTGCTGTCCAGCGCAAGATGTCGCGTATGCGCTGTACATCCCGCGCCGTGTAGAGTCGGTGGCCACCCTCGGTGCGCTGCGGACGTATCAACCCATGGCGCCGCTCCCAGGCACGCAGGGTCACCGGATTGATGCCGGTCAAGCTGACAACATCGCGCATAGGTAGCAAATCAGGTGGGGTAGCGTCAGTCATAACGAGGGGATATCCGAGTGGTAGGCCATTCTAAACCCATATGCACCTTCTGCGGCGAGCCTCCTTGGTCCATCATGCAACAAACAGCGCCGATACCTTCTGCACAGAAGCTACGCTGCGCATATCGCATACAAAACGCCTGTAGGTGGGCCCTATGATCACCGCGAAACTCCTGCAACTGATGGTCGAGCATTCCAACGATGGCATCGTCGTCGCCGAGCAGGAAGGCACTGAAAGCATCCTGATTTACGCCAACCCCGCCTTCGAGCGCCTGACCGGCTATTGCGCCGACGATATCCTCTATCAGGACTGCCGTTTTCTTCAGGGCGAAGATCATGACCAGGCGGGCGTGGCAACCATCCGCGAGGCGATCCGCGAAGGCCGCCCCTGCTGCCAGGTGCTTCGCAACTACCGCAAGGACGGGAGCCTGTTCTGGAATGAGTTGTCCATCACGCCCGTGTACAACGAAGCGGACCAGCTGACGTACTACATCGGTATTCAGCGCGACGTCACCGCGCAGATATGCGCCGAGGAGAAAGTACGCGCGCTGGAGGCTGAAGTGGCTGAATTGCGCCGGCAACTGGGACAGATAGAGCATTGACAAAAACCTATACAAGATCGTCTCTCTGTATAGATTAATGCTTGGCTTTCAGCTATACCTGTACAACAAACAACTTTTGTACAGGATTTCCTGAGGCCCAGCATGCCAGCGTACCTACAGCAATTCGTCGTGCGCCTCGCCAGGTTCGATGGGGCTAACATCGACACGCGGGAAAAACTGTACGACGAGCTAAGACCATGGCAAGGCTACCTGCACTGGACGCTGCAGTTTTGCCACCCACGCCTGGCCCGCGGTCACCCTGGTCAACCCTGGCTTCGTCGACACGCCACTCATATGTCCCGGTCTTTTCACATTGGTGATGCGCCTGTCAGGGGCACTACCCGCGCGCCTGCGTTTGGCACTCGGCCAACGCCTCGCCCGTCATGAACAGGAATGATGATCCATGCGTATCGCAATCATCGGCAGTGGCATCGCGGGGCTGACCTGCGCCCATCTGCTGTCACGCAAGCATGAAGTAACGGTGTTCGAAGCCGAGCAATGGATCGGAGGGCACACGCACACGCTCGATGTGGTCTGGAAGGGCCAGCGTCATGCAATAGATACCGGCTTCATCGTTTTCAACGACTGGACCTACCCCAACTTCATACGCTTGCTCGACCAGCTCAAGGTCACCTCGCAGCCGACCGAAATGAGTTTTTCCGTGCATGATCCGGCCATTGGCCTGGAGTACAACGGTCACGATCTGAACACACTGTTTGCTCAACGCCGTAACCTGGTGTCGCCAGGTTTCTGGGGCATGATAAGGGATATTCTGCGCTTCAACCGCCAGGCGCTGGCCGACCTGGACAACCAGCGAATCGATACAGACACCACCTTGGGCGCCTACCTTCGGACACAGCGCTACGGGCAGCGCTTCATCGACCACTATATCGTGCCGATGGGGTCTGCGATCTGGTCGATGTCCCGCGCCGACATGCTCCATTTTCCCCTTGAGTTCTTCGTCCGTTTCTGTCGCAACCACGGCTTGCTGTCGGTCAACCAACGGCCGCAGTGGCGGGTGGTTGAAGGCGGTTCACGCAGCTATGTCGCGCCGCTGTGCAGACCGTTTGCTGAACGCATACGCCTCAACTGCAAGGTATCCCGGGTCAGCCGCGACGAGGGAGGCGTGACTCTGGTGAGCGCGGCCGGCACCGAACGCTTCGACAATGTGGTGTTCGCCTGCCACAGCGACCAGGCTCTTGCGGTATTGGAAACCCCAACCATGCTGGAGCGCGCTGTACTCAGCGCCATTGGCTACGCCAGCAACGATGTGGTGCTGCACACCGATACCCGCCTGCTGCCACGCCGCAAGAGCGCCTGGGCCAGCTGGAACTACCGCCTGGGCGGCCCCGAGCAGGCTCCCGCCGCGCTGACCTACAACATGAACATCCTGCAAGGAATCCAGGCGCCGACAACCTTCTGCGTAAGCCTCAACCAGACCGCACTGATAGACCCGGCGCAGGTGATCGCGCGCTTCCAGTATGCCCATCCGCAGTACAGCATTGCCGCGTCCGCTGCACAGGCGTGCCAGGCACAACTGCAGGGTCAGCAGCACAGTTACTTCTGTGGCGCTTACTGGGGCAACGGCTTTCATGAGGACGGGGTGGTCAGCGCGCTGAAAGTGGCTGCGCACTTCGGAGAGCAATTGTGAACAGCAGCCTTTGTCTGGGCTGGATCAGTCACCGTCGGCTGACCCCGCGGCGCCATGCTTTCCGTTACCGGATTGGCATGTTCTACGTGGACCTGGACGAACAAGCCTGGCTCATGGGCCTGTCACGCTGGCTGGGGCGCTGGCGCCTGGCACCGCTGTGCTGGCGCGAGACCGACTACCTGCCAGCGCAGACCCGGCACGGCAAAACCCTGGCACAGGCAGCACGCTTGCTGGTGTGTCAGGCCACTGGGCATATGCCCGAAGGCCCGGTACGGCTGCTCACGCAACTGCGTTGCTGGGGGCTGTCGTTCAATCCGGTGAGCTTCTATTTCTGCCACGACCGCGACGGCTGCCTGACGGCAATCCTGATGGAGGTGCGCAACACCCCGTGGCGTGAGCGTTTTCATTACGTACTGCCGGTGCAAGAGAACATTGCCAAGCCGTTCACCGTGGCCAAGGCCTTCCATGTTTCACCGTTCATGCCGGTGGACATGGACTATCACCTGCGCTTTTTCCTGAGCGCAGACCATGTACGCATCCACATGCAGAACTGGCAGGACGGCCACAAGGTGTTCGAGGCCGACCTCGCCCTGCACCGTCAACCACTGGATGGAACTGCACTACGTCGATATGTCATGACCTTCCCATGGATGAGTCTGCGCACTGTCTCGGCCATCTACTGGCAAGCGTTACGCCTGCTACTCAAACGCACCCCCGTGCATGACCACACCACCAGCCAGAATGACCTGGCGCTGGGCCAACCTTGCGAGGACCCTGATGATGTCAAATCCCACACTGAGCGTTAGCAAGTTCGCAGGCCTTGCGCCCTTGCTCGGCGGTCTGGCACGCAGCGCCGTGCTCGCCCAGCTGGGCAAGCTTCGCCACGGCCACCTGCGCCTGCTCTGCCACGGGCAGCAGTGGAGTTTCGGTGATGTCGACAGCCCGTTGCAGGCCGAGGTGGAGATCCTCGATGACGCCTCCTGGAGCCTGATCGCCGGCAATGGTTCGATCGGTGCTGGCGAGGCCTACATCCACGGCTATTGGCGAAGCCCCGACCTGGCGCTGGTGACCCGCCTGTTCGTCGCCAACCTTGAAGTGCTCGACGCGCTCGAGGGTGGCCTGGCCCGTTTCGGCCGCCCTGCCCTGCGCCTTCTGCACCGGCTCAACCGCAACAACAGACGCGGTGCCCGGCGCAATATTCTGGCCCATTACGACTTGGGCAACGCCCTGTTCGAGCGGCTGCTGGACCCCACCATGATGTATTCGGCGGCCCAATTCGAACATGCTGGGCAAACACTGGAGCAAGCCCAGTTGCACAAGCTGGAGCGCATCTGCCAGAAGCTTGAACTGCACCCCGACGATCACCTGCTGGAAATTGGCAGCGGCTGGGGCAGCCTGGCAATCCACGCGGCCACCCGTTACGGCTGCAGGGTCACCACCACAACGCTCTCCGAGGCCCAGTACAGCCATACCCTGGCGCGTGTTCGGGCCTTGGGGCTTGAGCAGCGCGTGAAGGTGCTGCGCGAAGACTACCGCGACCTGCAAGGTACCTTCGACAAACTGGTTTCGATCGAAATGATCGAGGCAGTCGGCCATCGTTACCTGCCTGCGTATTTCCGCCAATGTGCCTCGCTGCTCAAGCCCGACGGCCTGATGCTGCTGCAGGCGATCACCATCCGCGACCAGCGCTATGCCCAGGCGCGGCGCTCTGTCGACTTCATTCAACGCTATATTTTCCCAGGTGGCGCCCTGCCTTCGCTAAGCGTGTTGCTCGACACCGCCAGCCGGCACACCGCACTCAACCTCGTGCACATGGAGGACTTCGGCCAGGACTATGCCCTCACCCTGCAGCACTGGCGTGAAAACCTGCGCCTGGCGCGCACGGCACTGACGGACCTGGGCTACGACGACATGTTCCAGCGCCTGTGGGAGTTCTACCTGTGTTACTGCCAGGGCGGTTTCGAGGAACGCACCATCGGCGTTGCACACCTGCTGTGGGCAGCGCCACTGGCGCGTCGCGCTCCATTGCCTGACGGTGCCTGATGCCGGGGCGCTGGCTCGTCGCCAATGCCGTCTGGTTACAGGCAGGCTGGTGGATCTGCGTGCTAGGCGCCGAACGCCCCTGGCTATTGCTCCTGGTGATTGCAGGTGTGGTGGTGCACCTGCGCCTGTGCCCGGATGTTAACGCTGAGGTCAAGGCGCTGTTGCGCGTCACCTTGGCCGGGTGTGTGCTCGATAGCACGCTGGGGGCGCTGGGCGTGTTCGGTTTCGACGGCTGGCCGCTGCCACTGTGGCTGGCGCTGCTGTGGCTGGTGCTGGCCAGCGGCATGCGCCACAGCCTGGCATGGGCCGGCAGGCACTGGCAGATCGGTGCGCTGATCGGGGCACTCGGCGGCCCCTTGGCCTACGTAGGCGGCGCAAGGGTTACACAGGTCGCCCTGCCGTTGGGCACGCTGGAAACCGGCCTGCTACTGATGCCGATCTGGGCGTTGGCCCTGCCCCTGCTCGCGCGCCTCGCGGCGCGGCGCTGACCTACGGCATCGCTCGGAGCAGTAGCGCACCTGCTCCCAACAGCGTGCCCAGCGCTTTCGCCAGTTGAACGGCCGGCCACACACCACGCAGACCTTGCTGGGCAAAAGACTCTTTTTCATAGCGGCTGCCGCGCATCAAGCTGCGCCAACAGCGCCTGGCCACGCTGCCACACAGCGTCGCGCCGGCTAGCCGTCATGCCATCCAGGCTGCGATACACCAGGGTCAAACGCGGGTTCGTCGACAGCAGCGGACGATGGCGGATAAGAAAATGCCAGTACAGGGCATTGAACGGGCAGGCATCGTCCTCGATTACATGATCGACCTTGTAACTGCAAGCCTTGCAATGATCGGACATGCGCTGGATGTATCGACCACTGGCGCAGTACGGCTTGGACCCCAGGTATCCGCCGTCGGCGTGCATCACCATGCCAAGCGTGTTGGGCAGCTCGACCCAGTCGAAGGCATCCATGTACACCGCCAGGTACCACTCGCAAATCGCGGTGGGCACGATACCTGCCAGCAAAGCGAAGTTGCCGGTCACCATCAGCCGCTGGATATGGTGCGCGTAGCCCAACCGCAGGGTCTGCCCGATGGCTTGCTCCATGCAGCGCATGCGGGTGCGCCCGGTCCAATAGAATTCAGGTAAAGCTCGGTCGTTGCCCAGGTGATTGAGCCCGGCATACTCCGGCATGCGCAGCCAGTAGATACCGTGCACATACTCGCGCCAGCCGATCAACTGGCGAATGAAGCCCTCAGCTGCATTAAGCGGCACCCGCCCCTCGCGCCAGGCCTGGTCGACCTCCTCACACAGGCATCGCACATCCAGAAGCCCGATGTTGAGCGCCGCACTGATGCGCGCATGGAACAGGTATGGCTCGCCCTCGGCCATCGCGTCCTGGTAGTCGCCGAATGCCGCCAGGCCAAAATCCAGAAAATGCTGCCACAGCTGATGTGCCTCGGCATGGGTCACGGGGTAGTCAAAGCCGTCGATGTCCCCGTAGTGGTCGCTGAAGCGCCGACGGACCAGGGCGACCACCGCTGCCGTGATCCCGTCCTGCGCGAAATGCGCAGCGAACGGCCCACGCAACTGGCGAGGTAATGGCTTGCGGTTTTCACCATCAAAGTTCCAGGCCCCACCTGCCGGGCTGCCGTCCGGCTCCATAAGCAGCCCGGTTCGCTTGCGCATGCCACGGTAGAAGTGCTCCATACGCAGTTGACGACGCTCATGGGCCCAGCGCGCAAAAGCTTCGCGGGAGCACAGAAAGCGCGTGTCGCGATGCCACACGAGGGGCAATGCGGCATCATGCAAAGCCTGCTCCAGGCGCCACTCTCCGCACTCGGTCAGGTGAATGTGCGTGGCGCCCAAGGCGTGTTGCCAGCGGTGCAACTCGCCAACGATGCTGCCGCTATTGCCGTCAGCATCGAGCTCGACGTAATGCACCTGCCAACCCCGCTCACGCAGGGCCTGGGCAAAGTGCCGCATGGCGCTGAAGATGAGCACGATCTTGAGCGGATGATGCGGCACATAGCGGGCTTCACCCTCCACCTCCGCCATCAGAACAGCATCGCGGGCGGGGTCAAGGGCAGCTAGGCTCGCCAGGTCGAACGACAGCTGGTCACCCAGCACAAGGCCCAGGCGCATCGTTCAGGCTACCATTGGCTGGTGAGCGTTACCGGTACGCGCAGCGGCGCAATGGGGCCGTCACGTTGCCCGCACATCTCATCATGCACCACCTGCTGTACCAGCATGCACGGCACGGTTGGCAGGTCGGCCAACAGCTGGCGTAGCTCGGTAGTGGAGCGCACGCGAACGGGCTGCCCATGGGCATCGCTCAATGTCACAGGGCCGGCGTCGGTCAACGCACGCAGGAGGTAGAAGCCACCCTCCAGCGACAGCAGTTCAAGTTCCTTTGCTTCGCCGGTCGAGACCAGCTGGGTAAGCGCGATCAGGTTCATGGTGTACCCTCTGGCAGGCGGCGGAAGAACAGGGTGATCTGGCCGATTTCAACGCCCAGCTTGCTCATGCTTGAACGGTTGATCAGGGTGTCGTCATCCATGAGGTACATCCAGTCGTCCAGGTCTACCTGCCAGTGCCGCCCGTCCACTGGCAGGTCCAGCTGGTACCGCCATCGCAGCGCGTTACCCGCCACTTCGCCGCGCGCCTCGCCGATCACGTCCCCCGCGGTACCGCGCCAGCGCCCCGGGCCGTCTGGCACAAGTGTCCATGTACGCTGCTGGCGAGTGCCATCACTGTAGAGAAAATGTTCGTCGAGGATCAGCCGCTCACCCTCGCGGCGGCTGTCGATACGTACGTGGAAGCGCTTGACCACTTCGCCGGAACACTTCTGGAACATCCCCCAGGCCTGCACCGGTCGCGAGAAGAATGCGGCCAGGTCCAGTTTCGGTTGCTCCTGGGCATAGTGCTCAACACCGACATTGCCACAGCTGCCCAGAAGCAGGCACGACACCAGCAACAGCACTTTGTACATGTCATGTTCCTCAGTCGTTACCAGCCAGCCCAAGCAGGCGCTGGCGCAGTTGTGTATCCCGGGCTCCGGGGTCGAGCCAGATGGCAAAAAACGCCTTGGCAAAGACCGGGTCGGCGATTTCGCGGCTGAATTTACCGTCGACGTAAAAGCGGCAGCCCTGCCCCGGCAGGTACAAGCCGGTAATGCGCATGCCGGGGTGCACATCCACGAATGCCTCTTCAAGCCCATGGGTCCACGCCGTGCGTTGTTGCGGCGTTATGCTGCTACCGTTGAGGCGGCGCATTTCCTCAAGGCTGGCCTGTACCAAGGTGCCCCTGGACAAGGAGCGGTGGTAGAGCAGCTCAAGGGCGAATGGCTGGTTCCAATCATGAACTTGCCCTGCCGTCCATAATTGCGCTGTATATAGACGCAGACCAAACCAGGTGAACTCACCACTCCCAAGCCGTTGCGCCCCAGTAAGATCCGCCCTCCAGTCCGCCACCGTCGAAAAGGCAGCCAGTAGCAGACAGAGGCAAGCCCAACGAGCACGGTGCGCCATACTGACCTCGATCACGCGTAAATACTGTACAACGATAGCATCTTGTATAGATATTGCGTTAATACTGCATAGGTTTTTCATGCGCAGCGCCAGATCAGGCCTCATGGCAGGCTGTCCCAACTATAAAAACTACAGCGTCACTAGCCCAAGGAGCCTGCCGTGTCAGAACACACTCAGTGCGGCGTGAAGCCCAGCGACTCTGCCTGGTCGGTGTTTCTGGTGTTCTTGCGCCTGGGGCTGACGTCTTTCGGTGGCCCCATCGCGCATCTGGGTTACTTTCGTGAAGCATTTGTCGCGCGCCGCCGGTGGCTCAGTGAGCGCAGTTATGCCGAGCTGGTCGCCGTGTGCCAATTGCTCCCCGGCCCCGCCAGCAGCCAGGTCGGCATTGCTCTGGGCCTTTCACGGGCGGGGTTCGCGGGCGCTGTCGCCGCGTGGGCAGGGTTCACATTGCCATCGGCCCTCCTGTTGACGCTGTGTGCTCAAGGCCTGGGGGCATGGGGAGGTGGCGCCCCAAGTGGCCTGTTGCATGGCCTGAAAATCGTCGCAGTCGCCGTGGTGGCCCAGGCGGTGTGGGGCATGGCGCGTAGCCTTTGCACCGATGTTGCGCGGGTAACCATCGCCCTGTTCGCTGCCTGTACCGCGCTGCTGTGGCCCAACGCAATCGGGCAGATAGCCGTGATCACAGGGTCGGCCATCACAGGCTTGATCCTGCTCAAGCCTCCGGGCTCCCCTGCAGGGGAAGAGCTGCCGTTTTCAGTCAGCCGAAAGGCCGGGCTGGCTGCGCTGGTAGTGTTCTTTGTCTTGTTGGTCGGCTTGCCGCTATTGACCCGCATCTGGCCCTCGCAAGCACTGGCAATGGTCAACGCCTTTTATAGCGCAGGCTCACTGGTATTCGGCGGCGGGCATGTGGTTCTACCGTTGCTTGAGTCGGCCACAGTAGCCCACGGCTGGGTCGCAAATGACACCTTTCTGGCTGGTTATGGCATGGCGCAGGCCATACCGGGCCCACTCTTCACGTTTGCAGCCTTTCTGGGCGCATCGATGAGCGTGCAGCCATCCGGCTGGGTGGGCGCGACTGTTGGCATTCTCGCCATTTTCACCCCCTCCTTCCTGTTGGTGATCGGTGTGGTTCCCTTCTGGGAAACACTGCGGCGCAGCGCCCGCAGCCAGTCAGCGCTTGCCGGGGTAAACGCCGGCGTGGTCGGGCTTCTGCTGGCTGCCTTGTACCAACCGGTGTGGACGAGCGCCATCGCCAAGCCAGCAGACTTGGCATGGGCGCTGATCGCCTTGATGGCCCTGATGTTCTGGAAGTGGCCTGCATGGGTGGTTGTCCTGGGCTGCGGCGTGTCCGGTTGGCTGCTGAGCGGCACCTTATAGCCGCGCTCTGTTTCCTTTTTCGTCAATGCAGGTCGCGGCGCAGGATATCGTCGAATGCCATGTCCCGCCCTTCGAGGCAGCGTCTGCCTTGAAGTGATACGCCACGGCCGGCGCGACGAAGCACTCTGACTCTGCTGGCAGGCGCAGGCCTGACATTTGTCAACCGCGCAGCGTCTGTTCGCCGAGTTTGACCTTTATCAATCGCCCCGCCCGGTGCAGGGGGTAGAAACAAGGACGCAGGGCACTCCAGCCCCCACTCTCGGTCTGCAAACGGAGCCCATCATGAACGACATCGATTTGCGGGACCTTGTAATCGAAGAGCTGGAATCCAATCCCGATATCAATGGCGCCAGCATCAGCCAGCCGTGACCCTGCAACCCCGTGCCGAGTAACGACGATGTTCACTGTCACTCTGATCAACATGCTGATCGTGATCCTGGTGGTGGTAATTCATTACGAATGCCTGCTGCGCCTGAATGACTGGCTACCGCGCCTCAGGCTGTGGAGCCGGTTCCGTATCGTCGCAGGGGTGTTCGGGGCGTTGCTGGCCCACGCGGTGGAGGTCTGGTGCTTCGCCCTGGCTTATTACCTGATGGCCCATACCGAGGGCTGGGGCACGCTCAGCGGCAATTTCGACGGTAGCTTTCTGGACTGCGTATATTTTTCCTTCACCACCTACACCACCATAGGCTTCGGCGACATCGCCCCCACCGGCCATCTCAAGTACCTCACCGGCCTGCAGGCGCTGACGGGCCTGGTGATGATCACCTGGACCGCTTCGTTCCTGTTCCTGGAAATGCAGAAGTACTGGAAAGCCAAATAGGGCTGATCAACCACTTGGGAATTGAGGACCACATCCAACAGGTCCTCGTTCAGGTTCGCGGCGATCAGAGGCCGAGGCAGCACATCGACCGCCTGCAGGTTTGACAGGTCATGAGTGAAGCATTTGACAACTGTCAAGTCAGGGCAAGGCCCGCTGCCGAAACTGACCTTCCTTGTTCATTCAACACAGAGGACATTGCCATGGCGCCCGCCGAGACTTCCCGTGTGCACACAAACCCTTCGTTTCCCAAACCTTCGGGTGAATACTGGATCGAAGCCCTTGAAAACGGCGTTCACGTGCTGATCAGGCCCCTGCAGGCCAAGGACCGAGAACGCGAAAAAGCCTTCATCGAACGGCTGTCGCCCGAGTCGCGGCATTTCCGCTTCCTGTGCCAGCTCAGAGAGCCCAGCAAAGCCATGCTCGACCAGCTGATGAAGGTCGACCAGGACCGCCAGGCAGCCTACGTCGCTCTCGCCCACGTGGATGGCGAATTGCAGGAAGTGGGCATTTCCCGCTACGCCACCGCCAGCGGCAAGGACGAATGCGAATGCGCCGTTACTGTCATGGACAGCTGGCAGCACCACGGCTTGGGTCGCCTGCTGCTCAACCACCTGATCGACCATGCGCGGGCCAAGGGCTTGCGGCAGATGTATTCGGTTGACCCAGCAGCCAACCAAGCGATGCGCGAGCTGGCCAAAGCGGCGGGGTTCACCACCGTCGCTGACCCAAATGATCCCAGCCAGGTCATCCACCGGCTCTCCCTGATCTGACCCAGGGCCGCCGCACCCTGACAGGTCAAGGCGCGGCGGCGCGACGACGGGAGTTTTCCCCTGAACGGCCCTTCGAATAAATTGATGGAAAAACTGTGCGGCAAGCAGTATCAGGTCGACACTACCTCCCGCGCCGGGTTCAGCGCACCGGGTCGATGGCAACGGTTTCCTGATATTCCGGCACACTCACCTGCCAGCCCAGCTCCAGGCTGATGCGCCGTCGCAAGGTGTCGGCAGCGTGTGGCTCGCCATGAATGACGTAGGTCTGCCGCGGTGGCCGGGTGAAACCACGCAACCACTCCATGATCTCGTCGGCGTCGGCGTGGGCGGAGAGGTTTTCCATGGCGTGCACCTGCGCCCGGATGGGCACGTCTTCGCCCTGCAGGCGTACGCTGTGGGCGCCAGCGACGATATCAGCCCCGCGCGTGCCTCCCGCCTGAAAACCGGAGAACAGGATGCTGTTGCGCGGATTGGGGGCCAGCGCCTTCAGGTGATGCAGCACCCGACCACCGGTGGCCATGCCACTGGCGGCAATGATCACCGCCGGCTCGCGCAGCTGGTCAAGGTGGCGGGACTCATCGACCGTGCGGATGATCCGTGTGCCCTTGCACATCGCCGCACACTCCGCCGCCGGTAGCCGATGTTGATTGCGAAACTGCTGATACAGGGCCGTGGCATCGGTGGCCATCGGGCTGTTCAGGTACACCGGGATATCCGGGATCAGCCGGTCACGCTTGAGCTTGTAGAGGTAATACATCAGCAGCTGGGCGCGCCCGACAGCGAATGAAGGAACCAGGACGATGCCATGGCGCAGGAGTGTCTGGTTGATGACCTGGGCCAGATACTGCTCGGTCGATTCTGTCGGGTGCTTGCGATCACCGTAGGTGGACTCCACAAGCAGCACATCCGCCGTACGGACCAGCTCCGGTGCCCGCATGATCGGGTCTTGCGGCCTGCCCAGGTCACCCGAGAAGACCAAGGTCTGGCCCTGTGCACTGATCTGCACAGTCGCCGCGCCCAGGATATGGCCAGCCGTGCGCAGCAGCAGGTCCATGCCTTCGGCAATCGGCGTTCCCTGATGCAGCTCCACCGGGCGCAATAGTGCCAGCGCCTGTTTGGCATCCTGCTCGGTATAGAGCGGCCGCGCCGGGGTGTGCTTGGAATAACCGTGGCGATTGGCATGTTCGGCCTGCTCCTCCTGCAGCCGCGCGCTGTCGAGCAGGAGCACTTCAGCCAGGGCGCAGGTTGCCGGGGTGGCATAGATCGGTCCGCTATAGCCTTCCCTGGCCAATACTGGAAGGTAGCCACTGTGGTCGAGATGGGCGTGGGTCAGCACGACTGCATCCAGCGCCCGCAGTGCCGAAGGCAAGGGTTCCCAGTTGCGCAGGCGCAATTGCTTGTAGCCCTGGTACAGCCCGCAGTCCACCAGGATCCGCGTGCGGTCGCGGGTCAACAGGAATTTGCTGCCGGTCACCGTCCCGGTGCCGCCGAGAAAGGTCAGTTGCATGGCCAAGGCTCCTGGGTTTCGAACACATGAGGATGGACCGCGAGCACACTGCACGGCGGATGGCCGACCATGCGTTCAGTAGTGTCGCCCAGCAGCTTGTCCAGCCCTTTGGGCTGCACCACGCCCATCACCACGGCGTCGACTTCAAGGGCCACGACCTGTTCGCGAATCACCTGCACCGAGCCGCCCTCCACGAAGTGTCGGCGGTCCGGCGCCACACCTTCTGCCTCTGCCAAGGCGTTGAAGGGTTCCTGCAGCGCCGCGCGCAGCTCGTCAATCCACGCCTCGGTGACGTTCATGTCCGCGGCGAACACACCGGCCAGGTTGTAGGCCGACAGCAGATGCAACGCAGCATCGCACTGCAGTGCCAACGCCTGGGCGACGCGAATCAGCCCTCGATTGAACCGTTCCTGAACCTCTGGCGTCTCGCTGAAACAGGTATCCACGGCGACCAGAACGCGCCGAGGCAATGAAACGGCCGCTTTGGGCACGAAGAGGGTGAGCCCCTTGAAACCTCGCATCAGCGCACTGTCCAGCGGGGTACCGAACAGCCGCGCCAGGGCCGACGCGGATTCGCTGTCCTTGATCACCAGGTCCGGCTGCAGTTCGCTGATGTAGGGGATGGCCTCGCTGCGGATATCGTCGGCGGCAAGGCTGTCGACCGTCAGTGTCACACCGGTGCCGGGGTGCCGTTCGGCCAGCGCCCGCAGTTGCACGCAGTAGTGGTCGTACTGGCGTTTGATATCAGCCTCGTTCAGGCGCTCTTCGCGCAGCAGGTGCTCCTCGCTCGGCTCGAACAACCCCAGCACATGCACGCTGGCACCGCTGACATGCGCCAGCGCCAGCCCACTGCGCAGTGCGGCTGAATGGGGATCGACTTCAGTAAGCAGCACCAGCAATTGTCGAAACTGACCCATGATGAACCTCCGTAGCTTTCGTGAGGACTGGCAGCGCAAAGGCCTGGGTGCGCGCTTGCTGCGGTCCCTGCTCGGCGCGGCCCGGAGCAGTGGCTATGAGTGGATGATTTCCAGGGACCTGGCGAACAATTACGCCATGCACCGGCTGACCAAGGGGCTGGGGTTCAGCTCACGGTACCTGGGCGGCGATGTCAGCGAGATAGTCCACGAACTGGACCTGCGGGCCTTGTACCTCACCCCTGGGAATGCTCGGGGGAAATCACCAGCACACTGCTGGACAAGCGATGCAACACCCGCTCGGCAGTACTGCCGATGAACCAGCCGATGCCATGGTGGTGATAACTGCCCATGACCAGTACGTCGATATCATTGTTGTCCATGAACACGGCCAGGGCTTTGGCCGGGTCGCCGATGCGCATGTGGCGGTGCTCGGCGGCAATGCCATTGCGCTCGGCAAGGGCCTGGAAGGCGTCGCTCTGTGCTTCGTGTAGCGTCCGGGCTAGGTTGGAATCGAACAGGAACGAATGCGCCCGGCTGCCGCCCGCGTCCAGGTACATGGAACCCAGGTCGTAGGCATACAGCAATTCGATCTGCGCGCTGCACTGCAGAGCCAGTTTCAGCGCCTCACTGATGATCTGGTCGTTGAAGCCTTCGAACTGGTCCTCGGGCCTGGACAGGTCCACGGCCGCCAGGATTCTGCGCGGTAACGCATGGCTGGCGTTGTGCACCAGATGCAGCGGTATGCGGGTTTCGCGCAGCAGCTGGATATCCAGGTTGGTGAACATGGCACGCGCCCACCAGGGCTCATGCTCGAACTCCTTGATCAGCAGGGCGAACGACTGTTCGCGCAGGTGCACCAGGATCTCGTTCAAGGGATGCTGCACCCACACCACTTCAGTCGTGACTGTGACGCCGTTGCGCCGCATCGGCTGCGCCTGGTTTTCCAACCACTCCCGGTGTTGCTGCACGTAACCTTCGCGCATCACTGCCAGCGCCTGGTCATTGACCAGGCCCGCCGTGGCAAGCCCTTCCACATAATCGAAAGCCACGATGTGCAGCGCCATGCCCTTGGCCTTGGCCAAGGCTGCGGCTCGGTCGTAGACGGGGGTACGGCGCATCAGGGGCGATGCGATCAACAGCAGTCTTTGCGGGGTTTCCATGGCACACCTCGACGGTTGCGATACGTAACCGAAGCATCGTTTACCCGTGCTTTGCGGACTTGACGTTTGTCAACTGACGCCCCAATGGACCAACGGTATTTCCCACAGCACAAAAACTTGACGAGGATCAACGTATCGCCGATTGCCGGGCGCACGCTACGCGCATATCAACAACAATTTCCAGCCCCGGAGGCGTGCCATGGCCCTAATGAAAGCAGCGGTGTTCGTCGAAAAAGTGGCGATCACCCCCTGGCCCTCGCGCACTGGATGCAGGGACCCCTTTGTTTGCATCGTTCCGCAGTTTTCTTGCCCATGCATGCTCTTGGACTGGTCACCGCGCCCAGTTGCGCAGACTCGGGCTGATTTCCGATGTGCGAAGGAGGCCTGAACATGTCTGGCCAACTGAAAGTCACGCTGCTCGAACAGCCTGCTTCGCCTCCGGTTCACCTGAAACCGCTGGCGACGCTGTGCCGCGATTGTCGGGTCAGCGGCTTGTGCCTGCCCACCGGTTTGCCCCTGCACGACAATAACTGCCTGGGCTCGCTGATCGGGCCACGCATGCGCATCCGCAAAGGCACGGCGCTGTTCAATGCCAATGATCCCTTGACCATGCTCTATGCCGTGCGCTGCGGCAGTTTCAAGACCAGCCTCAACAGCGTCGAGGGCCAGGGTGTCGTGATCAACTTCTGGATGCCGGGCGACGTGCTCGGGCTGGATGCCATCGCTACCGATCACCATGTCTGCGACGCGATCGCCCTGGAAGATAGCGAAGTCTGCCCGGTCCCCTATCGTCGCCTGCAAGCGCTGGCGCGCGACTTTCCGGCCTTGCAGCAAAGCCTGAACCGCTTGATGAGCCGGGAGATCGTACGTGAACACGAGCGCGTGCTGATGTTGTGCAACCTCACCGCCGAACAGCGCCTGGCCAGTTTTCTGATCGGGCTGTCCCGGCGCTTCGTCAACCGTGGCTACTCCGCCCATGGCTTCATGTTACGCATGTCGCGCGAGGACATAGCATCCTACCTGGGCCTGCGCCTGGAGACCGTATGCCGATCGGTCGCCCGCTTGCGTGCGCAAGACGTCGTCAGCCTGCACGGCAGGCTGGTGGAAATACTCGACATGCCAGCATTGATGGCGTTCGAGCAAGGCGGCCTTGACGGTGAACGCAAGCACTCCCTGAAAGCATCATGCTCGACACCCTGAAGCCCTGCCTCCGCCGGGCTGAGAACCTTCGCCATCACCGACCTGCAGGGTGTAGCATTTTTGTTCAGGCCAGCCCGCCAAAGCGCTGGTAGAAGCCCTCGTTCACATCCGGCAAAGGCCCGTCGGCCGTCTCCAGCGCCGCATTCAGCCACTCCTCTGCCTTGGCAAACACCAGCCGATACAGGTTGCGGCACAACTGTCGCGCGGCCCTTCCCTCCCAATCCCCTGGCAGCAGCTCGTCTGGCAGTTGCGGGTCGCGCAACAGCAGGCGGCGGTACTCGTGAATCAGCAGGGTGCGCGCCAGGAAACAATCTTGCGCATCGAGCAGTTGCTGCTCTTTCAGGCTCTGCCACAGCGGCCTGAACAGCTGGATGAACTCGCTGTACTGCTGCCCCAGCTCATCGATACGCCAGCTCTCCCGCACCTGGGCGCGCATGGCCTTGGACGCGAGCACTTCCTGGGTGTGGGTTTCGAAGACGATACTGTCGTCGCTGGCTTCCAGGTCACGCAAGGTTGCGGTCAGATCAGCGCGGTCTGCCCGTGGGCAGCCAAGCAGGTTCGGCGCCATCACGCCAAACCCCTGCCATTCCAGCTCTTCACGCAAGGCCTTGCGCTTGCCGGCCTCAAGCTGCGACAGCAACACCAGCGTCCAGGCGCCATCCCAGGCCGGTTGGCTCGGGCTGTAGACACGTTTGAAGGCTTTTTCGAAACGGCGGCGGCCAGTGCCCGTCAGGCTGTAGTAACTGCGTCGGCCAACTTTTTCAGCGGTGAGCCAACCCTCTTTGGTGAGGCGAAAGATCGATGTGCGGATCAGTCGTTCGTTGATGCCGATCGGCTCCAGCAGGTTGATCAGGCTACCCAGCCAGACGGTCCCCCCATGGGGCTCGATGGCATCGCCGTACAAGGTGATGATCAGTGAGCTGGCGCGGATTGGCGTCTGCTCCTGAAAGCGAGTGATCAGGTTGTTCAGTGGGGCAAGATTGCTCATGGGCGAACTGTGCGCGGATAAAGCACCGACTATACCTGTGCGGCGGGCCGCCTGACCATTGCGTGACGCTACCAGGCTCATGCCGAAGCCTGGCCTTTGGGCCGTACACCGGTATCTTCCATGCGCGGGCGCCCTGGTTCGGCTTCGGCCAATGGCGGGCATTCGACCATGCTGTTCATGCAGCGCTGCGCCAGGTGCTGATACTCCGCAGTACCGCGCTGCTTCCAGGCCAACTCCTGTTCGCTCAAGGGACGTTTGACCTGGGCCGGCGACCCCATCACCAGGCTCTGCGCTTCACATGCGAATCCGGCTTTGACGAACGCCGTCGCCGCGACGATGCAGCGTGGTGCGACATGGGCGCCATCCATCACCACTGCGTTCATGCCGATCAAGGCGTCCTCGCCCACTTTGCAGCCGTGCAACACCGCGCCATGACCAACATGCCCGTTTCGTTCGACCACCGTGTCGCCACCCGGAAAACCATGCATTACACAGGTGTCCTGCAAGTTGGCGCCCTCTTCCAGCACGATGCGGCCGAAATCGCCCCTGAGCGATGCCAAGGGCCCTATGTAGCAACGTGGGCCGACGATGACGTCGCCAATCAGTACTGCGCTTGGGTGCACGTAGGCTGTGGGGTGAACCACAGGCGTCAAGCCGTCCAGTCGATAGCAAGGCATGAAAGCTCCAGAAATGATTTGAAATGGCACCCGATCTTGTATCAAAAAATATTTCGTCGTCAATCAGCGTAGTCGTGTATCGCTTTCTTGTGGCTAACATCCCCCTGCAAACCTAGCAAAAAAATCAGCAATTTCGCCATTATCAGCGCTGAATACGGCATTTGCACCGCACGACAGCAACACTATCGTTGGCACAACGAGATACACGAAACAATTTTCTATGTTGCATTTCCGTATCACGTAATGCATATACTCACCCCACCTGGTCGTGATCCATCGTCACGCCCCTGCAAACAATTCCAAGAAATGCCGGCCCACGATGTGCCGTGCGTGCAGCCAGAGGAACCCGACATGCCGCGATATCTCGACGTGCAGGCGCCGGAAAAGGGCGTTCAGCTCATTATCCTGCAACGGCCCGAGGCACTGAATGCCCTGTGTACCGAGTTACTGGCAGAGCTGGCCACTGCGCTCGACGCAGCCGCCCGGGATGACCAGATAGGCGTTGTTGTGCTCACCGGCAGCCGCAAGGCGTTCGCCGCAGGCGCTGACATCCGCGAAATGGCCGAGCGCGACCTGGTCGGCATCCTCAACGACCCTCGAGTAGCCCACTGGCAACGCATCGCCGCCTTTGCCAAGCCGCTGATTGCTGCGGTCAACGGCTACGCCCTGGGTGGCGGTTGCGAATTGGCGATGTGTGCCGACATCGTCATCGCCGGCAGCGACGCCCGCTTCGGCCAGCCGGAGATCAACCTCGGCATCATCCCCGGTGCTGGCGGCACACAGCGCCTGTTGCGTGCCGTGGGCAAGCCGCTGGCCATGCAGATGGTGCTGACCGGCGAAGCCATCACCGCCCGTCACGCCCAGCAAGCCGGCCTGGTCAGCGAAATAACCCAGCCCGAATTCACCGTAGAACGCGCCATGCAGATCGCCCGCAACATCGCCGCCAAGGCGCCGCTGGCAGTGCGCCTGGCAAAAGAGGCGCTGCTCAAGGCCGGTGATACCGACCTGGCCAGTGGCCTGCGCTTCGAACGCCATGCATTCACCCTGCTGGCCGGCACCGCCGACCGTGACGAAGGCATTCAGGCCTTTCAGGAAAAGCGCCCGGCGCGCTTCCAAGGCCGCTGATCATTTACCCCTCGACTGACGGAGCGAGTCTGTCATGACTTTCCAGCACATCCTGTTTTCCATCGAGGACGGCGTGGCCTTCCTCTCCTTGAACCGCCCCGAGCAGCTGAACAGCTTCAACGCCGCCATGCACCTTGAAGTGCGCGAAGCCCTCAAGCAAGTTCGCCAGAGCAGTGATGCACGGGTGCTGTTGCTGACGGCTGAGGGCCGCGGCTTTTGCGCCGGCCAGGACCTGTCCGACCGTAACGTCGCCCCAGACGCCGAGGTGCCAGACCTGGGCGAATCGATCGACAAGTTCTACAACCCGTTGGTGCGCACCCTGCGCGACCTGCCGCTGCCGGTGATCTGTGCGGTAAATGGTGTGGCCGCCGGCGCCGGTGCCAACATCCCACTGGCCTGCGACCTGGTGCTGGCCGGGCGATCGGCCAGCTTCATTCAGGCATTTTGCAAGATCGGCCTGGTGCCGGACTCTGGTGGTACCTGGTTGCTGCCGCGCCTGGTCGGCATGGCGCGGGCTAAAGCACTGGCCATGCTGGGCGAGCGGCTTGGTGCCGAACAGGCTCAGCAATGGGGGCTGATCCACCGCGTGGTGGACGATACCGCACTGCGCGACGAAGCCCTCACCCTCGCTCGCCAGCTCGCCAGCCAGCCCACCTATGGCCTTGCGCTGATCAAGCGCAGCCTCAATGCCAGTTTCGACAACGGCTTCGATGAACAACTGGAACTCGAGCGCGACCTGCAACGCTTGGCCGGGCGCAGCGAGGACTACCGTGAAGGCGTGAGCGCCTTCATGAACAAGCGCACACCCGCATTCAAGGGGCGCTGAACATGGGCGCACTCGCAAGCACAGCGCAAGTAGCGGTGATCGGTGCCGGTGCCATGGGCGCCGGCATCGCCCAGGTCGCCGCCCAGGCCGGTCACCCGGTAAAGCTTTACGACAACCGCCCGGGGGCTGCCGCCCAGGCAGTGGCCGGTATAGACCGGCAACTCGCCCGGCTCGTGGAAAAAGGCAAGCTGCAGGCCGTAGAGCGCGAAATGATCAGCCTTCGGCTATGCCCGGTCGACACGCTCGAAGCATTGGCTGATGCCGGCCTGGTGATCGAAGCCATCGTCGAGAACCTGCAGGTCAAGCAGGCGCTCTTCAGCCAGCTAGAAGCCCTGTGCACGGCTGATTGCATCATTGCCAGCAACACTTCGTCGCTGTCCATTACCAGCCTGGCTGCAGGCCTTGCACGCCCGCAGCAGGTGGTGGGCATGCACTTCTTCAACCCGGCACCGCTGATGGCGCTGGTCGAGGTGGTGTCAGGCCTGGCAACCGAACCGGCCGTGGCCGCGTGTATCTACGACACCGCCCAGGCTTGGGGCAAACAGCCGGTGCACACGCGCTCGACACCGGGCTTTATCGTCAACCGTGTGGCACGGCCTTTCTATGCCGAGAGCCTGCGCCTGCTACAGGAAGGAGCAGCGGACTGCGCCAGCCTTGATGCGCTGCTTCGCGATGCGGGTGGTTTCCGCATGGGGGCGTTCGAGCTTACCGACCTGATCGGCCACGACGTCAACTACGCCGTTACGTGCTCAGTGTTCGATGCGTTCTATGGGGACTTCCGCTTCCAGCCTTCACTGGTGCAAAAAGAGCTGGTGGATGCCGGCCGCCTCGGCCGCAAGACTGGGCAAGGCTTCTATAGCTACGCCGAAGGCGCCGAGCGCCCTGCACCGGTCGAATTGCACAGCTCCACCATGGCCGAAGCCTGCGTTATCGAGGGGCAACTGGGTGTACTTCAGCCACTGGTCGAACGCCTGCGCCAGAACGACATCGTCGTGACCCAGCGTGCCGGTAGCGGCGTGATCCAGGTCGGTGATGCCACCCTGGCATTGTCCGATGGCCGCCTCGCCAGCCAGCGCGCCCGTGAAGATGGGCTGCGCAACCTGGTGCTGCTCGATCTCGCGCTGGACTACAGCACTGCCTCGCGGATTGCCATCAGCTGGTCGGGCAATACCACCGAAAGCGCCCGCGACCAGGCGGTGGCCCTGCTGCAGCGGGCCGGCCTCAAGGTCACTGCGGTCGCCGACCTGCCCGGCCTGGTGGTACTGCGCACCGTGGCAATGCTCGCCAACGAGGCCGCCGATGCAGTGCTGCAGGGCGTCGGCAGCGCCGCCGACATCGACCTGGCCATGCGCGCCGGTGTCAATTACCCCTGCGGCCCGCTGGCCTGGGCGACGAACATCGGTATTGCCCACACCCTGCGCGTGCTCGACAACCTGCAGCGCAGCTATGGCGAGAGCCGCTACCGCCCTTCCCTGTTGTTACGTCGCTGCGAGGCCAAAGGAGGCACCCTGCATGACTGAACTCGAACTGGCACACGCCTGTGCCGACGCCATGTATGCCCGCGACCCGGCCACTCAGGGCCTGGGCATCAGCCTGCTGGATGCCGGCCCGGGCCGGGCAAGCCTGCGTATGACGGTACGCGCCGACATGATCCAGGGCCACGGCACGTGCCATGGCGGGTTCCTCTTCGCCCTGGCCGACTCGGCGTTTGCTTTTGCCTGTAACAGCTATGACCAGGCCACCGTGGCGCTGGGCTGCAGCATTGACTACCTGGCCCCGGCGTTGCGCGATGACGTGCTCACCGCCGACGCCAGCGAGGTCAGCCGCAAAGGCCGCACCGGCCTGTACGACGTGCGCATCCACAACCAGCGCGGTGAGCTGGTGGCGATGTTCCATGGCAAATCCTACAAAGTGCGCGGCACCGTGCTGGCGCAGGAGACACAACATGACTGAACCCACCCTCGCCGATGCCTTGATCATCGACGCCGTGCGCACCCCCATCGGCCGCTATGCCGGGGCCTTGAGCGGCGTACGTGCCGACGACCTCGCCGCCATCCCACTGAAGGCCTTGATCCAGCGCCACCCCGAGCTTGACTGGAAAGCGATCGACGACGTGATCCTCGGCTGTGCCAACCAGGCCGGCGAAGACAATCGCAACGTGGCGCACATGGCCAGCCTGCTGGCCGGGCTGCCGATGGAAGTGCCCGGGACCACGATCAACCGACTGTGTGGTTCGGGCCTGGACGCCATCGGCAACGCGGCCCGCGCCCTGCGCTGCGGTGAAGCCGGGCTGATGCTGGCTGGCGGCGTAGAGTCGATGTCGCGTGCGCCCTTCGTGATGGGTAAGTCGGAGCAGGCGTTCGGCCGCGCAGCGGAGTTGTTCGACACCACCATCGGTTGGCGCTTCGTCAACCCACTGATGAAGGCTGCCTACGGCACCGATTCGATGCCGGAAACCGCCGAGAACGTGGCTGAACAGTTTGGCATTTCCCGCGTCGATCAGGATGCCTTCGCCCTGCGCAGCCAGCACAAGGCGGCTGCAGCTCAGGCCTGCGGCCGGCTGGCGCAAGAAATCGTACCGGTCGAGATCCCGCAGCGTAAAGGACCGGCCAAACGGGTGGAGCACGACGAGCATCCGCGCGGCGACACGACGCTGGAACAACTGGCCCGCCTCGGCACGCCATTCCGTGAGGGCGGTAGCGTCACCGCCGGCAATGCCTCCGGCGTCAACGACGGCGCCTGTGCCCTGCTGCTGGCCAGCAGCGCCGCTGCCCGGCGCCATGGCCTGAAAGCCCGCGGCCGTATCGTCGGCATGGCGGTGGCCGGGGTTGAGCCGCGGCTGATGGGCATCGGCCCGGTACCCGCAACCCGGAAGGTGCTTGAGCTTACGGGATTGTCGTTGGCCGACCTGGACGTCATCGAACTCAACGAAGCGTTCGCCGCCCAGGGTTTGGCAGTGTTGCGCGAGCTGGGCCTGGCCGACGACGACCCCCGGGTCAACCGCAACGGCGGAGCCATCGCCCTCGGCCATCCGCTGGGCATGAGTGGTGCGCGGCTGGTTACAACCGCCCTCCACGAGCTGGAAGCAACCGCCGGGCGCTATGCCCTTTGCACCATGTGCATCGGGGTTGGCCAAGGCATAGCCATGGTCATCGAGCGCCTCTGAGCGGATCAGACCATCAGCCTGTTACCGAACCGAACGCAGCCGTATATGCTGCGCTCATGACACTCACCGCGTGGCTTGCAACCGCTGGCGCGCGGCGTACAAGAACAATTCGAGTGAAGCCATGAACATGTACCATGATGCCGACCGTGCCCTGTTGGACCCGATGGAAACCGCCAGTGTCGACGCCCTGCGCCAGCACCAGCTGGAGCGCCTGCGCTGGAGCCTGAAGCACGCCTACGACAATGTGCCGCTGTACCGCCAGCGCTTTGCCGAATGCGGCGCCCACCCCGACGACCTCACGTGCCTGGAAGACCTGGCGAAGTTCCCCTTCACCGGCAAGAACGACCTGCGCGACAACTACCCCTACGGGATGTTCGCCGTCCCCCAGGAAGAGGTGGTGCGCCTGCATGCTTCCAGCGGCACCACCGGCAAGCCGACGGTGGTCGGTTACACCCAGAATGACATCAACACCTGGGCGAACGTCGTGGCGCGCTCGATCCGTGCGGCCGGCGGGCGAAAGGGTGACAAAGTGCATGTTTCCTACGGCTATGGGCTTTTCACTGGCGGGCTTGGTGCGCACTACGGCGCCGAGCGCCTGGGCTGTACGGTAATCCCGATGTCGGGTGGCCAGACCGAGAAGCAGGTGCAGCTGATCCGCGACTTTCAGCCCGACATCATCATGGTCACACCGTCCTACATGCTCAACCTGGCCGACGAGATCGAGCGCCAGGGCATCGACCCGCATGACCTCAAGCTACGCCTGGGCATTTTCGGTGCCGAACCTTGGACCGATGAACTACGTCGCTCGATCGAGCAGCGCCTGGGCATCAATGCCCTCGACATCTATGGTTTGTCGGAAATCATGGGCCCCGGGGTGGCCATGGAATGCATCGAAACCAAGGACGGCCCGACCATATGGGAAGACCACTTCTACCCCGAAATCATCGACCCGGTCACCGGCGAAGTATTGCCAGACGGTCAGCTGGGCGAACTGGTGTTCACCTCGCTAAGCAAAGAGGCGCTTCCGATGGTGCGCTACCGCACCCGTGACCTCACCCGCCTGCTGCCCGGCACCGCCAGGCCGATGCGGCGGATCGGCAAGATTACCGGGCGCAGTGACGACATGCTGATCATTCGCGGCGTCAACGTGTTCCCGACCCAGATCGAGGAACAGGTATTAAAAATAAAACAGCTTTCCGAGATGTATGAGATTCATTTGTATCGCAATGGCAACCTGGACAGCGTAGAGGTGCATGTTGAGTTGCGTGCGGAGTGCCAGCACCTCGATGAAGGCCAGCGCAAGCTGGTTATCGGGGAGCTGAGCAAACAGATCAAGACCTACATCGGCATCAGCACCCAGGTGCACCTGCAGCCTTGCGGCACGCTCAAGCGTTCCGAGGGCAAGGCGTGCCACGTGTACGACAAACGGTTGGCCAGCTGATTCATTCGGCTGCCTCTTCGGCCCCGGCATAGTCCGGGGCTTTTTTTTGCGTTTTATGCGCGCTTGCAGGTCCCGCGCAACCCCTGTGGCAGCGGGTTTACCTGCGAAGAGGTCGAAAAGCGATACACAAATCTTATGTGATACACCTAAAACTGTTTGACGTTGTGTTTTGTATCGCTTACAAATGACTCATGCCTTAGCAGGAGTCGCAGCACATGTACGCACAGCTAGTGGAAACCGGAGTCAAGCGCGTCAAGTCGCTGGAAGAAATGTCCCCCGAGGAGCGCAACTTCCAGGAAAAGATCGACGCCGAAATCAAGATCGAAGCCAAGAACTGGATGCCCGAGGCCTACCGCCAGACCTTGATCCGGCAGATTTCCCAGCACGCCCACTCGGAAATCGTCGGCATGCTGCCCGAAGGCAACTGGGTCACCCGCGCGCCTAGCCTCAAGCGCAAGCTGCAACTGATGGCAAAGATCCAGGACGAGGCCGGCCACGGCCTGTACCTGTACAGCGCCATGGAGACCCTGGGCGCCGACCGCGACGAGGAGATCGCCAAGCTGCACAGCGGCAAGGCGAAGTATTCGAGCATCTTCAACTACCCCACCCTCAGCTGGGCCGACATGGGCGCAGTGGGCTGGCTGGTGGATGGCGCCGCAATCGTCAACCAGGTGGTGCTGCAGCGCACCTCCTATGGCCCCTACTCCCGCGCAATGGTCCGTATCTGCAAGGAAGAGAGCTTTCACCAGCGCCAGGGCTACGAAATCCTCCTGACCATGATGCGTCACGGCACACAGGCCCAGCGCGAGATGGTCCAGGACGCGATCAATCGCCTGTGGTGGCCATCGCTGATGATGTTCGGCCCCAGCGACGAACACTCCCCGAACAGCGCACAGTCCATGGCCTGGAAGATCAAGCGCCAGACCAACGATGAACTGCGCCAGCGTTTCATCGACCAGACCGTGCCGCAGCTCGAACTGCTCGGCTGCACCGCCCCCGACCCTGAACTGAAGTGGAACGCCGAGCGCGGTCACTACGACTTCGGCGAAATCCAGTGGGACGAGTTCTACGAAGTGATCAAGGGCAACGGCCCGTGCAATCAGGAACGTGTCGCCACCCGCCGCAAGGCCATCGAGGACGGCGCCTGGGTACGCGAGGCCGCCGTGGCCTACGCGCGCAAGCAACAGAACAAGAACGCCGCCTGAGCGGCGATTGATGCGGAGATCGAAAATGTCTGTCTGGACCCTCTACGAAGTGTTCGTGCGCAGCAAGCACGGCCTTAACCACAAGCATGTCGGCAGCGTGCACGCCGCCGACGCCGCCATGGCCATCGAAAATGCCCGCGAGCTGTACACCCGCCGCAGCGAGGGCGTCAGCCTGTGGGTAGTGCCTTCGGCGCTGATCACCGCCTCCTCCCCCGACGAGAAAGACCCGCTGTTCGCTCCTTCGGACGACAAGGTCTACCGCCATGCCAGCTTCTACGAGCTGCCCGATGAAGTCGGACACATGTGAGGTTGGCCATGCACAACGAAGCCCTGATCCCTTATCTGTTGCTGCTCGGCGACAGTGCCCTGGTCCAAGGCCAGCGCCTCTGCGAATGGTGTGGCCACGCCCCTGCCATCGAAGAAGAGCTGGCCCTGATGAACGTTGGCCTCGACCTGGTCGGCCAGGCCCGCAACTGGCTGGAATACGCAGCCGAACTGCTTGACGACGGTCGCGACGCCGACGCCCTGGCCTTCCGCCGAGACGAGCGCGCCTACCGCAACCTGCTGCTGGTCGAGCAACCCAACGGTGATTTCGCCGTGACCATGACCAAGCAGTTCCTCTACGACGCCTGGCACTTCGCCGTGCTACAGGGCCTGGTCGGGTCCCGCGACGAGCGTATCGCCGGTATCGCCGCCAAGGCAC
Organism: Pseudomonas putida NBRC 14164; assembly: GCF_000412675.1. Taxonomy (NCBI): domain Bacteria; kingdom Pseudomonadati; phylum Pseudomonadota; class Gammaproteobacteria; order Pseudomonadales; family Pseudomonadaceae; genus Pseudomonas; species Pseudomonas putida. The sequence goes on along the minus strand of NC_021505.1, from coordinate 2,958,512 downwards.
TCAAGGAAGTCACCTACCACCTGCGCCGTTCCAGCGAGTGGGTACAGCGTATGGGGGGCGGTACAGAAGAAAGCCGCCAACGCATGCTCGCCGCCATTCCGGCACTGTGGCGCTTCACCGTCGAACTGACGGCCGCCAGCGACAACGAGGTGCGGTTGGCCGAAGCGGGTATTGCCGCTGCCCCGGCAACTGTGGGTGCCGCGTGGCTCAAACAGGTGAGCGAGACTTTCGCTTCGGTCGAGCTGCCGCTGCCCAAGGCTGCCAGCCACTTCTACCTGGACAGTCGCAAAGGCCTGCACACCGAGCACCTGGGCCTGCTGCTGGCCGAGATGCAGTTCCTGCCAAGGGCTTACCCCGATGCAACCTGGTGAGCTGATTGCCGGCGACCGTGGCGCGCGGCCGCCACGCGGCGACGACCTGGCCCGGGCCTGGGAGGTCCTTGCCCAGGTCATGGACCCGGAAGTGCCTGTGGTCAGCGTGGTCGACCTGGGAATAGTCCGCGACCTCGACTGGCGCGCCGGCCACCTGCACCTGGTGGTCACGCCGACCTACTCCGGCTGCCCGGCCACCGAGGTGATCGAGGGTGATATCCGCCAGGCGCTGGAGCAGGCGGGCTTCCCCGCACCGGATCTTGAGCGCCGGTTGACCCCGGCCTGGAGCACCGACTGGATCAGCGAGCTGGGCCGCGAGCGCCTGCGCCTCTACGGCATCGCTCCGCCGCAAGGCAGCGCCAGCAAGCGCAGCCTGCTAGGTGAAACACCCCAGGTGTGCTGCCCGCAGTGCGGCAGCGCCCATACCGAATTGCTCAGCCAGTTCGGCTCCACCGCTTGCAAGGCGCTGTACCGCTGCCGCGAGTGCCTGGAGCCGTTCGACTATTTCAAATGCATTTGAGCCGTGGAGAACGCCATGAGCCAGTTTCACAGCCTGACCATCAAGCAAGTGCGCAACGAAACCCGTGATGCGGTTTCGATTGCCTTCGACGTGCCCGAGCACCTGCAGGCGCAGTTCCGCTTTACCCAGGGCCAGTACCTGGTCATGCGCACGCAGCTGGACAACGAAGAGGTCCGCCGCTCTTACTCTATCTGCAGCGCCGTGCAGGACGGCGAGCTGCGCGTGGCCGTCAAGCGCGTGCCAGGCGGGCGTTTCTCGGCGTTTGCCAATGAAGTGCTCAAGGCCGGCCAGCAACTGGAGGTGATGCCGCCAGCGGGCAGCTTCTTCGTGCCGCTGGACGCTGCCCGCCAGGGCAATTACCTGGGCGTGGCCGCTGGTAGCGGCATTACCCCAATCCTGTCGATTATTGGCACCACCCTGGACAGTGAGCCGCACAGCCGCTTCACCTTGCTGTACGGCAACCGCTCCAGCTCTGGCGCGCTGTTCCGCGACAAGCTCGAAGACCTGAAAAACCGCTACCTCGACCGGCTGAACCTGATTTTCGTGTTCAGCCGCGAGCAGCAGGATGTCGACCTGTACAACGGTCGCATCGATGCGGACAAGTGCGGCCAGCTGTTCTCCCGTTGGCTGGATGTGCCAGGCCTGGACGCCGCCTTCATCTGCGGCCCCCAGGCGATGACCGAAACCGTGCGTGACAGCCTGCAGGCCAATGGCCTGGGCAAGGAGCGCATTCATTTCGAGCTGTTCGCCGCCGCCGGCAGCGAAGCCCGCCGCGAAGCCCGTGAGGCCGCGCGCCAGGTGGATTCCGCGCTCAGCCACATCACCGTGATCAGCGACGGCCGTGCCCTCACCTTCGACCTGCCACGCAACACCCAGAACGTGCTGGACGCTGGCAATGCCATCGGTGCGGAACTGCCCTACTCGTGCAAGGCCGGCGTGTGCTCGACCTGCAAATGCCGGGTGATCGAGGGGGAAGTGGAAATGGACAGCAACCATGCCTTGGAAGACTACGAAGTGGCAGCCGGGTATGTGCTGTCGTGCCAGACCTACCCGGTAAGCGACAAGGTGGTGCTCGACTTCGACCAGCTTTAAGACCGCGCCGCCTGCTTCGCGGGCGCGCCCGCTCCCACAGGGACCGCACAAAGGCTGAGGGCAACAGCCTCCCTGTGGGAGCGGGCATGCCCGCGAAGAGGCCCTTTGCAATACCGCAACACCCGCGTGACCTCAACAAAACAATTACAAAACCAAGAGATCGCTTGCCATGACACCCGAACGCATAGAAAGCATCGCCAACCACCCCGATTTCCAACACCTGGTGCGGCGTAAACGCCGCCTCAACGGCAGCCTGACCTTGGCCATGCTGGTGATCTACTACGGCTTCGTCCTGTTGGTGGCGTTCTCACCCAGTACCCTTGGCCAATCCCTTAGCGGCGGTGTGACCACAGTCGGCATGCTGGTGGGGGTGCTGATGGTGCTGCTGTCCTTCGCCCTGACCGGCATCTACGTACACCGCGCCAACAATGTGCTCGACCCGCTCAACGAAAAGGTCAAGCAGGAGTGCGCACAATGAACTGGACCGCCATCTCGATGTTCATGGTGTTCGTCTGCTTCACCCTGCTGGTCACCCGCTGGGCGGCCTTGCGCACCCGTTCGGCCAGCGACTTCTATACCGCCGGTGGGGGCCTGACCGGCATGCAGAACGGCCTGGCGATTGCCGGCGACATGATCAGCGCCGCCTCCTTCCTGGGCATTTCCGCGATGATGTTCATGAACGGCTATGACGGCCTGTTGTATGCCCTGGGCGTGCTGGCCGGCTGGCCGATCATTCTGTTCCTGATCGCCGAACGCCTGCGCAACCTGGGCAAGTACACCTTTGCCGACGTAGTCAGTTACCGCCTGGCACAAACCCCGGTGCGCCTGACTTCGGCGTTCGGCACCCTGGTGGTGGCGCTGATGTACCTGGTGGCGCAGATGGTCGGCGCCGGCAAGCTGATCGAGCTGCTGTTCGGCATCAGCTACCTGTACGCCGTGATGCTGGTCGGTGTACTGATGGTTGCCTATGTCACCTTCGGTGGCATGCTCGCCACCACCTGGGTGCAGATCATCAAGGCGGTGATGTTGCTGTCGGGCACCAGCTTCATGGCCTTCATGGTGCTCAAGCACTTCGGCTTCAGCACCGAAGCCATGTTCGCCAGCGCCGTCGCCGTGCATGCCAAGGGCCAGGCCATCATGGCCCCGGGGGGCCTGCTGTCCAACCCGGTGGATGCCATTTCCCTCGGCTTGGGCATGATGTTCGGCACCGCCGGCCTGCCGCATATCCTGATGCGCTTCTTTACCGTCAGTGACGCCAAGGAAGCCCGCAAGAGCGTGTTCTACGCCACTGGTTTCATCGGTTACTTCTACCTGCTGCTGATCGTCATCGGCTTTGGTGCCATCGTGATGGTCGGCACCGAGCCGTCCTACCGCGACGCGACCGGTGCAATCATTGGCGGCGGCAACATGATCGCCGTGCACCTGGCCCAGGCTGTCGGTGGCAACCTGTTCCTTGGCTTCATCTCCGCTGTGGCCTTTGCCACCATCCTGGCCGTGGTCGCCGGCCTGGCGCTGTCCGGCGCATCGGCGGTCTCCCACGACCTGTATGCCTGCGTGATCCGCCAAGGCAAGGCCACCGAGCAGGAAGAAATGCGCGTATCGCGTATCGCCACCCTGCTGATCGGCCTGCTGGCGGTGCTGCTTGGCCTGATGTTCGAGTCGCAGAACATCGCCTTCCTGTCCGGCCTGGTGCTGGCGGTGGCTGCCTCGGTCAACTTCCCGGTACTGCTCCTTTCGATGTTCTGGAAGGGCCTGACCACTCGCGGCGCGGTGTGCGGCAGCATGGCCGGCCTGGCGTCGGCGGTGCTGCTGGTGGTACTGGGCCCGGCAGTGTGGGTCAACGTGCTGCATCACGAGAAAGCGCTGTTCCCGTACAGCAACCCGGCGTTGTTCTCCATGAGCCTGGCATTCCTCAGTGCGTGGGTGTTCTCGGTTACCGACAGCTCCGAACGTGCCACTGAAGAGCGGGGCCGCTACCTGGCCCAGTTCATCCGCTCCATGACCGGTATCGGCGCTGCCGGCGCCAGCAAGCACTGACCTCAAGGACGAACAACCATGTCGGGTAAAACAACAACAATGAACCGCACTCACTTCATGTCAGCTGCCTGCCTGGCCACCCTTGCGTTGCCAGTGCCGGCGATGGCCGATTTCATCGGTGACAGCCACGCACGCCTGGAGCTGCGCAACCACTACATCAACCGCGACTTTCGCCAGAGCAACGCCCCGCAGGCCAAGGCAGAGGAATGGGGCCAGGGCTTTACCGCCAAGCTGGAGTCCGGCTTCACCGAGGGCCCGGTCGGCTTTGGCGTTGACGCCATGGGCCAGCTGGGTATCAAGCTCGACTCCAGCCGCGACCGCCGCAATACCGGGCTGCTGCCCTTCGGCCCGAACAGCCACGAACCGGTTGATGATTACAGCGAACTGGGCCTGACCGGCAAAATCCGCGTGTCCAAAAGCACCCTGCGCCTAGGCACCTTGCAGCCAATCTTGCCGGTGGTGGTTTACAACGACACCCGCCTGCTGGCGTCCACCTTCCAGGGCGGCCTGCTGACCAGCCAGGATGTCGATGGCCTGACCTTCAACGTCGGCCGCCTGACCAAGGCCAACCTGCGCGACTCCTCGGGCCGCGACGACATCGGCTACGGCGCTGCCAGCAGTGACCACCTGGACTTTGGCGGTGGCAGCTACGCCATCACCCCGCAAACCAGCGTCAGCTACTACTACGCCAAGCTCGAGGACATCTACCGCCAGCAGTTCGTCGGCCTGATCGATACCCGCCCCTTGAGCGAAGGCGTGAGCCTGCGCAGCGACCTGCGCTACTTCGACAGCCGCAACGACGGCGCCGAGCGTGCCGGCAACATCGACAACCGCAACTTCAACGCCATGTTCACCTTGGGCGTGCGCGCGCACAAGTTCACCGCCACCTGGCAACAAATGTCCGGCGACAGTGCCTTCCCGTTCGTCAACGGCGGCGACCCGTTCACCGTCAACCTGGTGACCTACAACACTTTCACCCGCGCCGGGCTGGACTCCTGGCAAGTGCGCTATGACTACGACTTTGTCGCGATGGGCATCCCCGGCCTGAGCTTCATGACCCGCTACACCGACGGCCGCCACGCCGAAACCGCCACTGTCAGCAATGGCCGCGAGCGCGAGCGCGACACCGACATCACCTACGTCATCCAGAGCGGCCCGTTCAAGGACGTGAGCCTGCGCTGGCGCAACGTCACCTTCCGTTCCGGCAATGGCCTGACCAACGCCGTGGACGAAAACCGCCTGATCATCGGCTACACCCTGGCGCTGTGGTAACAGCGCCCCCTTAAATTTGAAAAGCATGGAGAACAGCATGTCTGCCGCCCCTACCCTGCAAAGCTTCATCGCCGGCCGCTGGCTCGGCCAGCACGGCGCCCAGGCCCTGCGCAGCGCCCTTGACGGCCACGTACTGGCCTACAGCCACGAAGAGCGCCCGGACTTCGCCGAAGCCGTCGACTTCGCCCGTGCTCGCGGCCTGGCCAGCCTGATGGCCATGGACTTCCAGCAACGCGCTGCACGCCTGAAAGCGCTGGCCCTGTACCTGGCCGAACGCAAGGAACAGCTGTACACCCTGTCGCACCATAGCGGCGCCACCCGTGCCGACAGCTGGATCGACATCGAAGGCGGCAACGCCACGTTGTTCGCCTATGCCGGCATCGGCAGCCGCGAGCTGCCGTCGGGCAACCTGGTGCACGAGGGCCCGGCGATCCCGCTGGGCAAGCAAGGTCACTTTGCCGGCAGCCACATCCTGGTGCCGCGCGCCGGGGTGGCGGTGCACATCAACGCCTTCAACTTCCCCATCTGGGGCATGCTGGAAAAGTTCGCCCCGACCTTCCTGGCGGGCATGCCGTGCATCGTCAAGCCGGCCACTTCCACCAGCTACCTGACCGAAGCCGTCGTACGCCTGATGAACGCCTCCGGCCTGCTGCCAGAGGGCAGCCTGCAACTGGTGATCGGCAGCACCGGCGACCTGCTCGACCGCCTGCAAGGCCAGGACGTGGTGACCTTCACCGGTTCCGCCGATACCGCCGCCAAATTGCGCGTCACGCCGAACCTGATACGTAATTCGGTACCGTTCACCGCCGAAGCCGACTCGCTGAACTGCGCCATCCTCGGCCCGGACGTAACGCCAGACAGCGAAGAGTTCGACCTGTACATCAAAGAGGTGGTGCGTGAAATGACCACCAAGGCCGGGCAGAAGTGCACCGCCATCCGCCGCGCCATCGTGCCGGCCAAGCACATCGACGCAGTTGCCACGCGCTTGCGCGAGCGGTTGAGCAAGGTGGTAGTGGGTGACCCGTCGCTGGAAGGCGTACGCATGGGCGCCCTGGCCTCTCACGACCAGCAGCACGACGTGGCCGAGCGGGTGCGCAGCCTGCTAAACAGTTGTGATCAGCTGTTCGGCGCCAGCGATGGCTTTGCTCCGCGTGGCGAGGGCGTGGCCGAGGGTGCATTCTTTGCCCCAACCCTGCTGCAGGCCCGCGACCCGCATGCCGAAGGCGGCGCCCACGATATCGAAGCGTTCGGCCCGGTCAGCACGCTGATGGCCTATGACGATCTCGACGAAGCTTTGGCGCTGGCCGCCCGAGGCAAAGGCAGCCTGGTGGCGACACTGGTCACCGCCGACCGCAGCATCGCTGCCAAGGCCATTCCGGTGGCGGCTGCCTGGCATGGCCGCCTGCTGGTCCTCGACAGCGAAGCCGCCAAGGAATCCACCGGCCACGGCTCGCCTCTGCCGCAGCTCAAGCATGGCGGCCCGGGCAGGGCCGGTGGCGGCGAAGAGCTGGGTGGCTTGCGCGCGGTCAAGCACTACCTGCAACGCGCCGCCGTACAGGGCTCGCCAAGCATGCTTACGGCAGTCACCGGCGAATACGTACGCGGTGGTGAAGTGATCGAGACCGAAGTGCACCCGTTCCGCCGCTACTTCGAGCAGCTGCGCATCGGTGAATCCCTGTTAACCCATCGCCGCACCGTCACCGAAGCAGACCTGGTCAACTTCGGCTGCCTATCGGGTGACCACTTCTATATGCACTTCGACGAAATCGCCGCCAAGCAATCGCAGTTCGGTAAACGCATTGCTCACGGCTATTTCGTTCTGTCGGCAGCTGCCGGCCTGTTCGTATCGCCTGGCGCCGGGCCAGTACTGGCCAACTATGGCCTGGACACCCTGCGTTTCATCAACCCGGTGGGCATCGGCGATACCATTCAGGCGCGCCTCACCTGCAAGCGCAAGATCGACCAGGGCAAGACCAGCCCGCTGGGCCAGCCGCAGGGTGTGGTGGCGTGGGATGTAGAGGTGACCAACCAGCTGGGTGAGCTGGTAGCCAGCTATGACATCCTGACCTTGGTGCTGAAACAGCCTGAGTGACTTGTTGACCTCGCGTGCCTCTTCGCGGGTACATCGGACCGCGAAGAGGCACGCACAGGTTACATAAAGGCCAAGGGCCACCTCGTACATCTGCCCTAATCGCCCACCTCGTCCCTCGGCGTTATAGTCCAGCGATAACAACGCCAAGGAAGCTCCCATCATGCACGCCCTCAAGCTCGTCCTCAGTGCCGCCCTCCTTGCCGGCGTCGCCGGCTGCCAGACCATCAAACCCTCCGAAGACACGCTCAAGCAGCGCACCGAGTTCATTCTGAACACCAAGGTTTCCAATGTCGCCGACGTGCGCAGTGACAGCACCATCACCTACTACACCGCCACCACCGCCAAAGGCCGGTACGAGTGCCAGATGCCCAGCGGTGGCATCGTCGCGGTCGCCGGCATGGGCCTGTACGAGCCCACGCCCTCCTGCATGAAGGAAGGCCAGGCGATCATCCTGCAATAACCCACGCACAACCCCTGCGCCCTTGCGCCGGTCTAAAGCGCCGGCGCCGCAGGCTCCTCGCGCAATGCGCGCAGGGCCGCACGCAGTTCAGCTGGGCGTACCGGCTTGGAAAGCACGGCGATATTGCGCTCATGCACCGCTGCCTGAATCTTCTCCGGGTCGTGCCCGGTCATGATCAACGCGGGTACGTCCCAGCCGCGCTGGGCCCGCAACCGGTCGATGCAGTCGACCCCGGTTGCCTCCTGCCCCAAGTCATAATCGGCAACGATCACTTCACAATCACTGCTCAAACCAGCAGGCGAACTGTGCGCCTCTACTTCACACCCCCAGCGCTGCAGCAGCGCCGAGGTCGCCCGCAGCACATTGTGGTCGTCCTCTACCAGGCATACCCGCAAGCCGCCAAGCAGGCCGGCCGCTGCCGGCGAGCGCTCGCCCACAACCAGGGCTGGCTGAGCGCTGAGGCGCGGCAAGCCTTGCAGGCTGACCGCCGTGCCGTGGCCTGGCCGCGAACGCAGCTTTACTTTCAGGCCCATCAGATGCCCCAGCCGCCGCACAATCGACAAACCCAGGCCCACACCCTCGACATCGTTGTCGCGTACCTGGCGTACCCGGTAGAACTCTTCGAACACCAACCGCTGGTGCGCTTCGTCTATGCCTCGCCCCTGGTCATAAACGACGATGGCAAGGCCTTCGTCGCAGCGCCGTACCGCCAGCAGCAGCGGGCGATGCGCCGCATATTTGAAGCAGTTGGACAGTACGTTCTGCACCATGGTCGTCAGCATGCCGCGGTCGGTGCAGGTCCAGTACGCGCAGGGCCGCAAGCGTATCTCCACCCCGGCCCAGCGGGCGGGCTCGGTGTTCTGACGCACCAGCTCCGCCAGAAATCCGGCCAGGGCGAATGTCTCGCTGCGCGGTTGCACGCGCCCGTTGTCCAGGGTGTAAAGGTCAAGAATCGAGCGAAAAAGCTGCGATACATTGAGCAGCGAGCGGTCGATGCTGTCCACCAGTCGCCGCTCCTCTTCGCCCAGCTGCGCCTCGCGCAGGCATGCCGTGAACAGGCCGATAGAGTGAATCGGTTGGCGCAGGTCGTGGCTGGCCTGCGCCAGGAAGCGGGATTTCTCGCGGTTGGCCGCCGCAGCCTGTTCAGAGGCCTTGCGCGTGCGCTCCAGCAGCAGGTGCGCATACACCGGGATGACCGTGCTGGTGGTAAGCAACATCAACACCATGAACGGGTTGGCCTGCCAGTAAGGCGTGATCTGGTACACCACCAGCAACGCCGCCAGCGCCAGCACCGTGGCAATCGCCAGGTAGCGCGAGCCGAAGCGCATGCCGTTGCCCAGGTTCACCCACACCATCACCGCATAGATCGGCAACGCCGCCTCGCCACCTACCACCAGGCCGAAGCAGGTACCGGTGTAGTCATGCACCATCCCCAGTACCCGTCGCCAAGGGTAATTCCCGGGCCAACGGGCAATGGCCTGGCGCAAACCGATGGACACCAGCACAAAGGTGACGATGTAGTAGATGACCGGCAGATAAGGGGCAGGCGAACTGCCCGGCAGAAAGCCCAGCACGGTCATGTAGACCAGCGCACAGCATGCGACGATCACGCGCAAGTTGGCTTGATCGAGTTCGTTGTTCTTGTCCAGGTCCATGGCCAGCCTCCCTGTGCACGGGGTCGCATTGCTGCCATCCGTAGGCAGCACCCTTTCTCCGAGGCTGCTAAATTAGCATGGCCTTCTACACTTGCGGCTACAGGGAGTTGCCAAGCGTGACGTGTCGCATCATCGTGGCGGATGACCATCCGCTGTTCAGGGAAGCCCTGGCGCGCACCGTAAAGCGCGTGGTTGCGGGTGCCTGCATAGAAGAGGCCGGCAACCTGGATGAAGTAATGGCCTTGGCTGATGGCGGGGAGGTACCTGATACCCTGATCCTCGACCTGCGTTTCCCCGGGCTGGTAGACATCCAGTGCCTTGCGCGTTTACGCCAACAGTTTCGACGCACCACGCTGATCATTGTGTCGATGGTCGACGACCCCGCTATCGTCGAGCAGGTGATGGCTACGGGAGTCGAGGGGTTCATCGGCAAAAGCATCGCCGCAGATGAGATAGGGGCGGCAATCCTCGCCATACGCAATGGCGAGGTGCTGGTCAGGTATGCGCCCTCAGGCTTGCTGCCCAACCTCGGTGGCGAATGTGCAGTGGAGCAACTTACCCACCGTCAGCAAGAAGTACTCCGGCTGATTGCCCAGGGCAAGACCAACAAGGAAATTGCCAAGGCCCTGAATATCTCCCCGTTTACCGTGCGCATACATGTTTCGTCGCTGCTCAAGCTGCTTGGGGTCAGCTCGCGTACCGCTGCTGCGGTGAAGTACACCGGCAGCTGACACCCTTGGTCAGGGGCTGCCGGCGCTCAGATGGCGGGTTAGACCGTCGCCGCCGGGTCCCCCACCGACTGGTTCGGCTTGCTCCCCGAAATTCGCCAGCTCACGGCGGTAATCCCGTAGCGCTCGGCCATCGGCCGGCTGATCTTCCTGATCTTCTCACGCCCGAACTTGGGAATGATGCCGATACCCGCATCGCAACTTGCCCAATGCCAGGCCTCGGCATTGTCCAGGCGTTCCAGGCGAATGATGAAACTGCGCGGTTGGCCATGCAGTTGGTAATCGATGATGTAAAGCTGTGGGCTAGGCATCGCAGGGGCCTCCTCTTCTCCATGGATGACTCCCTGATTGATCAGGCCATCGCCAGAAGATTCAATATTTTGTCGAGCAATTGGCACCAGCGGCCGTTACCGGGTGCTAGAGCAGGCCAGGTCATGGGGCGATTCCGGGTCGGCAAACCCGGAATCGCTGCGTGTCAGCAAGGGTGTTCACTGCTGACTGCGACCGCTGCCGTGGCTATTCTGACCACCTTTGCGCCCCGCTTCCGAAGCCCGCTGGCGGTCGTTGGCGAAGTTGCCGCCAGAAGCCTGCCCGCCCTTGTGACCCGCGCGCGAAGCCCGTTCCCGGTCGTTGGCAAAGTTGCCCGGGTTGGTTTCCTTGGTGCCGCCGCGCCGGCTTGTTCGCTCTTGGTCCTGCGCCATTTGGTTTCTCCTTGAGATGGATTGGCTGGTCGCATGAGCATGTGCCCTGCCTTTGTTCCGAGCGGGCTATTGCCGGGTCTGCTCAAAGCTTTTGATTGCAGCTGGACCAGTGGCACGAAAAGGACGCCGACAAAATGTTTGCGTGGGTGCACGATTAAAGGACAAATCCCTGTCTTGACCGTTCGTCGGGTTAAACGCAACGTTTGTTTCTGCCAAGGGCCGAATCCTCATAAAACAAGCGCATCGCTCAGGAGGCCTGATGAAGTTGAACAAGGACCGCGCCACCATCATCTGCCGACATGGCAAGCAAACCCATAAATGGTTATGGGTGAGAAAGTCCAAAGGCGCCTGGACCCTTCCCGGTGGCAAGATTGAACCTGGCGAAACGCCCATGCAGGCAGCTGAGCGTGAATTGCTCGAAGAAACCGGGTTGCAGGCCGATTCCCTGACCTTGTTGATGCGCCACGAAACCTCCGAGCGAATGCACTACGTATTCGAAGCAGAGTTTGCAGACGCACCGCAGCCCAAGGCACGGCATGAAATTGCCGATTACCGCTTCGCCCACCTGGACCAGGCACCCGGGCTCAAGGGTGAGATCAAGTCGCTTATCCGCTCGCTACTGGCTTGCGACAGAACCACTGCGGCGTCAGTCCGGTAAGCCTGCGCGGAATGTTTTCGCCGAACCTCGGGAGCGGGTTTACCTGCGAAGAGGCCCGCCAAGGCAAACGCTAGGCATGCACACTCCACTGAACTGACTCCGGCTCGATCGGCATCTCGTCCACGGAATGGATCATCCCGTTCTCCAGGGCCTCGCGTGGGCTCAGAATCCGCGGGTGGGCCATCAGGTATCGCGGCACATCCAGCACCTGCGCCGCACCCTCGGTCCGTTCGGCAACGATCTGCGCATACAACTCCAGATCGTAATCGAGGCTCATTGCATATTCGGCCATCCGCGCATGGTCAACCGAACCATGCAAGGTCCAGTGAAACGGATGGAACAGGAACTTGCTGAAGCTGCACGCCGTGCGCCGCTCCCCCGCCAGGAACAGGATATTACCCATGGATTCCACCGTGCCCAGGTTGTGGGTATGCACCGCTACCGGCAATGCCCGCAAGAAGTTGTACAGGGTAAACCCGTAACTGCATTCGCCGCCCATGGTGGCGATGTTCAACTGCAGGATCCCGGCGCCCTGTTGCAACGCCCGCGAGCAGGTGTTGATCAGGTTGCCACAGGTCGACGAATTGATCGGCCCGGTGAAATGAATGATATGTCTGGCCATGCTTTCCTCCAGGGTTGGCAGGCATCCGTTGCTCTGGCATCGTCCCCTGCCCGGCCACCTGCCAAGGCTGACCTTCCAAAAGCCTGATATGCGGTGGAAACGCCAGAGGCTGCAAAGTTCAACCCGGCATCGGTCTATCCGTTGGTCAAGCGCGTTGAACCCCCGCCACTCATCACGACTCGACCGATTCGGGACCGCAATGAGCTGCATCGCGCCCTTGACTCAGGAAGCGCTGGCCAATCCCAAAGCCGTCGGTGGCGACAAGCCGGCTTTGCCCAAGGATGCCCGCGTGATCACCTACTACTACGATACTCCCAGCCTTGGCCAGGCACGAACCGACTGCGAGCGTAACAACGGGGTCTGGCAGACTCATTAAATCTTCTAACCCATGCCTGTCCCACTCGCAGCAACTACCGTGCTCAGCAACTACACGTCAGGGGGTGCGCTGTGGGACCGGTTCTGGCCGCGAACACCGGCAACGCCGGTGCCATCCACCGCGTTTTCGATCAGCGCTCAAACCTGGCTGAACAGCACCCGCTTGAATGCCTCGGCCGCCAGGTGCACCTGCACGGCCCAGTCCCCTGCGGCATCGCTGCCGGCATCATCGGATATGTATTTCAGGCACACAAACGGAATGCCTTCGCCGCGTGCGATCAACGCCAGCACATAGGCTTCCATGTCGACCACGTCATAAGGCGCCTCGCCATGGTTGATTTCGAAGCTGTCACCGCTGCCACAGGTTTCCAGCGGCAGGCCGGGGATTGCTGCGCCATGTTCCAGGACTACCGGGACACCCGACAAGGGCGTTTCGTAACGGGCAAAGCCCAGCGGTGTCACGTCCATGTCGCGTTGTACGAAACGGTTACAGCACACCACCTGGCCCTTGCCATGGCGCTGGCTGCCCGCCGAGCCAAGGTTGACGATAAGTCTGGGCCTGCGGGTTGCAATTGCCTTGGTCAGTGCGATCGCCGCATTGACTTTGCCAATGCCGGTGAACACGGTGTTCACCTCTGTGAAAACATCGCCAGCCTCGGCCTCGAGGGCGAATACGAACAGCGTGTCATCCAGGGAAATGTCGGGGAATTGCTTGATCAGCATCATGGAGCAGGTGTTTCCGCGTGGCTGCAAGGGGCGCGGCCATTGTCGGCCAACCCCGGCTAATTGCAAGTCCCGGCCGCCACCACGGCCTGCAGCGCCTGTGCCTTGTCGAGCCCGCCCTCGATGGCCTGTGCCAGGCGGTGCAACTGCTGGTCGGCATGGGTGCCGTCGCGCAGCAGGTGCCGGGCATGCTGGCAGGCACGCTCGGCATCCACGCTGTCGACCGGCACCTGCTCTTGCAACTGGCCAAGCCAGCCTTCGGCCGTGACTGGCTGTTGCTCGTGCATACCAATGAATTGTGCATGGCGCCCATAGCGCATGGCGCGCCAATAGTTCTCCTGGGCGATCCAGCGCAGTTCGCGGTTGCTGGGCAACAGGTCATGGCGACCAGTAATGGCGTGCTCCACCAAATGGCGAAACAGCGCGGCGATGCAGAGGGCATCTTCCAGTTGCGGGCAGCCATCGCAGATACGCAACTCCACCGTAGGGAAGCGCCGCGAAGGCCGAATGGCCCACCAGAAGTCGCCATCCGCAGCCAAGGCACCGGTTCGCTGCAAAAAGGCCCGGTAGCGTTCATAGGCGGCCCAGTCCGGCAAGGCTTCGGGCAAGCCCATATGCGGCCACTCCCCGCAAATCACTCGGCGGTAGCTCATGTAGCCGGTACGCTGGCCAGCCCAAAAGGGCGACGAGGTGCTCAGTACCAGCAACAACGGCAGCCAGACCAACACGCGGTTGATCAGTTGCATGCGGTCACAACCTGGAGGAACCCCAACGTGCACATGCAAGCCGTTGAGCAGGCTTCGCCGGGCCACATGCCGGTAGTCATCGAACAGTTGCTGATAATGTGCCGGGGCTGCAGCCTTCTGCCGCAGCCAGGCGGCACTGGGGTGACTGGCCGCACCGTACAGTCCCATCCCCTCCTCGGCCAGCGCCACGCTCAAACGCTGCCGCCTGTGCTGGAAGAACTCACGTGCTTCATGAAGGTTGTTGAACACCGGCGAGGCCAGCTCGATCTGGCTGCGGAACATTTCCTGGGCAAAATATTGGCCCAACGCTTCGCGACAACGCCCTATTACCGCAGGTGACGGTGTTGCAGGGACCTGCCCTGAGTCCAGCCTCACCAGCAGGTATTCCTCCTCGATGCCAAATGTGCAGGCCCGGGCCATGTTGCCTCAGCGATGACGGGTTACCGTGAGCGCCACGGCGGCGATGCGTTCGACCTGCTCATAGCCCGGTTCGGCCAGTTGCTCGCCAAACACGTCAGGGTCGATCTCGCGGTATACCCAGGCCCATTGCGGCCCTGCCAGGCGCAAGCGGACAGCTTCGAGCAAGGCGTCGCGGCCATCGACAATGGCCACGCCGGTGTATAGCAGCAAGGTGCCATGGCGGGTCAGGCGTTCGCATGCCTGCTCAACGATGCGCAGCGACAGTTCAGCGCCCAGCGCACCACCGCCGTGGCGATAGGTGCGGGCGCTGCGGTCGAGCATGTAAGGCGGGTTGGCGACAATCAGGTCGAACGTACCGGTGATGCCGTCCAGCAGGTCGCTGGACGCTATCGACACATTACCCACCCCCGCCAGCGCCGCGTTGATCGTGGCGTAGCGCAACGCCAAGGGGTTGATGTCCACGGCGCTGACCTGCGCATGCCGGGCGGCGCGAGCGATCAGCAACGCACCCACCCCGCTGCCGCAGCCGATATCGACTGCATGCTCGACCGGCATGGGGTTGTGCTGCAGGTGCTGGTGGATGACCTGGGCAAAGCGGTAGCTGTCCGGGCCGAAGAACACCGCATCGCTGGCCTCGGTGGGGAACGCTGAATGCACCAGCAGCAGGTCTTCCAGGCTGGACCAGCGCACCGAACTGCCCAACAGTTCGCCCCTGGGGGCCAGCACCTGCGCGCGTTCGAGCAACTGAAGTTCATCATTTGATAACAAGCCTGGGGCGAAAGGTCGGCTCCAGCCGAACACGTCGCGCAAGCTGCTGGCCTGTCCGGAACCCTCGCGGGCATTGACGCGGCTGTGGGTCGCGGGTGTCACGCAGGTAAATCGGTAGCCGTCGGCGCGTAACCGCTGGCCCAGTTGCAGCAACGCCTGGTCGGCCTCGACTTGTCTGGCATCAAGCATCATCAGCGGGGTTCCTCCTGAAGCAGCCCGGTGGTGCGAATGTATGCCCGGGTCGCCGCCAGGCCCTCAGGTGTGGCATGGCGGTTGCCGGCCATTTGCCCTATCAACGCGGCGGGTGCTTCACTGGGCATTTCGGCTTGTGATTCCCCCGGGTATTCGGGCAGGCCCCAGCTACCGGGCGCGACACGGCGGATCGTAGGGCGCCAGGTGTCGGCTATCCAGTCGTGCCACAGTTGTTTCTCGTAACTGTTGAACACACCGAACATAACCGCCGCAGGCCCTTCGATCAGCTTCCACCAGCGGCTGTGGGCCGGGTCCTGGCCCCGCACAATCCAGCCTTGGGCCTGCAACGCGGCAACGAACTCGGGCATGGCGCCAGGTGTGGCCAACCACTGATTGATAGTGCGCTGCTGCAGGCGGCAGCGGTCGGCATGCATGAACTGGCCGTAAATACGCTTGCGTTCCAGGGCTGCGAACAGTTCACCCTGCAGGTTGAACTGGCGGATCAGGTCAGCTGCCGCAGTACCCAGCTCGTTCAGGCGATAACCGTTGCGCACCCTGTCGTAGAACGCTTGCTGGTCGTGCTGGGGGCTGAGCTGGCGCAGGGCCTGAAGCGATAGCTGAGCGTGGCCGCTGGCGGCATTGTCGATCGTCACATGCAACTGGAAGTAGTGGCCGTCGATGCCGAGCTCTGCCAGCTCGTAAGTGGTGATCAGCAGGTGCAGCGGTGGTTGTTCATAGCCGAGGTTATAGCCAATGACCTCAGGCAGGTGCGTGTCGCAATGCTGCCCCAGGGCCAGCTGCAGGCTACCTTGGAGATACCGTGCATCGTCCAGTGGCATCGCCTCTACACACCCTAGGCGACCCAGCAGACGCTGGTAGATCAGCACATGATTGCAACGCGGGTCACCATTGCCGAGCTCTTCCAGGTAAGTCCGGATCAGACCGTGAAAACGTGGGTCGCCCCAGTGCTGCAGCGTGCCGTGCAGCCAGGCTCCATCCACCGCCTTGGTCGGTGCAACCTGTTGCAGAAACCACAGCGCATGTGCGCGGCAGGCAAAGAAGCGGCGTGGTGCGCCTTGCCGGCGTTGCTCAAGGTACTCGGCGTAGCCGGCGGCTACATCACCAGCGCACCTCGCGCTCCAGGCTGGCAAATTCGAAGGTGAGTCAGGCAGGTCATCCGGCAGGCGTGCAGCACGTGAAAGTTGTTCGTCGAGCCATGCGGCGCTGCCGTCATAGTGGCCTGTCAGCATTGCCTGATAGCGCTGTTGCACGCTGGACCGCTCGGCGGCCATGGGCAAAATTGGAGCGGTGTCGCGGTTCATCACCCTCATGCCGTGCTCCTTGTGGGCCTATTGGCTCGGTTTCTGCCCCGGCATCGGTTCCGGGTCGGGCGCAGGCTGCGGTGCCGGCTTGGTATCGGGTTGCTGCATCTGCAGTGATGGCTTGCTGGGGTCGGCATCCTTGCCCGGGTGGTCATTGTCGCGGTCAAAGCAGCCGCCGACCAAGGTCAGCGAGCCCATGAGGATGATCAGTGGAGTCAGTCGCATGGGTATTCCCCCTTTGGCTGATTGCAGTGCCAGGTCGCCCCGGCACTGCGCGTCGGTCAATTACGAGCGGCCGCCCTTGCGGCCCGACTCGTGCGGCATGTCCTTGCCAGAGGACTGGCCGCCCTTGCGTCCGGCTTCGGAAGCCTTGTCACGATCGTTGGCGAAGTTGCCTGGGTTCTTGTTACCGCCTTGGCTGCCTTGTTGGTTGCCGGTACGGCTGTTGTCTTTAGTGGCCATGGTGTTCAAACCTCGTATGACTTCGGAATGCACGGCAAGCTGCCGTACACAGGTTGGGAGTTCGGCGATATCGCGGGATTCGTTTTATTGCGAAGGGTTCGGACCGGTGGCGTTAAATAAGCGGCAACACCATATTTGGCGCGCCTGTCAGTCGTGCGGCGGGTTATCCAGATGGGCCTGGCGGCGGCCCAGCCAGCTACCGGTTGCAGCCCAGCCCAAGGCAATCACGGCGCCGATCAGCATCGCCAGTTGCGGGTGCTCACCCATTACGTCCAGCGCACGCTTGACCCAGCCGCTGAGGGCATCGCCGCCTCGGTAGACCACCGTGTCGATGAAGTTCTTGGCCTTGTACTTGTCCTCGGCGGGCAGCACGGTGAACAGCATCTCCCGCCCTGGCCGCACCAACGCGTACTCGCCGGCCCGGCGCACCACCATCACCACGACGAACACCGCGAACACCGGGGCCAGTGCCAGCCACAGGAAACCCGCAGCCATTACCAGCGGCACTGCCACCAGCAACACCCCCACACCCAAGCGCCGGGCCAGGCGCCCGGTGAGGAATACCTGAGTGAGGATGGCCAAGGCCTGCACCACCGTATCGATCAGGCCGAAGACCTGGGTTTGCCGGGTGCGATCGGTGAAGGTTTCACTGACGATGCGCGCCTGCTCGAAATACAGGAAGGTGCTGACACTGGCCAGCAACACCACGAACAGGGCGATGCCCAGCAGATACGGGGAGCGCAACACGGCGGTAGCGCCGGCAAACGGGTTGCCACCCAAGGGCCGCGAGCCAGCCCGCTCGGCCTGTTCTGGTAGTGGGTGGCGCAGTCGCCAGCGTTGCAGGAACAGCGCGGCACCGATACTGCCCAGCAGAAACACTGCTGCCAGCACCAGCAGCCCGGAATGGCCCAGCGGGGCCACCAGCAAGGTGCCAACGATTGGGCCACTGAGCCCGCCCAGGCTGGCCCCGGCGGCCAGCAGGCCGAACAGGCGCTTGCCCTGCGCAGTGGAAAACAGGTCGGCGAGCACGCTCCAGGCCAGAGAAATGGTCAGCAGGTTGAAAACCGATAGCCAGATGTAGAAGGCTCTGGCGGTCCAGAGATCGTCCGGGTTGCCGGCAAACAGCGCCGCGAACAGCAACAGGTTGCTGGCAAAGAAACCGTAGGTCCAAGGCAGGATATACCTGCGCTGCACCTTTGCCGCCAGCCAGCCAAACAGCGGCATGCAGGCCAGTGTGGCGATGAAGGTGCCGGTGAATAGCCATTGCAGGTTGTCTACTCCACCGGCGACGCCCATGGTTTCTCGCACCGGGCGCAGCATGAAGTAGCCGGTGAACAGCAGGTAGAACAGCAACAGGCCGGCGATTACTGCTGGCCCCTCGCCGGGCTGAATGTTCAGCCCTTGGTCCAGGCGCCGCCGCCAGCCATGCATGATATCAGGCAAACTGCTTGATCAGCGCCTGTTGCTGCGCCTGGGTGAGCATGGGTGCTTGTCCGGCCTTGAGCTGGTCGAGCTGGCGATCGGGCCGGCCGGTGGCGGGGATTACCGTGGTCACTGCCGGGTGGCTGATGGCGAACTTGAGAAACAGCTGCGCCCAGCTGCCAATGCCTGCCTCAGCAGCCCAGCCGGGTAACGCCAGGTCCTTGACCTTGGCGAACAGGCGGCCATCGTCGAAAGCCCGGTTTATGAGCACCGCAACGCCCTTGTCCTGGCACAGCGGCAGCAGTTCGCGGGCAGCGTCGGGGGCATTGACCGAATAGTTGATCTGGATGAAGTCCAGCGGCTCGCTGCGCACGATACGGGCGACTTCGTCTTGCCCGCTGTTCAGGTAATGGGTTATGCCGACATAGCGGGTCTTGCCCTGCCGCTTCAGCTCGCGGGCATAGGGCAGTTGGGTCTGCCAGTCACGCAAGTTATGGATCTGCAGCAAGTCGACCTTGTCGGTGCGCAGGCTCTTCAGGCTGCCGGCCCATTGCGCTTCGGCGTCGGCACGGCTGTCGGCGGCGATTTTGGTGGCAATGAAGCACTGCCTGTGCCAGCCGCCCTCTTCCAGCAACTGCCCCAGGATGCTGTCGGCACCGCCGTAGTTGGGCGAGGTGTCGATCACCCGGCCGCCCCCTTCGAAAAATGCCTTGAGCACCGCTTTGAGCTGCTGATATTGGGCCGAGTCGGCTTGTACCTCAAAACTGCCGGAAGTGCCGGCACCGATCACGGGTAACGCCTCACCGGTGGACGGTACTTTGCGGGTCAGCAAACCCGCCGGGGTGGCGGCGTGCAGCCAGGGGCTGACGGCGGCCAGCACCCCCAGCGTGGCACCCGCGCGTAGGACATCACGACGTGCGTACATGGAAAAGCTCCCGTCATGAATCGGAAACTTTCAATGCTAGCCGCACTATCCCGTGCCGGCAGGTGTTTCTGTATCTGGATGTTTAGTGATCAGGCCAGCAGCAGGCTCAGGTCAACACCCGTCTCGCCCATCGGCGGGCACCAGTAATAGCCACCGGTCAGTGGCCGACTGAAGCGGTACAGGCCGTCGATGATGCCATCCTCCAGGCCGCTCATGCGCCGCAGCTGTACTTCAAATGCATCGAAGCTGTGGCCCAGGGCAACGAAGGCAAGGCCGGCGCCACGCTGGTCTGCCCAGGCCACCGAGCGACGGACCATGAATGCTTCGGGCTCAAAGCTTTCCTGAGCGGTGCGTTTGACGTGCGCAGACTCGGGCGCATCGTCCAGCTCTTCGTTGTCGCTCAGGCGGCGGCCGATGATGTTGTCCTGGTCAGCCTGGGGCAGCGACTTGAAGTACTCCAGGTCGTGCTTCCACAGCTGAAACGCCGCAAAGCTGGAGCCGTCGGCAGCAATGGCCGCCTGCACAGCGTCTTCGTCCACCGGGTTTTCGGTGCCGTCTTCATAGCCGGTCAGGTCATGGCCGCCACGGTGCAGGAAGCCGTCAACGCTGTCCGTCAGGCGCAGGGCTGGTGCCAGCGCGTGCTCCAGGGCCTGGGCGCGCAGTAGCAGATCGCCGCGCTCGTTACCGCGCAGCCACAGCCACAGCGCGTGCTGGGTGCTGGGGTTCTCCACGGCGGCGTCCAGCAGGGGGAAAGCTCGCAGGCCAGGCACGGCTCGGCCCAGGGCCTTGGCCAGCGGTGCACCGACACCCAGGATCAGCTGGTCGCCATCGACCTGTGGCAGCAAGGCATCCAGAGCGGCGGGCAGCGCCTCGGGCGATTGCAGGGTGAAAAACAGGTGACGGGCATGGGCCGGCACCGGGGTGGCAAGCAGCCCTTTCTGGAACGGCATGACAGGCTAATCCTCGGATAAAAGCGGAATGCTACTGCGCCTGCAAGCCTGCTGCAATGCGGCATGCAGCCTCGCCAACTGCCGCAGTTGGTAACAAACGGTTACCAATAGCTGGCCCTTTGCGATTAGCTATCAATCAGGCTCGACCTACACTGCTCGAGATCCTTCGCCCGAGAGACTGCCCATGACCGCCTCGCCCTTGCTCACCGCCTTTCTGCCGCTTGCCTTGGGCATCATCATGCTCGGCCTTGGGCTGTCGCTGACCCTGGCCGACTTCGCTCGTGTGGTGAAGTACCCCAAGCCAGTGGTGGTGGGCCTGGCCTGCCAGATTCTGCTGCTGCCGCTGGTGTGCTTCCTGATTGCCAACGGCTTTGGCCTGGAGTCGGCCCTGGCGGTGGGGCTGATGCTCCTGGCCGCTTCGCCGGGTGGCACCACGGCCAACCTGTTCAGCCATCTGGCCCATGGCGATGTGGCGTTGAACATCACGCTCACGGCCGTCAACTCGCTGATCGCGATTTTGACCATGCCGTTGCTGGTGAACTTGTCGCTGAGCTGGTTCATGGCCTCGGACCAGGCCATTCCACTGCAGTTTGCCAAGGTCTTGCAGGTATTTGCGATTGTCCTGCTGCCGGTCGCCCTGGGTATGCTGATTCGCCGTTACGCCCCTGCTTTTGCCACACGCATGCAGAAGCCTATGAAACTGGTGGCGGCACTGTTCCTGGCCTTTACCATTGTCCTGGCGCTGGCCAAGGATTGGCAGACCGTGGTCGAGTACGCACCGGTGGTGGGCCTTGCTGCGCTGTTGTTCAACCTGCTGAGCCTGGCCGTGGGCTACTGGGTGCCGCGCCTGTTGAACATCCCCAAACGTCAGGCAATTGCCATCGGCATGGAGATTGGTATTCACAACGGCACGCTGGCGATTGCCTTGGCACTGAGCCCGTCATTGCTGAACAACCCGACCATGGCGGTACCGGCGGCACTTTACAGCCTGATCATGTTCTTCACGGCGGCAGGGTTTGGCTGGTGGGTGAGCCGCGGGCATGTGGCCGCGCAGCCCGAGGGTGAAACCGCAAATTGATGGTGCAGACCTGCACTGGCCTTTGTAGGAGCGAGCCAACCGCCCGGGTCGTTATTGCCGGCCGCGCTCGCGCCGAAGCTGCTGCTTCAACACCTTCAACGGCGGCGCATAGAAAAACCCGAACGACACACTCCCCGTGCGCCCCTTCACCGCGTGGTGCAACTGGTGCGCACGGTGCAGCCGCTTGAGGTAACGGTTGACCGGCCGCGGCGCGCGCGGCCAATGCCGGTGAAAGAACCCGTCGTGGGCCACGACATACAACATGCCGTACCCCGCCACCCCGCCACCAATCCACTGCAAAGGGGCATAACCGCTCTTGCCCAAGGCGACCAGCGCTGTGGCGATCAGCCCCAGCGCCACCAGGTACAGGTCGTTGGTTTCGAGCATGCCCAGGTGTGGCTCATGGTGCGAGCGGTGCAGCCACCAGCCCCAGCCATGCATGATGTACTTGTGAGCCAGCGTGCCAACGCCCTCCATGGCCACCAGGGTGCCGAACAATACGGCGAGATTGAACAGCATGGAACGGTCCGGTGGATGGCAAAGGGAGGCGCAAGGTTACCGGCTGCCCAGGTTTTTTTCCATGCGGGCGTGACCGGTTGCAGGCCACCCACGGATGAAGCCATCGTCATGTTTTCACCCTTGACCTGCTCTGCCACGCGGCGTATGGTCCGCGACGCAATTTTGCCTTCCTCAACAGGAGACCTGCCTTGGACAGTAGCCCCAGTCGCTTGCGACAGGCCCGCGTGGCGCGCTAGCCCGGCAGTGTCCTGCACTGTCTGGCCGCTCTGGCAAGACGGTGGTTTCCTGTAACCCCCGCTTCTTCTCCCCTCCTCGTGGTCCTGCGCATTTTTCTGGTTTTTCAACCACGCCAACTGATGGCGTTCATGCGGGCGTGTGCCTGCGGAAGAGGTTTGCTATGGATTGGAAAGTATTTCTGCTGCGCGTGAGCATTGCCCTGCTACTCGGAGCACTGATCGGCGCCGAACGGCAATTGCGCCAACGCCTGACCGGGCTGCGCACCAATGCGCTGGTAAGTACCGGTGCCTGTCTGTTCGTGCTGATGACCCAGGCGGTGCCAGGCATGGCACCTGCCGATGCGTCGCGCGTCGCCGCCTATGTCGTGTCGGGCATCGGCTTTCTCGGTGGCGGTGTGATCATGCGCGATGGTTTCAACGTGCGCGGCCTGAACACCGCGGCCACCTTGTGGTGCACAGCTGCGGTCGGCGTGCTGTGCAGCTTGGGGCTGTTGCTGGAGGCAGCATTGGGTAGCCTGGTGGTGCTATGCGCCAATATCCTGTTACGTGACATCGCCCAGCGCCTGGACCGACAGGACGTGGTGCCGGCCAGCGAAGTGGAACAGCACTTCGAAGTGCGCATCGTCTGCCGCGCCGAGGACGAAATCCAGGTGCGCAGCCTGATGCTGCATAGCCTGGGCGATCCGCAGCTGCGCTTGCAGTCACTGCAGAGCGAAGACCTGGACACCCCTGCGCGCCTTGAAGTGCGCGCCGAACTGCTGGGCACTGCGCAGGCGCCGGCGCAACTGGAGCGGCTGGTCAGCCGCGTCAGCCTGGAAAAAGGCGTAAGCTCGGTGCGCTGGCAATTACAGCCGCAGGTGTTGGCGGCGGACTAGAACGACAGGAGTGATTCATGCTTATCCGCCCTACCCTTGAACACGATGTTCAATTCCTGCCGGACATCGAGCGTTCCGCAGCCCAGGCATTTGTCGGCTGGCCGGTACTGGCCTGGCTGGCGCAGGGTGATGTGATGGATTGCGCTGCACACAGGGCTTTCGTCGAGGCTGGTGGTAGCTGGGTGGCTGAGGATCCTGCCGGGCGTATTGTGGGATTTGCGTGTGCCCGGCTTGTGGGCCAGGCACTGCACCTGCATGAGATATCGGTGTGCCAGGAGGCCCAAGGGCGGGGTGTCGGGCGCGGATTGCTGCAGCAGGTGGTTAATGCTGCCCGCTGCGCCGGTGTGCGCGAGCTGACGTTGACCACCTTTGTCGATGTGCCCTGGAATGCGCCGTTTTATGCACGGCTCGGGTTTGAGGTGATCGATGAGGGGCTGTCAGGCGAACGGCTTCAGGGCATTCTTGCCAGCGAGCGCGCTCACGGCCTTGAAGGGCGTTGTGCAATGCGCCTCTGCGTTGCGCGTTAGGCGTTGGGGCTGCTTCGCAGCCCATTGCCACAGCCATCCCACCGGGACAAACGCCCGCATCGAAAACGGCGGCAAAAAAGATTAAACCTTTACCGCTCCCTCACCCTCAACCGTACGCGACACTGAGGTCGCGCCACGGTTTAAGGAGTGAAGCATGAGCAATCTCTTCATCAAGCGCGTAGGTTTCTCCATGGTGTTGGGCCTGGCATCGGTGCATGCACTGGCGGCGAGTTCCGATGACTTCGTCGATGCGGCTACCGAAGCCGGCATTGCCGAAGTGGTCACCGGCAATCTGGTCAAGGAAAAAAGCCAGAATGCCGATATCAAGGCATTCGCCCAGCAAATGGTCACTGATCACACCCAGGCTAACCAGAAACTCGGCGACATCGCCCGCAAGCTGGACATTTCCGTTCCGGATGACGCAGCCATGACCGACAAGGTCAAGAAAATGATCCTGGAATGGCGGGATGAATCCTTTGACAAGTCGTACCTCAACAACCAGGTCGATGCGCACGAAAAAGCGGTGGAACTGTTCAAGAAAGAAGCGGCATCGTCCGACAAGGCCGAGCTGAAAGCCTTCGCCAGTGAAACCCTGCCCAAACTCGAGCAGCACCTGGAGCATGCCAAGGCGCTTCAGGCCAAGCACGCCAAGTGAGGTTCGACATGAGTAACGATGCATTGAAAACCGAAGTCCTTACTCGCCTGCTGCATTCGCACCCTGAAGGCCTGGGCAAGGAAGTGCTGGACAACTACCGCGGAGAGAAAGCGGTGGCCGGCATGCTGAAGACACTGCAGGAAGCAGGCCTGATCCACGACGGCAGTGTGGTAGTGGGTAGTGATCACCAGATCAGCGTGCACTACCCGATCAAGCTGTCGGCGTCGGGGGTCGAAGCGGCGCGAAAAGCCGAAGCCTGAATACTCGCCCGTCGGGCTATAAGGCCGCTATTACGGCAAACCTGCTAGCTCAATGAGCTAGCAGGGCGCTGTTGGAGCGCTGGGCATAGCCGCACTCACTTGCCCTTCTCAATGTCTCCGGGCGCCTTGGCCGGCCCTTGCGGGTCCACCTGTGGGTCGTCAACATCCGGGGAATCAGGGTCGAAACCAAGGTCGTCCGGTTTATCCGACTGCTCCGTCGAGTGAGGCCCCTCTTTGCGTACCGGTTCAGAATCATGCATGGTGTTTTCTCCCGTGAGTGTCAAAGGAAGAACACGCCAGCCACGGAAAGTTTGATTAATCTCCAACGGGTGCCAGCTGTGCGCGACATTGCGCCAGCGCCTGGTCCCGTTCCTTCAACTGATCCTCAAAGCGCTGCAATTGCCGCGCTTGTTCGGCGCACAGGTCTCGTCTGGCCTCCAGGCTTTGCGCCTGCACATCCAGCTGCCGGCGCATTTCTTCGCTGGCGCCCTGAGCTTGGGCCAGGATCGTGCGCAAGCCCTGGATCTGCGCATCGCGTTGCTCCAGCAACTCGTCCTGCGCCCGGCACTCGCTGGCCGCCTGGCGGTGTTCGCCCAGCAAGCGCTCGTTGTCGCGGTGCAGGCGGGTCAGTTCATCCTGCTTGACGATCATGCCCTGCTGCAACTGGCGCACTTCCACCTGCATCTGCTGCAACTGCGCTTCGTGGCGGCGCTGCTCCTGCTCGCGCTGCTCACGGCTGGCATTGCGGTAGTGCTCCAGAGCATCGCGGGCATGGCGATGCTTGTCTTCCAGCGATTTGACCTGTTCGTCCTTGTCGGCCAGACGCACCTGCATCTCGCCCAGTGACTGGTTGAGGCTGGCACTGCGCAGCTGTTCGGCCTGCAGGGTGCTTTGTGTGGACAGCAGCTTTTCCGTTTCGGCGGCCAATGCCGCTGCATCGATCTTGTGTTGCTGATGCGCTGCCGCCAGCGCCTGCTGGGCAATCTCCAGCTGCGCTTCAAGCGTTTCCCGCTGTTGAGTGAAGGTGCTTTCGGCCTGCTCAATCGTCAGGTCGGCCTCGTCCTGCAACTGGGTTGCCAGTTGCCCGACCAGGCGGCTCAGCACATCGCTCAGCGCGGCGCCGCCTTCGGAAGCCACGGGCTGCTGGCCGTTCAACTCCTTCAGGTAACGGTGAATGGTGGTCTTGGAGCCGGTATTACCCAGCTCGATACGTATGGCATCGATGCTGGGGTTCTCGCCCCGGGCAATCAGCGCCTGACGCGCCTGCTGCACTACCACCTTGTTGATACCGCCCCGGGCCATGCTTGCTCCTACGATTTTGTACTGTGTTATGTACCATGTAATTACGTACTAATTATGGCGATATCCAATCGCTCCTGCAAACAGTTCCTGACATGGAATAATCACGGCTTATCGCATGTGATAAGCAAAATGTTGTTGTTTTCGACGCTGGCAGCCGTACGGAGGCGCAGGGGCACGACCTTGTGCCGGTTACGCTTTGCCGCCACCATGGGCGTCCAGCATTGATTACCGACAGAAAATGAACCTGGAAAACTACAAGGCAATCGCCGACAGCATCGCCCTGCTGCTGTACCCGCACGCCGAAGTCATCGTCCATGACCTGCGCAGCCAGACGGTGGTGCACATCGCCAACAACTTCTCCCAGCGCAAGCTGGGCGATGATTCGGCGATCGATCACGAATTGGGCGACCTCCTTGACGGCGCCAACCTGGGCCCGTACGAGAAGCTCAACTGGAATGGGCAGAAGGTCCGTTCCATCAGTACCGTCCTGCGCAACGCAGAAGGCGAAGCCGAGCACCTGATGTGCATCAATCTGAACGTGTCGGTACTGGAGCAAGCCCGTGTGGCGCTCGATGCGTTCTTCCAGATGGGCCGGCTGGTACCGCAACCTGACTCGTTGTTCCGCAACGATTGGCAGGAACGTATCAACACCTTCCTGCACGCGTGGCTGCAAGCACGCAACCTGTCGCTGCAGACACTGCAGATGAAGGACAAGCGCAGCCTCGTGCAGGCACTGCACGCAGAAGGCGCGTTCGAAGGGCGAAGTGGTGCTGACTATGTCGCCAACGTGCTGAGCATGGGCCGCGCCACCGTGTACAAGTACCTGAAAGAACTGAAGCCCTAGCAGCGCGAAGTTGACCGACAGGAGGTCGCCAAGCGGGCCTGCTCGTACACTTGTCTGGCATGGATAATTATTCTACTGTGGACAAATATTCCATTCGGAGCAGAGCATGCCAGCCACTACAGCCTCACCGACCTTTGCCGACAGCCTTTACCTTGATGCACTCTACGAATCCATCAAGGAAGCACACAGCGCACTGCGCCCAGCCGTCTGCATTACACCACTCACCTACAGCGCCCGGTTGTCGGCATTGAGCGGCTGCGAAGTCTTGCTGAAATGCGAACACCTGCAGCACACGGGGTCGTTCAAGTTCCGTGGCGCCAGCAACAAGATCCGCCTGCTGCCGACCGAAGCACGCAAGCGCGGTGTAATCGCTGCCTCTTCCGGCAACCACGGGCAGGCACTTGCACTGGCCGGCAAAACGGCTGGCGTGCCAGTGACTGTCTACACCGCCACTTCCGCCTCGCCATACAAACTGGAGGCGATGCGGGCGCTGGGCGCCGAAGTGCTTTGCCTGCCCACGGACCCGCTAAGTGCAGAGCTGGAGGCAGCCAGGCAGGCCAAGGCTCAGGGTGTACCGTTCGTGTCCCCCTACAACGACCTGCAAGTCATTGCCGGCCAGGGCACCATCGGCATGGAGTTGTTCGAGCAGGCACCCGACCTGGACGCGGTATTTGTCGCCGTCGGCGGTGGCGGGATGATTGCCGGCATCGGTGCCGCCCTGCGCGTACTCAAGCCGGGTACCGAGATAATCGGCTGCTGGCCGGCGAATGACCCTGCGCTGGAGCAATCCCTCAAGGCCGGAGCGATTGTCGAGGTGGACGCCCGCGAAACGCTGTCGGACGGCACAGCTGGCGGCGTCGAGCCCGGCGCTGTCACCTTGCCGCTGTGCCAGGCGTTGCTCACCGATACCGTACTGGTCAGCGAAGACGAGATTCGCACCGCCATGCGCGTTATCGCCAGCACTGAACGCTGGATCATCGAAGGCGCTGCAGCGGTTGCGGTCGCCGGCATGCAAAAGCTCGCCGAGCGCTATCAGGGCAAACGTGTCGCAGTGATCCTGTGCGGCCGTAACATCGTGCTGGAAAAATTCCTCGAGGCCGTGCAATGAAAGTCTTCAGCAAGGCGCAGATCACCGCCAGCTTCAATCCCGAGCTGGCGGTTAGCCTGCTGGAAGAAGGCTTCATCGCCTACTCCAACGGCAAGGTCCAGGTGCCGCCCGTGCAGGCCTTCGCATTTCAAGCGGCGAACGGTGACTGCTGCGTGAAATCGGCCTACATCGAAGGCAGCCCTACCTTTACCGTCAAGCTTTCAACCGGTTTTTATGACAACCCTTCCAAGGGCCTGCCGAGCAACGATGGCCTGATGCTGGTGCTCTCGGCGCTAACCGGGCAGCCGCTGGCACTGCTGCAGGACCAGGGCTGGCTGACCGCGATGCGCACCGCGCTGGCCGGGCGTATCGCTGCCCGGCTGCTGGCACCGGCCGAGGTCAAGGCCATTGGCATCCTCGGCACCGGCATGCAGGCGCAGATGCAGCTTGAACAGCTGCGCGCCGTTACCGATTGCCGCCAGACCATTGTCTGGGGCCGGCATGAAAACGGGCTTGCGGCCTATGCAGCATTTGCCCGTGAACTGGGCTTCGAGGTCCGCACCACACGGGATGCCGCCGAGGTCGCCGGCGCGGCAAACCTGATTGTCTGCACCACCCCTTCCCGCCAGGCGCTGCTGCACAGCGAGTGGGTCCAACCGGGTACGCATATCACTGCCGTCGGCGCCGATGCACCCGGCAAGCAGGAGCTGGAGCCGGCACTGGTGGCCAGGGCAGACCGCATCATCGTCGACTCGGTCGCCCAGTGCAGCCAGTACGGCGAAGTGGCTCACGCGCTCGAGAGCGGTCAGCTACACGCGAACCAGCTGATCGAGTTGGGTGCGCTGTTGGCTGGCCGCGCCATAGGGCGCGAGCACGACGGCCAGATCACCCTGGCAGACCTGACCGGCGTGGCTGTGCAGGATGCTCAGGTTGCGAGCTGCGCCCTGGCAGCACTGAGCACCTGAGCCCATAGCGAAGTCAGAGCAAACGCTGCACCTGCGCCGGCGTACGCTGCATCAGCACCTTGCCATTGCGTACAGACACCAGTGCATGCCCCTGGGTACGGACCATTTCGTAATCATCAGGCGCCGACAACAGCAACAGGTTCGCCGGCCGCCCCACCTCGATGCCATAGCGCTCGCCAAGGTTCAAGGTGCGGGCGCTGTTATCGGTGATCAGGTCAAGGCAACGCTGCAGGTCTTCGTAGCCGAGCATGTGGCAGATGTGCAGGCCGGCTTCAAGAATGCGCAGGATGTTGCCATTGCCCAACGGGTACCACGGGTCGACGATGGAATCCTGACCAAAGCACACGTTCATCCCGGCACGGTCGATCTCGGCAACACGGGTGACGCCACGGCGTTTGGGGTAGTTGTCGAAACGCCCTTGCAGGTGAATGCTCTCGGTCGGGCACGACACGAAGTTGATGCCCGACAGCTTTAGCAGGCGGAACAGCTTGTAGCAGTAGGCATTGTCATACGAGCCCATGGCCACGGTATGGCTGGCCGTCACCCGGGCACCCATGCCGCGCACCCGGGCCTCTTCGGCCAACACTTCAAGAAAACGTGATTGCGGGTCATCGGTCTCGTCGCAGTGCACGTCCACCAGGCAACCGGTACGCTCGGCCAGGTCCATCAGGAACTTCACCGACGACACGCCCTGGTCGCGGGTATTCTCGAAATGCGGAATGCCGCCGACCACATCGGCGCCGATGGCCACCGCTTCGGTCATCAGCGCCCGGCCGTTGGCGTAAGACTCGATCCCCTCCTGCGGGAAGGCGACAATCTGCAAATCGACCAGTTCGCGTACTTCGTCACGTACTTCGACCATGGCCTTGAGCGCGGTGAGTTTCGGGTCGGTCACATCGACGTGGGTGCGCACATGCTGGATTCCGTGGTCCACCAGCATGCCGATGGTCTTTTTCGCACGGGTCTTGATGTCTTCATGGGTGGTGATTTCCTTGCGCTCGGCCCAGCATTCGATGCCTTCGAACAGGGTACCGCTCATGTTCCACCGGGGCTCGCCGGCAGTCAGTGTGGCGTCGAGGTGGATATGCGGTTCGACGAAGGGCGCCACCACCAGGTTTTGCCCTGCGTCCAGGTCATGGGCGGCAACGGGCGCCACCACCTCGGCCTGCGGCACGATGGCGGCAATGCGCTCGCCGTTCAGTTCGATGCGGAACAGGCCAGGCTTGCCGCGCAGCCGTGCGTTGATGATGTTCATGCTGTTACTCCTTGCCGTGGGCTTCGCTCATGCGCCATACCAGCATGGCGACCGAAGCATTCATGCGAAAAAGCGGGTCATCAATGGACTGCCCGCTCAGGTGTTCGATGCGCTGGATGCGCTGATTGATGGTGTTGCGGTGCAGCCCTAGCCGCTGTGCGGCCTTGAGGCCGTTGCCGTTTTCCATGAGCAAGGCGTCGAGGGTGTGCACCAGAGCATTGGCCTGCTTGCGGCCAGGGGCGATCAGCGGGCCAAGCGTACGGCTGACGAAATCGTCGATCAGCGAGCGGTCGACGATGCCTTGCAGCAGGCGCAGCACGCCCAGTTCGCTGAAGTTGCAATAGCCGTTGGCTGGGCGCAGGTGCTGGGCGACGTCCAGGGCCTGACGCGCCTCGTTGAGGGCCTGTCGATAGTGCGCGCAATCGTCGGCGACGCTCGACAAACCCATGTGCAAACTCAGTTCACCCGTCGTGGCCTGCAGCTGCCGGTAAAGCGCAGCCAACGTCTCGGGCAGGTCGTGTGTATCGGCCAGCAGCAACACGAACAGATCACCCGGCAGCTGCGCGGTAACGCTGCCTGGCCGTTGGCGGCACCAGGCTTCGAGCTGGTCTTCCAGGGCCTGCCGGCTAGCTTGCCAGGTACGCTCGCCGTGGGCCAGCCCGTGGCGCTCGAACAAACCGTCCACGCCCGCCAGGCGCAAAGCCAGCAAGCGACGCGGCTCGTCCAGTGCCAGCTGTAGGTGCGTTGCGCGCTGCCGGGCAATCGCCAGGCTTGGGTAGTCGCCCGTGAGCAGCTGGCCAAGGATATCGTGACGCGAGCGGCGTACCTGGCTCATCTGCACCAACGCCGTGCCGATCAGGTGGGTAACCACCACCATCTTCAGCGCGTAGGGCTGCTCGATCAGCGGCAGGCCAAGTTGCTCGGCTCGTGCGATGACAGACGCCGGGACGCTCTGGATAAAGCTGCCGCCGGTGAGGATCACCATGCCGGCGATGCCCACGGCGTCGCCGTCTTCCAGCAGGCTCAACAGGTTGGCCTCACCGCGCGGGTGGTTGATGCCGGTAACGAACACCAGTTCACCGCCCATTACCCATTCAGCGATGCCTTCGTTTTCCGCCACATACGGCCAGCGCACCCGCCGCTGAAGGTTACGTGCGCCGGCCAGCACACGCATCTCGTGCAGGCCAGGCAAATGCAGGATCTCGTCCAGCGCCAGGCTCACGGCTCCACACCTGCCTGGCCCGGCGCCCGGCGGCGTGCGCCCAGTTCGAGCATGACGATGTAGCACAGGGCCGAGGCGCCTATACCCACCAGCGGAGCGACCCAGGGCGAGGCGTACGCCAGTACTGCGCCCACGGCATAGGCAAACAGCCCGGTGAGGTTGTAGCGTGGCAGGCTTGCGGTGCCCAGTGCCGGGTATTGGCCGCGGTGTCGGTACCAGAAATCAGCCATTATCACCCCGCCCACCGGGGGAATGATCGACCCCAGCAGCACCAGGAACGGGATCAGCATTTCGTACATACCACCAATCGCCAGCACAATGCCGACCCCGGCCGCCACCAGCGTTGCCGTGCGCCGGCGCTCACTGCGCAACAAATGGCAGGCGGCCGCCGACACGTTGTAGATGGTCGGCCCCTGAATGGTCCACAGGTTCAGGCACAGCATCACTACCGCCGCGAACGACAGGCCCTGCAGCATCATCACTTCGACAATATCGGCCTGCTGGTAAACCATCGCGCACCACGCACCGGCCACCACCATCAGGCCGTTGCCAAGCAAGAATGCCACCACGCTGGCGATCACCGCCACCCGGCCGCTACGCGACAGCCGTGTCCAGTTGGTGGCTTGGGTGGCACCACTGGCGAAGGTGCCGAACACCATGGTCACTGCTGCGGAAAAGGTCATGGTCTCGTGCGGCACTACTGCAGCCAGCCCGGCAAAGCCACCGGCATCGCGGGTAGCGATGTACATCGACACCAACAGCAGCACGAACATCAATGGCACCGACACGCGCGACAGCACATCCAGCCCCTTGAAGCCGATGATGGCAGTAATGCTGAAACCCAGCCCGAAAAGCACCATCAACGGTAAACCGAAGCCTTCCGCCAACCCCAACAGCTTGACCAGCACGATGGCCACCGTGGCCGTACCCCAGGCGTACCAACCCAGCTCAGCGAAACCCAGCAGAAAGTCCGAGAGCCGGCTACCTGCCTCACCGAAACAGAAACGCCCCATCAGTACGGTATTCAGCCCGCTGCGCGAAGCGATGAATGCCAACGCTGCGGCATACATCGCCAGCAGGCTGTTGCCGACGGTGGCCACCCACAACATGTCGACAAAATTGAAAGCCATGCCCAGCTTGCCACCGGCGAACATCGTGCCGGTGAAAAAGGTAAAGCTGAACAAGACCATGGCAATCGGCAGCAGGCCCTTGCGGGCAGACTGCGGGGCTTCGCTGAGGGGAAATTCGCTGGGTGAGCTCATTGCACGGGGCTCCGGGTGGTAGTTGGGAGCTGGAAGAGCAATATGCGGGCCGCTTTTTCGAGGGCCGAAACCCGGAATCAAATCGGGCAGGCAGCCCAGAAGGTGATGTGCACTGTGAACATTAAAGTCGCATTTTGGCTTTATGAAGGTGTGCTGAACGACTTATTTTGAGGCATTCATGCACCAAAGCAGGCTTGGGCTGGGTAGGATTCACCCAGTCGACCAAGCACTTTGGGGCTGCTGCGCAGCCCATCGCCGGCAAGCCGGGCTCCCACAGGTACGGTGCAACCCTTCAAGCATCGCGCGGTCTCTGTGGGAGCCCGGCTTGCCGGCGATGGGGCGCAAAGCGGCCCCGGGGGCTACGCCACCCCGTCCAAACCCATCTGCCAGAAGTCCGCCTCCAGGCTGGAAGCCTGGCCAAAGATCCCCACCAACTCGGCAAACCGCTGCTCGGTCATGCTCCGCGCTGCCAGCTCATCCAGGTGCTTGCGCGCTGCGGCCGCCACCCCTTGGTAGCCTTCACCGGCATACTCGCCAATCCACTCGCGGTACGGGTGGTTGCTCAAGTCGCCAATGCGCTCGGACAAGGTCCGGCCGATTTCCGCATAGCCGATCACACAAGGCGCCAGCGCCACATGCAGTTCCAACAGGTCGCCAGCGGCGCCACAGTCCAGCACGTAACGTGTGTATGCCACCGTGGCCTGGTGCTCTGGCGCGGCCTCGATATCCGCCTGGGTCAGCCCCCAGCGCGCGCACAGGCGCAAGTGCAGGTCGGTTTCATCCAGAATCGCCGCCAACCCGGCCTGCGCCGCGCGGATGTCGGCCGGGCGCCGGCTCTTGTAGGCCGCCAGTGCCCAGGCGCGGGCGAACTGGATGAGGAACAGGTAATCCTGTACCAGGTAGGTCCGGAACGCTTCCTCGCTCAGCGTGCCCTCGCCCATCTGCCGCACAAAGTCATGGTCTACATAGCTGTGCCACTGTTGGGTGGCTGCGGCCTTGAGGCGCTCGAAGATATCCATGCTCATTTGCCCTCCGGGTAGACGGCATCGAAGAAGGCCAGCTCCAGCGCAACGGTGCGCTGGTAGAAATCGCTTGCCAGTGCCGCTTCCTGCGGGCCGACACGGTCCAGCTCAGACTGCAGGAAGGCAACAAAGGCCTGGAATGCCGGGTTGTCGTGCAGGGTGATCCACTCGGCATGGACAAAATTGTCTGGCATCGGCTTGGGTGCCTTGAGCGCCCAGTCGAGGTAAAGGCCTTCGGCAACGTTGAGCACTGCCAGCGCCGCTGCATAGGAGCGGGTCGCTGCCGCTTCACGCATGATCGCCTTGAACCCTGCGGTTGGCACGGTATCAGCGGGTGCGCTGCGTTGTGCGGGGCTCACGTCCAGGGCCTCGAAGGCACGCAGGAAGTAGGTGTTCTCATCGCTGGAAATCATCCCGGCAAAGCGGCCGAAGCGCAGACGCGCCTCGAACGTATCGGCGGTGGCGATGGCCGCACCCAGCAAGGTCAGGAAACTGTCGAGAAAGCGATGGTCCTGCACCAGGTAGTCGACCATGATCGGGTCCGGCAGGCTGCCTTCGCACAATTGGGTCACGAAACGGTGGCCAACGGCCGCCGACCAGGTCGGCTCGCTTTGGCTGCGCAGGGACTGGCTGAAACGTTCGGTCATGTTGCTGTCCTTGATGAAGGTGACAGCGAGACCTTGGCAATTGACATGGACGGGCCTCGCAGTGAGGCCGGCAAAAAGGCAGGTTACAAGCCCCATCCCTTCGCCGGCATGATCCGGATCAGGTTCGAAGGGTCACCGCGCTGCTGCTTGCAGCGGTTTCTCAGCCCTTTGCCGGGCTCCCCTTGGTGGCGAACAGGTATACCCGAGCAGGTCGGGGCTGTCACGCCCCAATCCACCCAATTAGTGGGCATTGGGCCCCCGCTTGTGGGGAGTTATACCCATTCTTGACGCCCCGTCATTTAGCGCACATCAGGCGCCACAAGGATTTGTTTAACAAAGCATTACTGAAACTGTTGTTGGCACAGCCGTTGCTCAAGGCCTTTTACCGGGCAAAACGCCATTGATGGCTATAAGCCATACAGCCGCGAGCGAGGCACAAGGCAATGAAAACACCTGCCGTGATTCACCCTACCAGGCACGCATTCCAGCTGTCTTCGGTCACTGCGCTGATGCTCAGCCTCGGACTGATCACGGCCATGGCGTCCCCCCTGGACGACAACAGCCAGCCGCCGCCGACCGACTCATCGGCCTATACCGACCAGCCGGCTGACCCGACCCCGGCCTTGCTCAACCTGAACACTTTGCCAGAAGCCAACCAAGGCTCACTGGAGCTGATCAATGGTGCGTACGGCGACCGCAATACAGTGCGGATCGACAACGTGCTGCCGCCCGCCTTGCAAACCTCGGACAGGTACCCCACCAACGGCAAACCCAGCCCGTTGTTCGGCGCGCAGCCCTTCACCCAGCAATTGCTGCTGTTCGAAGAGTTCGGACCAGAGAAGCTCGACCCGACCACGCCGGCGCCAGAGCTGACCTTCCCGGTCCCCACCCTCGGCGCGGCCCCCGCGCAAGACCCCAACGTAGTGGCGCGCAGCGGGCCAAGTGGCACCGCACTTGAAGCGTTCCTCAAGCAACCCGGCCTGTACCCCTTCCCGACCCAGTACTCCAACGTGCTGGACCGCAACCCATGGAAGGCGCAGATCGAGATGTTCCTCAACCGCCAGCCGGTCGGTTCGCCTGCTGAAGGCCGGCCACCAGGAAAAGGCTGGTCGCACCAGCGCTGGAATGAGTTCTACCCGCAGGCGGCGTTCAAGACTGCCCAGGCCGGTGCGCGGATCAACCTCGGCCTGCGTGACCGCAAGCAACTGCACAACTATGCGTATGGCGAGTTCGCACCCGGCGGCCTGTACTACCAGACCTCCGACATCCCGACCACGCTGGGCACCACTAAAGGCATCGATACGCGCTTCCACCCGAACATGCCCTTGCAGAACCACAAGTCACTGTGGACTTTCGACGGCACCTTCCCGCCTAAACTGTTGATGGTGCGCTACGGCCAGCCGATCCTGATGCGCCATTACAACGCCCTGCCGATCGACCCCTCGGCCAACGGCGGCTTTGGCCTGCACACCATCTCCACCCACGAGCACAATGGCCACTCCCCGGCCGAGAGCGATGGCTTTGCCAATGCCTACTTCTTCCCGGGCCAGTACTACGACTACCGTTGGCCAGTGCAACTGGCCGGGTACGACACCATCAACACCCGTGCCCAGGACCCGCGTGCCGCCTTCCCCTGCTCACCGGGTGAAACCCTGTTCGTCAACGACGGCACGCCGGGCCTTAAAACCTGCCAGAACGGCAGTATCAAGATTCGCGGTGACTGGCGTGAAACCATGAGCACCCACTGGTTCCACGACCACATGATGGATTTCACGGCGCAGAACGTCTACAAGGGCAACGCCGTGATGATGAACTACTACAGCGCCCTGGACCGCGGTAACGAGGCCCTGCAGGATGGCGTAAACCTGCGTTTCCCCAGCGGCTCGGGCATGCCATGGGGTAACCGCGACTACGACGTCAACCTGGTGATCGCCGACAAGGCGTGGGATGCCAACGGCCAGCTGTGGTTCAACCCGTTCAACACCGACGGCTTCCTCGGTGACCAGATCCTGGTCAACTGGCAGTACCAGCCCAGGCTCAAGGTGCGTGCGCGCAGCTACCGCTTCCGTATCCTCAACGGCTCGGTATCGCGCTACTTCAAGTTTGCCGTGGTGCGGGAAATTGCCGGTACCAGCGGTGAGTTCAAAGGCCCGTCCGGTTCCAACCTGTCGTATGCGCGGGTGCCGTTCCACATGATCGCCAACGACGGCAACATCATGGAACACGCCGTGCCATTCGACGGCACCATGGACCTCAACGGCGACGGCAACCTGCAAGACAACAACGGCATCCTTCCGCTGCAAGGTATCGCCGAGCGCTATGACATCATCATCAACTTCGCCAAGAACGGCATCAAGGCGGGCGACAAGCTGTACTTCGTCAACCTGGAGGAGCACCGCACCGGCAAGGGCCCGGAAGGTACCATTGCGCTGGCCGACGTGCTGTCGGGGAAATACAAGGCGGTGATCAAGCAGACCAGCAAAGGCCCGCAGTGGGACAACGGCGACCCCGCAGTCGGCAAGTTCCTGCAACTGCTGGTGCAGCCCTACACCGGCCAGGACGTGAGCATGGACCCGGTGGCCTATGAACCGGCCAAGCCAGGCAAGGCCGCAGGCCTGAAAATGCTGCCGCTGCCAATTGACCGCGACTCGGCCACCGACCAGGCCAAGATAAAGAACGCCCGCCACCGCGAGTTCATCTTTGGCCGCTCCGACGGCACCGACACCAAGCCGTGGACCATCAAGACCGACGGCGCTTTCGGCTACAGCATGGACCCACGACGCATCAGTGCGGCGCCGCAACTGGCCAACCAGTCCACCGACGGTGGTTTCAGCGGCGACGGCACCCTGGAAGTGTGGAAAATCGTCAACGGCGGCAATGGCTGGAGCCACCCGGTACACGTGCACTTCGAGGAGGGCGTGATTCTCAGCCGCGACGGCAAGGCCCCACCAGAGTGGGAAAAATGGGCGCGTAAAGACGTGTACCGCATCGGGCCGGATGCCGACTCTTCGGAAGAGGTGGAAATGGCCATCCGCTTCCGCGAGTTCGCCGGCACCTACATGGAGCACTGCCACAACACCCAGCACGAGGACTCGTCGATGCTGCTGCGCTGGGACATCGAGCACCCGGGGCAGTTCCAGGTGATGCCGACCCCGCTGCCAGGATGGGATGGCGTGCAATACATGGCTTCGGTGGGCCTGCCGACCTTCCGCACCAAAGGCCATGACGACATCGACGACCCGGCCAACAAGCCACCCGTCGCGGCCAATGACAGTGCAGCCACTACCGCTGGCAAGCCGATCACCCTGAACGTGCTGGCCAACGACACCGACCCGGACGGCAACGTGCCGCTGACAGTGACCGGCCTCAGCCAGCCAGACTCCGGCCAGGGTACCGTCAGCACCGACGGCACCACGGTGACCTACACCCCACCCGCCACGGTCGCCACGCCGTTCACTGCCAGCTTCAACTATACGGCGCGTGATGCCAAGGGTGCCGAGTCGGTGACCCCGGCCACGGTCAGCATCGCCGTAACCGCAGCGGCAGCGGTCGACCAGATCCAGGTCACCAGTGCCACAGTGCAGGTGCGCAGCGGCAACCGCTTCACCTGGGATGTGCAAGGGACCACCACGGTGGCCACGGGCAACAGCATCAGCGTGACAGCGGCAACCACCGGCGGCCCGGTAAGCCTGGGGAACGCCACGCTGACAGCTGCAACCACGGGCGCCCGTTGGCGGGTATCGGTCACCACCACCGGCTTCGGTCCGGCCACGCCAGCGACGGTCACGGTGAAGTCGGCGTTGGGCCAGACGGTGACTGCGCCAGTGAAATATCAGTGAGTGCACCGCTCCCACAGAAATCACGCAGCTGCGGCTCTGTGAAGTTTCTGTGGGAGCGGGCGTGCCCGCGAAGGGCTGCACACCATCGAGGACCCTATCATGCCTGGCTCATGGCGTTTCCTGCTGGTACTCGCGGTATTTGCCGCCAGCATCCCGTTCTGGCCACTGCAGCCGCAACAACCTGTGGCCGAAAAAACCGCAAGCCCATGGGGCGCTGACTACTTTCCCAACATCCCCCTGCTCACCCAGGACGGCGAGAAGCTGCATTTCTTCGACGACCTGATCAAGGACAAGGTGGTCGCCATCAACTTCATCTTCACCGGCTGCACTGACTCATGCCCGGTGGAAACCGCGCGGTTGCGCCAGGTGCAAAAGATTCTGGGTGACCGGGTTGGCAAGGACATATTCCTCTACTCCATCAGCATCGACCCCTACAACGACACCCCCGCCACCCTGAAACGCTACGCCGAAAAGTTCGGCATCGGCCCTGGCTGGACGCTGCTCACCGGCGAGCCCGACGACATCGAGCAATTGCGCCGTAGCCTGGGTTTGTGGATAGACGGCCTGGAAAACGGCCGCTCCAAAGACCACAACCTGAGCCTTATCATCGGCAACCAGGCCACCGGTCGCTGGATGAAGGCCTCGCCCTTCGAAAGCCCGTACATCCTCGCTGACCGGCTGGGCAACAGCTTGCACAACTGGAAGCAGGCCAGCGCCATGAACAATGATTATGCCCAGGCCCCCGAGATACGTTCGCCCAGCAGTGGCGAGCAGATTTTCCGTACGCGTTGTTCTTCCTGCCACACCTTGGGCAACATCGAGCCAGGCCAGCCAGGTATCGGCCCCGACCTGCTGGGCGTAACCCGCCAGCGTGACGCCAACTGGCTGACCCGCTGGCTGAAGGAGCCCGACCAGATGCTGGCCGAGAAAGACCCGCTGGCCATGCTGCTGTATGAGCAATACAACCGCCTGGCCATGCCCAACATGCGCCTGGGCGATGCCGAAGTCAGCGCATTGATGAGTTATATCGAGGAAGAAACCGCGCGCCTGCAAACACCCGTCGCGAATAGGGAAAACCCTTAAAGGCTATTAGCCATTAGTCATCAGCCTGTCATCTCCTTGTCGTATTTTTTGAGCATCACCCAGGGTCGGGAACTGTCAGCAGTGATACGCCGTTCGCTTTCATCCGCCAGCCCCCTGCGGCTGCTGATCCTGATGCTCTGTGCGGCCACCCTGGCCTTTCTCTGGGGGCTGCACATCACGCAGAAAGCCGCCGCCCGCCAGGACGCGTTGTCGGCCAAGGCCGCCGAGCACCTGAACCTGGCCAGCATCGTCGGTGAAAGCCTGCGCCAGCTGGTCGACCGCGCCCAGGCCGTTGGCCGGGTCACCCAGGACGACATGAAGGTGCTACGCCAGGGCAACATCAGCCTGGCGCGGATACTGGCCGAGGACCCGGTGTTCAAGCGCATGAGCCTGTACGACCGGCAAGGCCGGCTGTTGTCAGCCAGCCATACCGACGAAGCTTCCGCACTGCCCGAGGACTGGTTACGCCAGCTGCAACGGCACGTTGCCCGCTATGGTTTCAAGCCCTTTCTGCCCAGCGTGCAGGCGCCGGACCAGCAGGCCACCCTCCCCAACTGGCGCCTGCCGTTTCTGCTGCCGTTGACCGACCTGCCAGGCCGCGAAATCGAAAACATCCTGGTGGTGCAACTGGACATCGGCTACCTCGCGGTACTGTTCCAGCATATCGACCTGGGCAGCAGCGGGCTGGTGCGCCTGCTGCAGGATGACGGGCTGGAGCGGCTGCGCATAGATACCAGCGGCGTGGTGGTGGCCGGCGACGGGTTGCAGCCTGAACTGCCGGATACCGGCAGCGACGCGGGCATGCTGACCCAATACGCGGCCGGCGACGCGTACCAGAGCCTGTACCGACATGTGCCAGAGCGCGGGTTCAGCGTAGTGGTCAGCCAGCGCCAGGATGAAATCCTCGCGCCTTCGACCCTGGCCTATTCCCGGCAATTCTGGTTGAACCTGAGCATGACGCTGATGATCATCGCCAGCCTGCTGTGGACCTTGCGTCTGCTGCGCAAGCGGCAAGAGGCCTTCAGCGCCCTGGAACATGCCCAGCAGGTCAATCAGCAGCTTATCGGCCGCCTTGAGGACGAACACCGGCGCAGCAGCCATGCCGCCGCCACCGATCACCTCAGCGGGCTGCACAACCGCCGCCAGTTCGTCGAGGTGGCCGCCCAGGCGCTGACCCGCCAGCGTGGCAAGCGCCGGTTGATGGCGATTCTGTTCATCGACATGGACCGCTTCAAGTCGATCAACGATTCGCTCGGGCACAAGATCGGCGACCTGCTGCTGCAGGCCGTGGCCGGCCGCATCCAGCGTTTGCTGGAGCTCGGTGACGAGGCTTCGCGCTTTGGCGGCGACGAATTCGTGGTGCTGCTGGCGGGCGAGCGCAGCGAAGACCAGATCAATGCCTGGGTCCGTGAACTGGTCCAACGCTTGTCGGCCACTTATGCCCTTGACGGCCAGGAGGTCAACACCAGCCCGAGTGTGGGCGTAAGCATCTGCCCGCGCGACGGCCAGGACATCGACAGCCTGATCCGCAGTGCCGATGCCGCAATGTATTCGGCCAAGCAGGCCGGCCGGGCCCAGTACCGCTTCTTCGACCCCTCGCTGAACCTGGCCGACATCCAGGCCTTTACCCTTGAACAGGCGTTCGGCAGCGCCTTGGCCGAGCGCCAGTTCGTGCTGCACTACCAGCCGCAGATCCGCCTCGACACCCAGCAGGTACTGGGCTACGAAGCGCTGGTGCGCTGGGACCACCCCGAGTTCGGCCTGCTGTACCCAGACCGCTTCATCGACCTGGCAGAGCGCAGCGGCTTCATTGTCGATCTGGGCTGGGAGGTGTTGCGCCTGGCCTGTGAAGCCTTGGCCGGCTGGGACGTGCAGGGCCGGGAAACGCGGTTGGCCGTGAATGTATCCGCCCTGCAACTGCGCCAAGGGGACTTCGCCATGCGGCTGCTGAACGAACTGCAAAGGTATGCCATCGCCCCGCAGCGGCTGGAGCTGGAAATTACCGAAACCACCATCCTCGACCCCGAAAGTACGGCCGTGGAGCACCTGCATACCCTGCGCGGCGCCG
The DNA here is from genome assembly GCF_000412675.1 of Pseudomonas putida NBRC 14164. Lineage (NCBI taxonomy): Bacteria > Pseudomonadati > Pseudomonadota > Gammaproteobacteria > Pseudomonadales > Pseudomonadaceae > Pseudomonas > Pseudomonas putida. The sequence goes on along the minus strand of NC_021505.1, from coordinate 2,917,253 downwards.
GCCTGGGCATCAGCCTGGATGATTTCGGCCGTGGCTACGCCGGCTTCGCCCATCTGCATTCGCTGCCATTGAGCAAGCTGAAGATCGACCGCTCGCTGATCGCCCCGCTGTCCAACAGCCCTGATGACAGCCCGATCGTGTCCTCCACCATCATCCTGGCCAAGCGCCTGGGCCTGGAAGTGGTTGCCGAAGGCGTGGAAACCCGCGAACAGGTGGTGTGCCTGAAGCTTGCCGGTTGTGATATCGCCCAGGGCTACCACTTCAGTCGGCCACTGTCGCCGGCGCAGTTACGCGAGTACCCGCCGTTCAATGGTGTCGAGGAGAAAGCGTGCGTGTAATGCGAACACTGGCGCTGCCCCACTGCCCCCCAGCTGACAACCTGGGCCCGCTTCGCGCGCCATCGCGACGCAAGGCCGCTCTACAGAGACCGCGCTGGCATGCAATATCCCTTGATTCGGTTTATGGTGTGCCCATTACCCATCGACACCCGTACCATGACCGATATCGAGCGCTACCTTCGCGCCGCCACCCGTGACAACACCCGGCGCAGCTACCAGGCTGCCATCGAGCACTTCGAAACCCACTGGGGCGGTTTTCTCCCTGCCACTGCCGAGAGCATTGCCCGCTACCTGGCCGACCACGCCGACCAGCATGCCGTCAGCACCCTGCGCCAGCGCCTGGCTGCGCTCAGCCAATGGCACGTCGCCCAAGGCTTCCCCGACCCGACCAAGGCGCCTCTGGTGCGGCAGGTGCTCCGCGGTATCCGCACCCTGCACCCGACGCCGCCCAAGCAGGCAGCCCCGCTGTTGTTGCAGCACCTGCAAACTGCGGTGACCTGTTTTGAAGAGGAGGCCCGCCAGGCACGTGAACATCACGACCTGGCCGCCCTGCGCCGGGCCCGCCGTGACAGTGCGCTGCTGTTGCTGGGTTTCTGGCGTGGCTTTCGTGGTGATGAACTGGCGCGCCTGCGCATCGAACATATCAAGGCCGAAGCGGGTGTCGGTATCACGTTGTTCCTGCCGCGCAGCAAGGGCGACCGAGAAGCCCTGGGCGTGCAACATCGCACCCCTGCGCTGAAAGCCTTGTGCCCGGTCACGGCCTACCTGCAATGGCTGGAGGTTGCCGGCATTGCCCATGGGCCGGTGTTCCGCAAGCTCGACCGCTGGGGCAACCTCGGTGACAGCGCGCTCAACAGCAACAGCCTGGTCGGCCTGCTGCGGCGCATGCTGGAGCGTGCCGGGGTACCGGCGGCGCTGTATACCGGCCATTCGCTACGGCGTGGCTTCGCCACCTGGGCAACCGCCAATGGCTGGGAACTGAAATCGCTGATGAGCTACGTGGGTTGGAAAGACGCCAAGTCGGCCTTGCGCTATATCGACTCGGCGCAGCGCTTTGGCGAATTGGCCGTTTTACCGGCCAGCCAGATGCAACGGCTTATTCCTTGAAGCTGAGCCTGGCAACGCCGCCAGTTTCCGGGCGGATGGCATACAGGTCGCCAGCATCGGGGTAATGGTGCAGCTCTTCAGGGCTCATGTCGAAGCGCGCGGTGCTGATGTACAAGGTGTTCAAGCCCGGCCCACCAAAGCAGCAACTGGTGGGGCACGGTACCGGCATCAACACCTGGTCGGTCAGGTGGCCGTGGCGGTCGTAACGCAGCAGGCAGCTGCCATGGTACTGGCACACCCACAGCCCGCCTTCGCGGTCCAGCGCCAGGCCATCCGGCCGCCCCAGCTCGGCAGGGGTTTCGGCAAACAGCGTCACCGCACCCAGTCGGCCTTCGACGAGATACTCGGCGCGGTAGATGGCGCGCGCCGCCGAATCGACGAAGTACACCGTATGGCCGTCCTGCGACCAGGCAAGCCCGGTGGGCAAGGCCATGTCGTCGTGGATCACCTGGTCGTTCAACTGTCCGTCGAAGCGGAACAGCGCCCCGGTATTGCCGCTCAAGGCTTCGTCCATCAGCCCGGTAACGAAGCGTCCTTGCGGGTCGCAAGCGCCGTCGTTGAAGCGGTAGGTTGAACGCGGGTGGACAGATGCAGAATGCTGGAGCACCTTGCGCGCCGGCACATCGAAGATGGCCACGCTGGCATCTTCTGTGAAAATCAGGTTGCCCCGGTCGGTCAGCGCCAAGGCGCCAATGCGCGCGGCTGACGCGTAAAGGCTGTGAACTTCGCCATCCGGCGTCAGGCAGTTGATGCGCCCGCCAGAAATATCGACGAAGTACAACGCGCCGCTGCGCTCATCCCAGACCAGGCTTTCACCCAGGTCCGCGCGCGTGTTGGCGACTTTGACCGGCACGTAGTTGCATTCCTTGATGCGGTTCCAGCGCTCGGCCACTTCGGCCAGGTCGGCGGCCTGCACACGGCCCAGGTCACGGGGGTAGCTGACGCCGCTGTTTTCGTTGAAGCGGGTGGCGGTGAACTGGCCGTTGCTGGCGCGCAAGATGTAGCCGGTGTCATGGCACAGCGCACTGGCCAGGTACAGCACGCCAGGCGTAACCCACTCGGGCTTCAGCTCTTCTGGCGGTTGGCTGATGCCCCACATGCGGGTCTTGGCCACCGGCGATATGGCATTGACCAGGATGCCGTGCTCCTGGCCCTCCATGCTCAGGGCGTTCATGATGCCGACCTGGGCCATCTTGCCGGCGGCATAGGCCACCAGCCCAGGCTGCGCATAGCGCTGGTACATGGCACGGTCCGAGGTGGTCAGCACTACCCGTGGCGCTGCGGAGCGCTTGAGGTGGGGCCAGGCATGCTTGGCCAGCCACACGGGCGCATGCACATTGATGCCCAGCGCGCGTTGCAGGAAGGCGGATTCATGATCTTCGATACGCTGGTAATCGACCCAGCCGGCATTGTGGATGAGGATATCCAGCGCGCCAAACTGCTCGATGGCCAACTCGACCAGTTGCTTGCAGGCGCCCTCGTCCTCCAGTTGCCCGGCGTGCCCAACCACCGCAAAGCCTTTGCCACGCATGGCCGTCAGTGCGTGTTCGAGTGCCGAAGCGTCCTGCCCTTGCCCCGATCGGTCGGTGCCCAGGTCGCTGATGACGACCTGCGCACCACGTTCGGCCAACGCCATGGCATAGGCCAGGCCCAGGCCTTGTGCGGCACCGGTGATGACCGCAACTTTATTGTGAAAAGGGTCTGTAACGGGCATTTCTGGCTACCTTCAATTCTCCTTTTTACGATATCAACAAACAAATCTATGACTTAATATTAAAAGCATGCACCTTTGATATCTCATGGATATCACCGACGAGTAGCCACGCTGCAGGAATAGTGGATGATCGAAACACGTTTGCTCAGGCAGTTCATCGCTGTGGCCGAAGAATTGCACTTTCACAAGGCCGCCGAGCGCCTGCACATGGCGCAACCACCGCTGAGCCAGGCGATCAACCGCCTTGAAGAAAAACTGGGCTTCAGCCTGCTGCTGCGCAACAAGCGCGGGGTGCGCCTGACCGCAGCGGGTGCGGCGTTTCTTGACACGGCCTACCGCACGCTGGCTGAGCTGGAACAGGGGATCGAGTACGCCCGCAGTGTGTCTGCGGGGGTCAGCGGCAAGCTGACCATCACGGCCATTTCCATCGCCTATTACGACTCGCTGCTCAGCAGCTTGCGCCGTTTTCGCGAGACTTATCCGAACGTGCAGTTAACCATCCGCGAGATGCCATCGGCGTCACAGGCCAAGGCTTTGCTGGCCGGTGAGGCAGATATCGGTTTCATGCGCAGGCTGCCGCTGCCGGCTGGCACCCTTGAAGCACGGTTGTTGCTTGATGAACAGATCGTCATGGCCTTGCCCGCCAGCCACGGGAAAGCGCAACAGGGGGAAGTCGACCTGCGCGAGTTTGCCGATGAGGATTTCGTATTCACCCCGCAAGCCTTGGGCGGTGGCTATCACGCGCAGTTGCTTGCGCTGTGTGAGGCGGCGGGTTTTTACCCCCGGGTGGTGCAGGAAGCTGCGCAGATTCACACTTTGCTGGGCCTGGTGGCATGTGGTTTTGGCGTGGCCCTGGTGCCGGCCTCGTTCGTCGGTTCCACTGCGCGTGAGCGGGTGCAGTTTTGCCCGATCCGGCCGATCGATAAGCAACCCGCACCCGGGATCGGCCTGTACATGAAATGGAACGCCCAGAACGCTTCGCCAGCACTGGCCAACTTCATTGCCATGTTCGAGACGCAGGAGTGACGCTTTTGTAAGAGCGGCCTTGTGTCGCGAAAGGGCTGCATAGCAGCCCCAGGATTTCTGCATTGACGCGAATACGCCTGGGTCTGCTACGCAGCCCTTTCGCGACACAAGGCCGCTCCTACCCGATGTTCATGCTCGCTTTGCAGCGCGCCACAGCCGACCAATGTCACAAGCCCGCGCCTGCAGCAACTGCGCAGCATTGGCACAAGCCTGCTCCAGGCTCATCGGCCCGCTGGCCAACGCAAATGCAGCATCGACCCCATGGGCATACAACTGCTGATAACCCTCACCCAAGGTCCCGGCCAGCACCACCACCGGCACGCCATGACGCTTGGCTACCCGGGCCACACCCATCGGTGTCTTGCCACGCAGTGTCTGGGCATCGAAACGGCCTTCACCAGTCACCACCAGATCTGCCCCCTGCACCAATTCATCGAGGCCGGCCAACTCGGCCACTACCTCCACCCCAGGGCGGAACTGTGCGCCCATGAAGGCCCGGGCAGCGAAGCCCATGCCACCGGCAGCGCCGCAACCTGGGTAGTCGCGCACATCCTTAGCCAGCACCTGTGCACAGATATCGGCAAAATGCCCCAGCGCCTGGTCCAGCGCCTGCACTTGCTGCGGGTTGGCCCCCTTCTGCGGGCCGAAGATCGCCGAAGCACCATTGGCGCCACACAGCGGGTTGTCGACGTCAGCCGCCACTTCAAATTGCACTTCGGCGAGCCGTGGGTCGAGGTCGCTGGCGTCGATGCGGGCCAGCTTGGCCAGGGCCAGGCCGCCCTCCTCCAGCGCTTGCCCGTCAGCGTCCAGCAGGCGCAGGCCAAGTGCGCGCAACATGCCGCTGCCGGCATCGTTGGTGGCGCTGCCACCGATGGCCAGTACTACCCGCTGCGCACCGGCGGCCAAGGCGGCTGCAATCAGCTCGCCTGTGCCCCAGGTGCTGCTGCGGCAAGCGTCGCGCTGGCCGGTCGGTACCAGTTGCAGGCCACTGGCCTGGGCCATTTCGATGATTGCCGTACGGCTTTGTGGCAACCAGCCCCACCCGGCCTCCACGCTCTGCCCCAGCGGCCCGCGCACGGTCTGGCGGCGCAATTCGCCGTGGCTGGCGGCAAGGATCGCCTCCATGGTGCCTTCGCCGCCGTCGGCCATCGGGCACTCGACCAGTTCAGCGTCCGGCCACGCCTCGCGCAGGCCCACGGCGATAGCGCGGGCGACACCGGCAGCGTCGAGGCTGTCCTTGAACGAGTCGGGGGCAATGACGATCTTCATGGGGATTCTCCTGTCCTGATGAGCGGCATGCTGACAGCTGTTCGCCAACGGGGCCTCGGTCAAATGCACAAAACGCCGGACGGGTTGTTTGGGCGGATGCCTTCTTGCCTGCACTGGCCCTATCGCCGGCAAGCCAGCTCCCACAGGTGCGACACAGCCCTGAGGGCAGCATGCATCCTGTGGGAGCTGGCTTGCCGGCGATAGGGCCAGTGCAGGTGAATAGTTCAGGCTGCTGGCAACAGCTGTAACCCTAGATACAAGCTAAGCATCCCTTCCATGCGTAGCGGGTCGACCTCGCCCAGTTCGGCAATCCGCTCCAGGCGGTAGCGCAGGCTGTTGCGGTGGATGCCCAGGGCATCGGCACAGGCCTGGCTCTGGCCGTCATGGGCACACCAGGCGCGCAGGGTGGTGAGCAGCTGGCCGCTGTTGTCCCTGGCGCGAATGCGCTGCAGCGGCTCCAGCAGCTCATCCAGCGCATCATCATTGCGGTGGCGCCACAGCAGCGCCGGCAGCCGGTAGCGCTGCAGGCTGAGCAAGCGTTCGGCAGGCAATACCTCGCGGCCATAGGCCAGCAAATCGCGTACCCGGCGGTAACCCCGGCGCAACTGCTCCAGGCTCTGCGCGGCACTGCCCAGGGCCAGCCGCTCCACGTCCCAACCGTGACGTTGCAGGCGCTCCAGCAGGCGCGGTTCATCCAGTGCCACGCTGGCCGGCCGGCACCACAGCAATGACTGGCGTGCCGGGCTGACACACCAGCTGTCCGGGTACCGGCTCATCAACCACGCCGACAACGCCTCGGCGGGTGGCCCCGAGGCCAGTTCAAACAGGCAAGGTACCCGCGGCAGCTGAGGCTTGAGGCCCAATTGCCGGGCTTCGTCGAGCAGCCGAGGTGAATCACCGCTGCCGCCCAGCAACAGTGCCAGCAAATCATCACAGCGCTGCCTTCGCCATTGCTGGTCGGCCTGTAGATGGCGCTGGGCCAACAGCATCTCGGCAGTCATGCGTACCAGCTCACCATAGGTGCGCACCTGCTGCGGGTCCCCGGTCAGGCCCAGTACACCCATCAGCCGGCCATCAAGCATCAGTGGCAGGTTCACCCCGGGCTGCACACCCTTCAGGCACTTGGCCGCGTCAGTGTCCAGTTCGACGATCCGGCCATTGGCCAAAACCAGTTGCGCCCCCTCGTGACGGGTGTTGATGCGCTCCGGCTCGCCGCTGCCCAGGATCAAGCCCTGGCTGTCCATGACATTGACGTTGCACGGCAGAATGGCCATGGCCCGGTCAACGATATCCTGTGCCAGGTCATGGTCGAGTTCGAACATTGCGTGGTCCTTTAGGTGTTAGGCTTTTGGGCTCGGGCACAGCAGCCTGGGCCGAGCGCTGTGCAAAAGCACAAAGACAGGCTAGCCGCAGTCCCCGAGACTCGTCAGGGCGAGCGCCGGAACAGGCGACGCGGCAAAAACCATAACAAAAGAGAACCCGATCATGGCACACAGCCCCGCCCCTGACCAAGGCTCGGACACCACCCGCAACGCGTTGTACCGGCGCATCACCCTGCGGCTGATTCCGTTCATTTTCATCTGCTACCTGTTCAACTACCTGGACCGCGTCAACGTCGGCTTTGCCAAGCTGCAAATGCTCGACGCCCTGAAATTCAGCGAAACGGTGTACGGCCTTGGTGCCGGCATCTTCTTCATCGGTTACGTGCTCTGCGGCCTGCCGAGCAACCTGGCACTCAACCGCTTCGGCCCGCGGCGCTGGATTGCGCTGATGATGATTGCCTGGGGCAGCCTGTCCACCTGCCTGCTGTTCGTCACAACTCCCACCGAGTTCTACGCCCTGCGGCTGCTTACCGGCGCTGCCGAAGCCGGCTTCTTTCCGGGCGTGGTACTGTACCTTTCGCGCTGGTTCCCGGCCGCCCGTCGCGGCCGCATCATGGCCCTGTTCATGTCGGCAATCCCGGTGTCGGGCCTGCTCGGCGGGCCGTTCTCCGGCTGGATCCTCCAGCACTTCGCCGCCGGCCAGCACGGCCTGGCCGGCTGGCAATGGATGTTCCTGATCCAGGGCCTGCCCACCGTTGCCTTGGGTGTGCTGGCGGTGTTCCTGCTCAGCGACGGTTACCAGAAAGCCGCCTGGCTAACCCCGGCCGAACGCCAGCTGATCGCCAACGACCTCGAAGCCGACGCTGCGGGTAAGCCGAAAACCACGGGCGATGGCGTGCTCGCCGTGTTGACCAACCCGCTTATCTGGACCTTTGGCTTCATCTACTTCTGCATCCAGAGTGGCGTGTACGCGATCAACTTCTGGTTGCCGTCGATCATCAAGAACATGGGCTTCGACAACCCACTGCTGATCGGCTGGCTCAGCGCCATCCCGTACCTGCTGGCCGGTGTGTTCATGATCCTTTGCGGCCGCTCGGCAGACCTGCGCAACGAGCGCCGCTGGCACCTTGTGGTGCCGATGCTGATGGGCGCCGTTGGCCTGCTGATTGCGGTGAACTTCGCCGGCAACCCAGCCATCGCCATTCTGGGCCTGTCGATCGCCACCATGGGCGCGCTGACCGGGCTGCCGATGTTCTGGCCGATGCCAACCGCCCTGCTTAGCGCCGGTACAGCAGTTGCCGGGCTGGCGATCATCAACTCCGTGGGCCAGATGGCCGGTTTCCTCAGCCCGTACCTGGTGGGGTTCATCAAGGACCAGACCGGTTCCACCGATGCCGCGCTGTATTCGCTGGCGGCGTTGATCGTGCTGGGTAGCCTGGTGGCCCTGCGTGTCACGCGGTCGGGTGCGCTGAGTTCTGCACGTGCCAGTTGAGCCTGTTCGCGGGTAAGCCCGCTCCCACAGGCATGCCACAGCCTTCGAGGCTGTGGTGATCCTGTGGGAGCGGTTTCACCCGCGAAGAGGCCCGCCCGGCCACCCTACATTTCCCTCCTCCACCGATCGTCGGTTCAACGCATCCCCTCCCTACCCCAGGCGTCAAATGGTTCCAAAGGCCCCTTTGGAGAACTCCATGACCCAGCACGCCGTGGCCCGTCTGGCCCAGCTCGACGAACATCGCCCCTTGCGCGTCCAGGCCGGCAATGAAGAGCTCATCCTCATTCGCCAGGGCGATCAGGTGCATGCCTACCAAGGCAACTGCCCCCACGCAGGTGCCCCACTGGATGAAGGCCTGGTCTGCGGCGGCCTGCTGGTTTGCCCTTGGCACAAGGCTGCATTTGCCGTCGATGACGGAGTGGTCTGCGAACCCCCGGCGCTGGCTGACCTGCGCCGCTACAAGGCCTGGGTGAAGGACGATGAAGTCTGGGTCGACGACCAACCGCTGCCCGCCATCGCCCCCCCCAGGCACAGCGATGCCCGCTGCTTCGTTGTGGTCGGCGCTGGTGCGGCCGGCAGCGCCGCGGTAGCCACCTTGCTGGCCCATGGCTTCGCTGGCCGGCTGGTGTGGATCGACCAGGAGCGCCAGCCGGCCTACGACCGCACCGCGCTGAGCAAATTCGTGATTGCAGGGCAGATGACGCCCGATGAAGTACCGGCGTTGCTCGAAGCCGACGCCCTGCGCAAGGGCCAGTTGGAGCGCAAGCACGGCAAGGTGCGCACCCTGAACAGCCAGAAACGCCAGATTACGCTGGTCGATGGCCAGCAGATCGGTTACGACGCCTGCCTGCTGGCCAGCGGCGGCAAGGCACTACGCCCTGATATCCCCGGCGCCGACTTGCCCGGCGTGTTCACCTTGCGCTCGCGGGAGGATGCCGCACAGCTGCTCGACGCAGCCGAACCCGGCCAGCCGGCGGTGATCGTAGGCGACGGCTTCATCGGCCTGGAGGCGGCCTCGGCCCTGCGCAGGTACGGCGTTCAGGTGCACGTGGTGACTCGCCATGAAGTCCCGCTTGCCAGGCAGTTAGGTGATCGCATCGGGCGCAGTATCCGCGAACTGCATGAGCGCAAAGGGGTCACCTTCCACGGCCCTACGCAAGTCCAGCGGTTCGAAGGCCGGGACAAGGTCGAAGCGGTGCTGCTGGCCAACGGTGAACGCCTGGAGACGCCACTGGTATTGCTGGGCACCGGCGTGATACCGGCCACCGCCTTCCTGCAGGGCGTGCAGTTGAACGAGGACAAGTCGCTGCGGGTCGATGCAGAAATGCGCGCCGCTGACGGTTTGTGGGCTGCAGGCGACATCGCCACGTTCCCGCTCTCGGGTCGCCCTGTACGCATCGAGCACTGGCGCCTGGCCCAGCAACACGGGGTGATCGCTGCCGCCAACATGCTCGGCGAGCAGCGCCGCTACGCCGATGTGCCATTCTTCTGGACCTACCAGCACGGCCGAACCTATGAAGTGCTCGGCCACGCACGGGAATGGAACCGGATCGAGTTTGTCGGTGAGCCGGAAAAAGGCGATTTCATTGCCTTTCAGTGTGTGGGTGAACAGGTCGAGGCCGTCATCGCCAAAGGTTACTCCGATGCCATGGCGGCGCTGTCGCAGCGCCTGAAACGCCCATTGAACCTGCAGGAGGCGATCACGCTGCTTGACTGACAGCCGCCTTTAAAAGCGCCCCGGTTGTGTGTACAACAGGTAGATCAGCTGACTGCAAAAGGACCCACGCGCATGATCTACCGCCCTCTCGGCCACAGTGGCCTGCAGGTTTCCGCCCTTACCCTGGGCAGCATGATGTTCGGCGAGCAGACCAGCACCGAGGACGCCCTGCGCATCATCGACAAGGCCTGGGACCAGGGCATCAACTTCATCGACACCGCCGACGTGTACAACGCCGGGCGCTCGGAAGAAATCGTCGGAGAAGCAGTGGCGCGCCATCGCCAGGACTGGATCGTTGCCAGCAAGGTCGGCTTCGGCCCGGCCGACGGCCTGCCGAACCGCAGCGGGCTGTCACGCAAGCACATCTTCAACGCGCTGGAAGCCACCCTGACGCGCATGGGCATGGACTATCTGGATATCTACTACCTGCACCGCGAAGACCACAAGGTGCCGCTGGAGGAGACCGTACAGGCCATTGGCGACCTGCTGCGCCAGGGCAAGATCCGCTACTGGGGCGTGTCCAACTTCCGTGGCTGGCGCATTGCCGAGGTCTGCCACGTTGCCGAGCGACTGGGTGTGCCCAAGCCGGTGGTCAGTCAGCCGCTGTACAACATCGTCAACCGCCAGGCCGAACCCGAGCAGCTCGCTGCAGCCGCCGCACACGGTCTGGGCGTGGTGCCATTCAGCCCATTGGCCCGGGGCGTACTCAGTGGCAAGTATGCGCCGGGTGCCGTGCCCGATGCCGGCAGCCGCGCCGGGCGCCAGGACAAGCGCATCATGGAGGTGGAGTGGCGCCAGGAGTCGTTGGCCATCGCCCGGCAGATCCAGGCTTATGTAGAGGCAAAGGGTATAGGCATTGTCGAGTTTGCCATTGCCTGGGTGTTGAACAACCAGTGGGTGAGTTCGGCGATTGTCGGGCCGCGTACCGAGGAACAGTGGGATACCTATGGTGGTGCATTGGCGGTGAAGATCACGACGGAGGATGAAGCGTTCATCGATTCGCTGGTGACGCCGGGGCATGCGTCGACGCCAGGGTTCAATGATGTGGCCCACTATGTGAGCGGGCGGTTGGCCCGTAGCTGATTGTTCCCGTACCGGCCTCTTCGCGGGTAAACCCGCTCCCACAGGATCTGCGATGGTTTCAAGGCAAACACAAGCCCTGTAGGAGCAGCCTTGTGCTGCGAAGAGGCCGGTACTGACAACGCCATTGGGGAGCCCTGCGCCGGGCTTCCGGTCCCCCCTTTCCCCAATCATCTCGGTATCGTGCGCACCATTGGTTTTCACCTCTGGAGCTGCAATGAAACTCTTCCAACCCCTGCAAATCGGCCCGCTCACCTTGGCCAATCGGGTGTTCATGGCCCCCCTCACCCGCCTGCGCAGCCTCGAGCCGGGCGATGTGCCGACCACCATGATGGCCGAGTATTACCGCCAGCGTGCCAGCGCCGGGCTGATCATCACCGAAGCCACCCAGATCTCCTTCCAGGCCAAGGGCTATTCCGGCTCGCCCGGTATTCATAGCGCCGAGCAGATTGCCGCCTGGAGGCACATCAACGAAGGCATTCATGCCGACGGTGGCCACAGCGCCGTGCAGGTGTGGCACACCGGCCGGGTGTCGCACACCTCGTTGCAACCCGGCGGCGAAGCGCCTGTGGCGCCCTCGGCGCTGCCGGCCGGCGCACGTACCACCCTGCGTGACGAGCAAGGCAACCTGGTACGTGTAGAAACCTCCGCACCGCGCGCCCTGAACGAGAACGAAATTGCAGGCATCGTCGCCGACTTCGGCCAGGCAGCGGTGAACGCCCGCGAAGCCGGCTTCGACTTCATCGAACTGCACGCTGCCCACGGGTATTTGCTGCACCAGTTCCTTACCCCGAGCGCCAACCAGCGCGAGGACCGCTACGGCGGTAGCGTCGAAAACCGGGCGCGCATCGTGCTTGAAGCAGTGGACGCGGCAATTGCCAACTGGAGTGCCGAGCGCGTGGGTATCCGCGTGTTCCCGCTGGGCGGGTTCAATGGCGTGGACAATGGCGAAGACCAGGAGGCCGCAGGGCTGTACCTGATCCGCGAACTGGCCAAGCGCAACCTCGCCTACCTGCACCTGTCCGAGCCGGACTGGGCCGGCGGCAAGCCGCTGCGTGACGAGTTCCGCCAGGCGATCCGCGATGCCTATCCGGGGATTATCATTGCTGCGGGTGCCTACACCGCCGAGAAAGGCGAAGACTTGATTGGGCGCGGTTTGATCGATGCCGTAGCGTTCGGGCGCAGTTACATTGCCAACCCGGACCTGGTACAGCGGCTGCGGGTGCAGGCGCCTCTGAACGAACATCGGGCACAGTTCGATTACGCCAATGGGCCCGAAGGCTATACAGATTATCCGTTTCTGCACCAGGCCATGGGCGCTGGTGAAGCTTGGGCTCACCGATAATCAGGGTATTCACCGGGTACAGACGGCCATCCTGCCCCTGGATCTGAAAGATCGAGTAGGAGGCGGATTCACACCCGCCGTCCTCTCACACCACCGTGCGTACGGTTCCGTACACGGCGGTTCAAGTTATGCGGCTAAGCCGGTTGATCGTATCCAGTATCGAGACCAAGCCGAGGCGATCCCATAGTTTCTTCGGCAGCGCCTGATTCATATGCGGCGCGCCCTAGTTCCACCAGGGGCCCCGGCCATTGGAGGCTGATTTCCAGGCACGCTCCTCGCCTAGCCCTAGGCGCACCAGGTTGCGTGCCCTCGTAGAGGGCCGCTTCCATTGACGCCAGATGGCGCAACGAAGTTTGTGCCTGACCCAACCATCCAGTTCCTCAAGCGGCCGCTTACTCTGGCTGAGCTTGAAATAGCTCGCCCAACCTCGCAGAACCGGGTTTATCCGCTCGATGACGCTCGCTATCTTGCGGCCCCGAGTTACGCGCAGCAATTCTGCAAGTCGATCACGCAGGCGACCTAAACTCATCGTCGCCACACGCAGTCGAGGCTGCTGGTGCCAGCTCATGCCATAACCCAAGTAATCACACTTCCAGGCCCCTGCCACTCGACTCTTCCTTCGATTCACCGACAGCTTGAGGCGCTGGCTCAAGAAGCGCTCGACGCTATCCATCACCCGCTGGCCTGCCCGGGGACTGCGCACATAAACGTTCGCATCATCGGCATAACGCACGAAGCGATGGCCTCGCCGCTCCAACTCACGATCGAGCTCATCGAGCAGGATATTCGACAGCAATGGCGAGAGCGGGCCGCCTTGCGGCGTCCCCTCCTGCCGTTGACTGACAATCCCGCCAGACATGATTCCGGCCTCAAGGTAGCGGCGAATCAGCCTGAGCACTCGCTTGTCTTCGACACGACGCTGTAAGCAAGCCATCAGGATGTCGTGGTTGACTCGATCAAAGAATTTTTCCAGATCAAGTTCCACACACCAGCGGTGGCCCGCCTCCACATGGGTGCGGGCCATCTCGACGGCTTGATGCGCGCTTCTGCCCGGACGAAAGCCGTAACTGTAGTCCGAGAACAGCGGGTCGAAGATGGGCGTGAGCTGCTGCTGTAGAGCTTGCTGTATCAGGCGATCCACGACGCTGGGGATACCCAGTTGCCGGGTGCCGCCCTGCGGCTTGGGAATTTCAACCGCTCGCACTGCTTGGGGATGGTATTCACCGGCCAGCAACCTGACCTTGAGGGCTGGCCAATACTGTTTCACGTAGCCCGCCAAGTCAGCTACCGTCATGCCATCGGCACCCGGTGCTCCCTTGTTGCTGACCACGCGTTGATACGCACGTCTGAGGTTGGCCGGTGCAAGCACCCGCTCCATCAGCGCGTCCGGCTCCGCGTTCGTCCACGTTACTGACGCCGTCGATACCTTTGCACTGTCATGCATCACCCTCGGCTTCTGGCCGGGACTCGGGGTGACAGTTTCCGTTGTGGGAAATTTCTGCATTACGGTTACCAACGAGACAGTAACGCCTACTGGCGGCATAACCTGTTCGGCCCTTGGTGACGCGGTTAACCGCCACTTACTACGGACTCGGCTGACTTCTGCACGTTCATCCCGTCGCCTCTCGACGCTCGGTAGCACAGTGGCAAACGTGCAGATCTCCCAGGGTAATTCGCGTGACCTTCCTGCTTATACCTGTCGGATCTACGTCGCAGCGTTCCGTGCAAGTATTGGGCTTTGGCGATTTGTGCCACCTCACCCCGCTGCGCCGCCTCTATCCGCTTCCTGTTCGTCAGGCCAGCATTTTGCCTCGGGCTTCCTTCAGATTCGCAGTCGCCTGCGACACCCTTGCCTCTAGCTAATACTTCCCCTTGCCGGGTGTGTAGAGGACTTTCACCTCCAAGTCACCAGCGAGGCCACCACAGCCCAGCTGGTTGCGCTAACGCGCAACGCGCCATGCCTGGCGCACACAAAAAACGGAGCCCTCCAGGGGCTCCGTTTTCCAGTGGCCGGGCACGCCTTAGCGTACCAGTCACTCAGGCATCTTACTCGGCGCGCACTTGCGCAGCCTGCATGCCCTTCTGGCCCTTTTCGGCAACGAAAGACACTTTCTGGCCTTCTTTCAGCGACTTGAAGCCGTCCGATTCAATGGCTTTGAAGTGGACGAAAAGGTCGTCGCCACCGCCGTCGGGAGTGATGAAACCGAACCCCTTCTCATCGTTGAACCACTTGACCGTTCCTGATTGTCTGTTGGACATACTCTAAATCCTCTAATGCTGGCTGGTGCGTTTACGTGGGTAGCTGAGCCGCCAGTCGATCGACTGGCATCTTCACACTCCATCTTGGGCGATATGAAGCCAACTAGCCACTCACACTTTTACCAGTACACAAAAAAGTCGCCGATGCCAGCGATAAACCCAGATGCAGGCTCGGCATGGGGGCCTGATAATCCCCAATCAGTGCTCCCAAGGCCCGCCCGATTCCCAGCTGGCGACCAACAAGTCGATGAAACCGCGTACCCGAGGGGACAGGTGGCGCTTGCTCGGGTACACGATGCGAATCGGGTCCGCCGGTGGCCGGTAGGCGTGCAGTACTTCCACCAGGGCGCCAGCGCGCAGGTCGTCACCGGTGATGTAGGTAGGCAGGTGAATCAGCCCGAAGCCGGCCCGGGCGCCGTCGAGCATCGCCTCCGAGCTGTCGATGTTCAACCGGCCAGGGTCTTCGCACAGGTGCAGGCCTGCTTCAGTGTCAAAGCGCCAAGGCATGGCTTTCTCGCCCGCGAGGAAGGCAATCTTGTCGTGACCATAAAGGTCGGCAGGCACCAAGGGAATACCTCGCGCTTCGAGGTACGCGGGCGAAGCGCAGGTGACAAACTGCTGCCAGGCCACCGTGCGGGTCAACAGCTGCGAGTCTTCCTTGGGTGCGCCGATACGCACCGCAACGTCCACGCCTTCCTCGACCAAGTCGACGAAACGGTCGGTGAAGCGGATGTCTGCGCGCAGTTCAGGCCACTGCTTGAGGTACTGATCCAGCACCGGCAGCACATGGCGCTGGCCGAGCGACAGCGGCGCAGTCAGGCGCAAGGTACCGATGGGCTTGCCGCGGCGCTGGGCCATGGCACTTTCCACCTCGTCCAGGTCATCCAGTATCTGTCGCCAGCGATCGAATGCCACCAGGCCTTCATCGGTCAGGCTCAGCTTGCGCGTGGTGCGATTGAGCAAACGCACCGCCATGCGGGCCTCCAGCCGAGCAATGCTCTTGCCCACCGCCGACCGGGTCAGGCCCAGGCTTGCGGCGGCGGCAGTGAAGCTGCCGGCCTTGGCGGCGCTGACGAAGGCGGCGATATCGCCGAAGCGGTTGGGTTCCATGGACGGTTCCTGAGTGTGATGCGGCCGGTTTAGATGGGTCTGGATCTGTGAATTGCAAGCGCCAGGAACGGCAAGCCTCACGACAAGCCTTTGATCACGAGCAGATGCACGGGATAGAACAGGTATCCCCACCGCCCTACGGCAGGTACCTGCCAAGCATCATGGCGCAACAACAGCCACCCGACAGGCACTGCCAGCACAGCAGCAAACAGCGTCAGCAGGGTAATGGGTGCCAGAAAGTGCTCGCGCAGCCAGTTGTTGGTCAGGTTGCCACCAATGGCCATGAGGCAGGGTAGCAACCAGGCCAATCCGCCCTGCCTGCGTGCCACCAGCCAGGCGCCAGGTAGCAACACCCCCGCCAGCCCGTACATCAATTGATCACTGAACAACCACCCCGCCAGCAGGCCTGCAAGGCCAAGCACTCGCGCCGACCGCAATGGGTGGTGCACACCCCAGGCAACCAGCAATCCCAGTACCAGTGTCGGCATTACACTGAACGTCTGCAAACCACTGTCCAGCCAACGATAGGCAGGCTCCGAGAGCACCGCGAACAGCAGCATCAGCGACAGATAGCGCAGATTGGCGCGGGTATGGAACAGCTCTGCCCTGGCGCGCCCCACATTCACCGCAATGGCCAGGCAAAACAGCGGAAACGCCAGGCGGCCGAGCACGAACAAACCCTCGGCCTCAGGCCATATGAAGCGCAGGTGGTCGGCAACCATGGTCAGCATCGCTGTCCATTTGACCAGGTCCAGCCCGGCCGAACGCATGCCTCAGTGCCCGCGCTCGACCGCACCTGCCCCCAGGTACCGGTCGGTCCAGGCAGCCAGGGGCAAAGGTGGCTGCTGGTCGACGATACGACGCCAGATCAACACCAGGTCATTGCCGTTGAACATTGACCCGGGCCCGGCGCCGTCCCACGCCGAAGGCACATCGACAATCCAGTGGCCCTGGGTGTCGCGGTGCGCCATGTTGAAACGGAAGGTATAGTTGCCCGGGATGCCCATGCGCAGGTCGGTGACCACCAGCGCATCGCCTATCTGGTCATACCGCAGCCAGTCGCCGGTGAACCAGCGCAAGCGCTGGTGCAAAGGGTCGCCTGCCAGCGCGTTTGCCAGTTCCAGGTTACGCGGCAAGCGTTGCATTTCCGGCGCCTGCCGGTCGAACCCGCTGCTGATGCCTTCGTAGTAGTCACCATTTTGGGTCTTGGCCATTACCCGCCAGACCAGGCTGTTGAACGCGATAGGCACGGCGCGAACCTCGCTCACGACGATGCCTTGCTGGTCCAGTGCCGCCTGGAAGCGTTGCTCGGCTGCCATGCGCCCGGCAAGGCCGAAACCCAGGTAAGCGGTACTGAACACCAGTGCAAGGGTCAACAGGCGTGTAGCCCGGCCGGTAACGCCCTTGATGCTTGTGTAGATGACCGCCGCCAGCAGTGGCAAGGTATAGACCGGATCAATAATGAACACTGCGGCCCAGCTTTGGGGGGTGGGTTGCAGTGGCCAGAACAGTTGCGTGCCGTACACCGTAAAGGCATCCAGCAACGGGTGGGTGACGAGTACCAGCCAGAAAGCAAGGAACAGCCTGGGCAAGGTGTAGCCTTTGCCGGGCCAGCATTTATTGACCAGCCAGGCCAGCAGCAAAGCCAGCCCGGTGAGCACGAACAGCGAGTGCGAGAAGCCGCGATGGTAGGTCATCTGCGACACAGGGTCTGCATAGCGGATGATCACATCGAGGTCGGGCAGCGTGCCCAGGGCGGCGCCATACAACAATGAGCGGCGGCCCTGGATGCGGCCAAGCACGGTGCCTTGCAGGGCAGCGCCGAGTACGGCCTGGGTAATGGAGTCCACGGATAGCATCCCTGAAAGGTGGTTCCTGAAAGCTACCCCCAACCTGTGCCGATACGCAATTCCTGTGTAGTAGCGGCGAAATGCTCGTGATTTTGTGTATACCTTTCAGAACAACTGCCAGGTGTACACCAGGGTAAGCCGGTTCTCGTCGATATCGCTGCGGTAATTGGAACGTGCCATGGCGTTCCTCACCCGAATCCCCAGCCCTTTCAGTACCCCGCTCTGTACCGCATAACCGATGTCCAGGTCGCGCTCGCGATCACGGCCTTCATAGCCCAGCCCGGTATCGACATTGTTACCGGTGATGTAGCGCACGGTCGCCGTCAGGCCTGGCACGCCCATGGCGGCGAAGTTGTAGTCGTAGCGCACCTGGTACGAGCGTTCGTCTGTGTAAGCGAATTCATAGGTCGGCACCTCGTTACCCAGCGGCGAAATATTGGCGAACACCCGTGGGAACGGGCTGTCGCCATAGATGCCCTGGTAGCCCGCATGGAAGCTGTGTCCGCCATGCCGGGCGGTGAACATCGAGAAGAACGCCTGGTTGTCGATGTTGCCCAGCAACGCCTCGCCATCCTCACGCGCGGTGAAGTAGCCCAGATTGGCACTGAGCACCCAATCGCCCACTGGCTTGCTGTGCTTGAGGCCGACAAAGCCCTGTTCGTAGATATCCTCCAGTTGCCCGTACCACAGGCTGACGCTGCTCTGGTTGGCATTGAACGCATAGTCCCCGCCCACGTAGTTAAAGGCATCGCTCTCGGCCTGGCGCATCGGCACATGGCCGAGCATCGCGTTCATCTTGCCGTCGCCGCCTTCGTTGCGCAGGTGGGTGCTTTTCAGATGCCCGGCCTGCACGGTCAGCCCGTCAATTTCAGACGAGCTCACGCTGGCGCCCTGGTAGGTCGGCGGCAGCAGGCGGATGTCGCTGAAGGTCAGTACCGGAAGGTTCGGTTGCAGTTCACCGACGCGCAGTTCGGTCTTCGACAGGCGGGCCTTGAAGGTGGGCGCAAGTCGGCTGTACTCGTCGGCAGCACGGCCGTCGCCATGCACCGGCAGCAGGCCGGTGTTGGTGCGGTCGGGGCTGCTGTCGAGCTTGATGCCCAGCAGGCCCAGGGCGTCCATGCCAAAGCCCACCGTACCGGGCGTGTAACCGGACTTGAAGTCGAGGATGAAGCCCTGCGCCCACTCCTCGGCCTTGGACTGCTTGTTGGCCCCGACAATGTCGGAAAAATCACGGCTGAAGTAATAGTTGCGGGCGCTCAGGGTGGCCTTCGAATCCTCGAAGAAACCGCCTTCGGCGGCCAGTAATGGTTGGCTGAGCAAAGTCAGGCCCAGGGCTACGCAAGGGGTGTTGTTCATTCCGAAGCTCTCTTGATCTTGTTTTTATGGATAAAGCGTTGGGAACACGGCAGTTCATCTGGTGCGGCGCAGCACCTCCCCGGCAAGCGGCTGGCGCAGCCTGAGCAGTGCATGGGCCAGCAGGCCGAACAGCAGCCCCCAGAACGCTGCCGACAGGCCAAGGAAGGCGACCCCCGAAGCGGTGACCAGGAAGGTGAACAGGCCTGCATCGCGCTCGGCCGGTTCCGCCAGGCTGCGGGCCAGCGCCTCGCTCATGGCGCCGTACAGGGCCAGCCCGGCCAGGGCCGCGATCAGTGCGGCGGGAAAGGCTGCGAAGAGCGACATCAGCGTGGCACCGGCAATGCCCAGCAGCAGGTACAGCGTGCTGCCAGCCACTGCCGCCACATAGCGCCGTCGTGGGTTTTCGTGGGCCTCATGGCCCGTGCACAGGCTGGCGGTAACCGCCGCCAGGTTCAGCCCGTGGCAGCCGAATGGCGCTAGCACGGCACCGGCCAGGGCACTGGCGCTGATCAACGGGCTGGCCGGTGTGGCGTAACCCGCATTGCGCAGCACCGCCATGCCCGGCATGAACTGCCCGGTCAGCGCCACCAGCACCATCGGCAGCGCCAGGCTGAATACCGCTGGCAGGCTGAACTGAGGGGTGATCCACTGCGGCGAAGCCAGTTCCAGCACCAGCGCCTCGCTACGGAACGCACCGCTGGCCAGGGTCACCAGGGAGCCCACGCACAGCACCGCAGCCACTGCGTAACGGGGCTGAACCCGGCGCATCAGCACGTAGGTGACGAACATCGCCAGTACCAGCAACGGCTGCACTGGCAAGGCGCGGAACACTTCGATACCAAAACCGAACAGGATGCCAGCCTGCATGCCAGCGGCGATGGACCCCGGCAAGCGCGCGATGATGCGGTCGAAGGCCCCGCTGATGCCGATCAGCAGCAGGAGCAGGTTGGCCACCAGGTAGGCACCTACGGCCTGTTCCAGGCCGAGTTGCGGCAAGGCAGTGACCAGCAGCGCGGAGCCTGGGATCGACCAGGCGATCACTACCGGCACGCGGTAGCGCAAACTGAGCAGCGCACCAAGCACGGCACTGCCCATGGACACGGCCCAGACCCAGGATGACAACTGCTGGTGAGAAAGCCCGGCCGCTTCGGCGGCGTGGAAAATGATCACCAGCGGGCCGGCGTAGGAGATCATCGTGGCGATGCAGCCCGCGACAATGGCGGACAGTGAGCTGTCATTGATCAGGGTTTTCATGGCGCATCCCGCAAGGCAGTGGCCGGTCTTTGTGGCTGGCTCTTGTTCTGTGTTGGCTTCTTCGTGGGCGTGCCCGCTCCCACAGGTCCAGTGCAGTGCACCGACTGCGCGCAATCCTTGTGGGAGCGGGCAAGCCCGCGAAGAAGCCAACGCGGTGTATCCTGGTCTTGTTCTTTTCGGGTCATGCCTGCGCCGCGATGGCCCGGGCCTGCCGACGGCCGCTGGCCAGGTGCACGGCCATGGCCAGTGCGGCAATCGCGCCAGGGATGGCGAAGGCGATGAAGTTGAGTTGCAGGGGCAGGTTGATGCCCATCAGTGCGCCGCCCAGCAAGGGGCCGACGATGGCGCCGTTGCGGCCGATACCCGAGGCCCAGCCAAGCCCCGTGGAACGCACCGACAGCCCATACATTTGCGCGGCGCCGGCATACAGCAGGATCTGCGTACCAATGGTGGTGGCGCCGGCAATGAAGATCAGCAGGTACAGCACCGGCATCGGGCTATTGACGCCCAGCAAGCTGATCGACAGCGCGGCGGCAATGAAGAACGCCACCTTTACCTTGACCAGGTTGTAGCGATCACCCAGCCAGCCGCCGAGGATGGCCCCAGCCATGCCGCCGAAGTTCAACGCCAGCAGGAACGACAGGCTGGAACCCAGGCTGTAGCCAGCGTTGGCCATCAGTTTCGGCAGCCAGGAGCTGAGTGCATAAACCATCAGCAGGCAGCAGAAGAACGCCAGCCACAGTGCCAGGGTGCGGATGGCGAGGCCGTTGCGGAATAGCTCCAGCACTGACGCCCCGCCACCCGCTTTACGGTCAGCCGCCTGCAGCACGTCATCGGCCTGCACGTCGCATTGCGGGTCGAGTCGTTTGAGCAACGCCCGCGCTTCCTCGGTACGCCCCTTGCGCACCAGAAAACCAATGGACTCTGGCAGGTAGTAGAGGATCACCGGCAACAGCAGCAGTGGTACAGCAGCTGCGAAGAACATCGACTCCCAGCCGAAACGCGGCAGCATGAAAATACCGACGCCCGCCGACAGCATGCCGCCCAGCGAATAGCCGCTGAACATGATGGCGACCAGCGTGCTGCGCAAGCGCTTGGGCGCGTACTCGTTCATCAGCGCCACAGCGTTGGGCATCAGGCCGCCACAGCCCAGGCCGGCAATGAAGCGGTAGATGCCAAACTCGCTCGGGCTGCTGGCAAAACCATTGAGGATGGTCGCCACCGAGAACAAGGCGAAACAGATGGCAATGCCCTTCTTGCGCCCGATGCGGTCGGCCAGGCTGCCGAACGCCAGGGCGCCGAACATCATGCCGAACAGCGCGTAACTGCCCAGCGCGCCGGCCTGCAACGGGGTCAGGCCCCACTCTTTCATGATCACCGGCAGTACCACGCCGTAGATGAACAGGTCATAGCCGTCGAAGATCAACAACAGGCCGCACCAGGCCATGACCATCCAGTGAAACGGGGTAAAGCGCGCGTTATCGATGATCGGGTGTACGTCAAGGGTTCGCATGGCATCTGTCGCTCTTGTTTTTGTTGTGATGGAAAGCTGTTGCCTTGGGGTGTTGCTCAGCCGAGGTCGCCGCCCCCTACCGGCAGGGTCACGCCGGTGATGTAAGAGGCCTCGTCGGAAGCGAGGAACAGGATCGCCCCCACCTGCTCGTCGATGCTGCCGTAGCGGTGCATCAGGCTGCTGTCGAGGGTCTGGTCGACGATCTGCTGGTACCAGCGTTTTTCCTGTTCGCTTTGCTCGGCGCTGTTGCGTGGCACACGCCGGGGTGGCGCTTCGGTGCCGCCGGGCGCAGTGGCGTTGACACGGATGCCGCGCCCTGCAGTTTCGAAGGCCAGGCATGCGGTAAGCGCGTTGACGCCGCCCTTGGCTGCGCCATAAGGCACCCGGTTGACGCCACGGGTGGCGATGGATGAAACGTTGACGATGGCGCCGCTGCCGCGCTCAAGCATGTACGGCAGCGCGGCATGGCAGCACCACAGGGTGGGGAACAGCGAACGGCGCACTTCGGCCTCGATCTGCTCGACTTCGTAGTGCTCGAAAGGCTTGGCCCAGATGGTGCCACCGACGTTGTTCACCAAGATGTCGAGGCGGCCGAAGGTTTCCACCGCACTGGCCATGACCCGGGCGCAATCGGTGTGTTGCTCCAGGTCGGCGGTGAGGGTGAGCATGCCTTCGCCGGCCAGTTCGTGGACCAGTTCGGAACGGTCTACCGCCACCACTTGCGCGCCTTCGGCCTTCAGCCGCCAGCACACGCCCCGGCCGATGCCTTGAGCGGCACCGGTGACCAGGGCAACCTTGCCTTGGAATCTGTTGTTCATATGCAAATCTCCAGTTCGCGAGAGACCCTGTGGCAGCAATTGTCTTGCTCAAAGCCGAAAAGGCTGCGCGATCACTGTGGGAGCGGGCATGCCCGCGAACACGGGCGAAGCCCGTGCCATCCACCGCGCTGCCTGCTTCGCGGGCTCGCCCGCTCCCACAGGGTCGGCGTATTGCTTTGAATCAGAGGGGCTGTCAGGCCGCCGCCGCAAACTTCTCGTAGTAGAAGTTGGCCGGGGTAATACCCTGCTCGCGCACGTACTGGCTGACCGCCTCGACCATCGGCGGTGGCCCGCACAGGTACAGGTCCACATCGCCGTCGTTGAGGTGGCGTGGCTCGATGTGCTGGGTCACGTAGCCCTTTTGTGGGTACTGGCTGTCCGGGTTGGCCACACAAGCGCTGTAGGTAAAGTTGGGGATGCGCGCCGCCAGCGCTTGCAGGCGGTCGAGCTCGACCAGGTCGAAGTCGTTGGTCACGCCATAGATCAGGTGCAGCGGGTGCTCACTGCCCTGCTCGGCGATTTTCTCCAGCATCGCGGTGAACGGCGCCAGGCCGGTACCGCCAGCCAAAAGCAACAGCGGGCGCTGGATCGGCCGCAGGTAAAAGCTGCCCAGCGGCCCTGCCAGGCTCATGCTGTCGCCGGCTTTGGCAAGGTTGGTCAGGAAGCTGCTCATCAACCCACCCGGTACGTTGCGGATCAGGAAGCTGACTTCGCCGCCCTTCTGCAACGAACTGAACGAATAGGCGCGGCTCTGCTCGCTGCCCGGGACCTTGAGGTTGACGTACTGCCCCGGCAGGAAGGCCAGGCGGCTTAACGCTTCACCCTTGATCGACAGGGCAATGGTGCTGGCCGACAGTTGGCGCACATCGCTGATGGCGGCCTCGAAGCTGGCCTGTTCGGTCTTGCACAGCTGCGACGAAGCAGGGATGCGGATGACGCAGTCGCTTTCAGCCCGCATCTGGCAGGTCAGTACGTAGCCTTCGGCGATTTCGTCTTCGTTCAGGGCATCTTCGATGAAGTTATCGCCCAGGTCATAGCGGCCGGATTCGGCCTTGCACTTGCACGTACCGCAAGCGCCGTCGCGGCAGTCCAGCGGGATGTTGATGCCCTGGCGGTAGGCAGCGTCAGCCACGGTTTCATGGCCGGTAGCCTCGATGAAGCGGGTAACCCCGTCTTCGAAATTCAGTGCGATCTGGTAGCTCATGTTGCACCTCGCAGGCGAGCCGGCCCACGGCGCGTCGCAGGACGCACCGGGCAGTACTCGCAAAAACCTGTATCAGATGTGGTAGATGTCGATGACCTGGCGCACGTAGTCGTTCTTCAGCACCACCTTCTTGGCCTTGATCAGCGGCTGTTCGCCGCGCAGGTCGAGGGTGTAGAAGCTGGTGCCGAAGTAACTGTCCGTGGTCTTGTAGCGGAAGCTCAGGGTATGCCAGTTGAAACGCACCTGGCAGCTGCCCTCGGCCTGCTCGACGATCTCGATGTTGCTGATGTTGTGCGAAGTACGAGTGTCGGGCACGGTCGCACTGGAGCGCTCGGTCTTGATGCGGAACACGCGGTCTTCCAGGCCGCCACGGTTGCCGTACCAGATCAGCGAGATTTCGCTTTGTGGGTCTTCGGTGAGGGTGTCGTCATCGTCCCAGCTCGGCATCCAGAAGCTGGCATCGCTGGCGTACAGTTCCAGCCACTGGTCCCACTGGGCGTCGTCCAGGTAGCGCGCTTCGCGGTAGAGGAAGTCGCGCACGGTTTCATACAGGCTCATTGCACGGCCTCCACAGGGATCAGCTGCTGTTCGTCCTTGAGGGCCTGGATCATGGTGTCCTGCCAGTACTTGTGCTGCAGCACGAACAGGCCTTCGTCTTCGGTACGCACGCCAGACAGCAGGGGTTCGAGGTCAATCTCCCTGGCTGCCTCATCGGCGCCTTCGACCCAGTGCTTGGCGCCACGGGACATGTCGTTCCAGCCAGTGCCGCCGCCATAGCCGGTCTGGCACGAGCGGAACTCTTCCAGGTCGTCCGGGGTGGCCATGCCGCTGACGTTGAAGAAGTCTTCGTACTGGCGGATGCGCTTGGCTCGGGCATCGGCACTCTCGCCTTTGGGGGCGATGCAGTAGATGGTGATTTCGGTCTTGTTCACCGAAATCGGCCGGGCAACGCGGATCTGCGAGCTGAACTGGTCCATCAGGTACACGTTCGGGTACAGGCACAGGTTGCGCGAGTTCTCGATCATCCAGTCGGCACGCGCCTGGCCGTAGTCGGCAGCCAGCTGGTCGCGGCGCTCATAGGCCGGGCGGTCTTCCGGGTTGGCCCAACGGGTCCACAGCAGCAGGTGGCCGTGGTCGAAGGAATAGAAACCTCCGCCCTGCTTGGCCCAGGCGCCAGCACTCATGGTCTTGATCTCGTCGCCCGCCTCGCGCTGCTTGCGCTGGTTCTGGGTGGCGGCGTAGTTCCAGTGCACGGAGCTGACGTGGTACCCGTCGGCTCCGTTTTCGGCGGTGAGCTTCCAGTTGCCTTCGTAAATGTACGAGCTGGCACCGCGCAGCACTTCCAGGCCCTCAGGTGACTGATCGACGATCATGTCGATGATCTTGGCCGATTCACCCAGGTGTTCGACCAGCGGTTTCACATCGGCATTCAGGCTGCCAAACAAAAAGCCCCGGTACGACTCGAAACGCGCCACCTTGGTCAGGTCGTGGGAGCCGTCGCAGTTGAAGCTGTCGGGGTAGCCGGCGTTGCTCGGGTCTTTCACCTTCAGCAGCTTGCCGCTGTTGTTGAACGTCCAGCCGTGGAACGGGCAGGTATAGCTGGAGCGGTTGCCGCGCTTGTGCCGGCACAGCATGGCACCGCGATGGCTGCAGGCGTTGAGGAAGGCATTGAGCTCACCGTCCTTGTTGCGCGCGATGAAAATCGGCTGGCGCCCCATGGTCAGGGTGAGGAAGTCATTCTTCTCGGGGATCTGGCTTTCGTGGGCCAGGTAGATCCAGTTGCCCTCGAAGATGTGTTTCATCTCCAGGTCGAACAGGCGTGGGTCGGTGAACATCTCGCGCTTGCAGCGATAGATGCCCTTTTCACGGTCGTCCTCGAGCATGGCATTGAGGTAGTCGAATCCCAGGGACATGGCCAGGGTCTCCATTGTTATTGTTAAGACCTGGTCAGGTTAGGGAGACGACTGGCGGGGAGCTATCCGGATTGTGCAGAGTGTTATCCAGTTCTGCCGGGATCTACTGTTGGAGGATATAGGGGCCGCACCAGGGTTGACGGTATGGCCCGCGGCCAGCTTCAAGCTTTGAAATATGAGGTGATATCGGTACCGCGCCTCACCCCCGACGCTTGAACGTCTGCGAAGGCAACTCGCCAAATTGCTGCCGATACACCTCGGAAAACCGGCCTAAATGAAAGAAGCCGTAATCCAGGGCAAGTTCGGTCACACTGCGCACACCGCAAGTCGGGTCGCTCAGGCACGCATGCACCCGCTCAAGCTTGCGCTGGCGCACGTAATGCTTGGGCGTGGTGCTCAGGTGCTGTTCAAACAGCGCATACAGCGAACGCAAACTCATGCAGGCCTGCTCTGCCAGCACCTCGGCCGACAGCTCCAACTTCAGGTTGCGCTCTATGTAATCGAGAATGCGCTCAAGGCCGGCCTGCGGTGCACTCAGGCTCTCCCGGCGGATATTGGTGGTCATCAGGGTCAGCAACTTGCTGGCGACAATTTGGCTGTAGTGCCCCTGCACCCTGGGCAGCGACTCGCTCACTTCCGCCTCATGACAAACCATGGCCAGCAGGTTGACGAAGCCATCCAGCTCATCCAGCCGGTAATGATTGCGCAAGAACCGCACGCCCCCATCAGGCCGCTGCCAGCGCTGTTCATCGCAGATCGAGTCCAGCAGCCGGGTCGGCACCTTGAGGATGAACTTCTCGCAGTCTTCCGAATAGGTCAGGTCAACCGGGTCGTCCGGGTTGATCAGCAGCAGCTCGCCCGGCACCAGGTGCTGCTCGTGCTTGTGCCCACGCCACAGGCAGTTGCCGTTGAGCAACACTTGCAGGTGATAAATGGTTTCCAGCGCTGGAGAAGTCACGCGAACACTGCCGCCATAGCTGATACGGCACAGGTCGAGCTCGGCAAACTTGCGGTGGCTGAGGCTAGCCTGGGGATGGGTGGTACGGGACAGACCGATGCAATGCTGGCCTACATGCTGGTTCACATAATCGGACACAGCATAAGGGTCGGCGTGGTGAAACACGCTACTTCGCTCGCTCAGCAGGCGGCTTTCCATAGGCAAGGCACTCGGTATCGTTATTGTTCTGGTCGCCGCTTCCTACAGGCTTGTGGGCGGTCGTCACGGTCATTCTATCGGGTCGGTTGCGGATAGCGGGGGCAGGCGACAACCGGTGAATGGCCACACTACAGCAAAAAGGCTGCGGTTGAGCAATGCGGCGATGGGATTGGATGGGCGGATAGCGGACAGGTCAGGTGAAGCTAGTGTGCGTTTATCGAACAGGATTTCCCTGCCGCCCTGCCCACCCCTGGCTCCGAGCCCGGTACTGCCTTGGCGCAATCGCGAACAACTCACGAAAGCGCCGGTAAAAGTGCGGGAAACTGACAAACCCGCTGGCCAGTGCGACCTCGGTCAATGACTTGCTGGTGTGCTGCAACAACTGCCGCGCATGGGTGAGACGTAGTTCCAGATAATAGCGTGGCGGCGTGGCCTGCACATGCCTGCGGAACAGCCGCTCCAGGTGCCGCCGCGACAATCCGGCATGCTCGGCAATTTCATCGATGCCGATCGGGTCTTCTATGTTGGCGTGCATCAGTTCCAGGGCCAGGCGCACGCCTTTGGGCAGGCTGGGTTCGATTTCCGCTGCGCCTGCTGGTGCTTCGCTCATTACCCGCGAACGGTCACAGGCCAGCATCTGCTCCACAGCCCGGCGCAGTGGCGCCCCGCCGCAGTGCTCGAGCAACGCCAGCATCATGTCCAGCGCGCTGCTGGCACCGGCGCAGCTCATGCGGCGGCGGTCCAGCACATGGGCCTGGCGGCTGATACGGACCTTGGGGAACAGTTCGCTGATCATCGCCCGGCCATCGGGGTGGAAGGCGCAATCGTGGCCATTGAGCAGGCCGGCCTCAGCCAGGAAGTAAGCACCGTTCCACAACCCGCCCAGCTGGCAGCCGTACTGGTCAGCCTGGCGCAGCTTGGCGCGGAGCATTGGCGCGGTTTCCAGGCGTACACGGAAGCCGCCACACACCAGCAGGCAGTCAAGGCCTTGCACGTCCAGTTCGGCCAGTTGAGTGTGGACCGGCAGGGCGATGCCCAGGTCGCTCATCACCTGGGCCCCCTCACCCACCACCAGGACCTGGAACAACGGCGTGGCACTCATCAGGTTGGCGGTGACCAAGCTGTCCATCGCGGCGGTAAACGCCATCAGCGAGAAGTGCTCACGCAGGACGAAAGCCACCCGCTGGCACGGCATGGGCAGTGAAGTGCGGATGGCAGGGTCCAGGTGGGCCAGGTTGGAGTGCTTGAGGATGCTTTCGAAGTAGCTCATGGCTTTAACTCAACTGCAGGAATCGCAGGGGCCTCGCGGGCAAGCCCGCGAAGAAGTCAACACTGATGGAACAGGTTACTTGCCGGCCTGGGCCGCCGCGTCACGCGAGGCTTGCAGCCACTGGTCAAACTGCTGGCGGTGGGCGGCAACCCACTCCTTGGCATGGCGCTCGATGTCTTTAGGCTTCTTCTCGCCCTGCTGCATCTTCAGGTTCTGGTTGCTTTCGTCAGCGGTGCTGATCTGCACCTGCGAGAGGAACTTCACCGCCGCCGGGTTCTTCTCGGCAAAGTCCTTGTTCAGCACAGCCACAACCTTGTCGATGGCAAAGCCCAGGTTCTTGCCGTGGTACGTGGTGTCGACGTCGTTCTTGCCGTCCGGCAGGTCGGTCTTCGGCACTTCCAGCCAGACGACGTCCTTGCCTTCGACCAGCACGCTGGCGATCCACTGCGGCACCCAGGTGAAGTAGAAGACCGGCTTGCCTTCCTTGTAGCGGGTGATGGTGTCGGCCATCAGCGCGAAGTACGAGCCCTGGTTGACCGTGATGCTCTTGTCCAGGTCATAGGCCTTCATGTGGTGGGCAATCACCAGCTCGCAACCCCAGCCTGGGTTGCAGCCGGTCATGTCGGCCTTGCCGTCACCGTCTGTATCGAACAGTTTGGCGATCTCGGGCTTTTTAAGGTCGGTGATGTACTTGATGTTGTACTGATCTGCGGTTTTCTTGTCGATCAGGTAACCCTGGGCCACACCCG
The DNA here is from genome assembly GCF_000412675.1 of Pseudomonas putida NBRC 14164. Lineage (NCBI taxonomy): Bacteria > Pseudomonadati > Pseudomonadota > Gammaproteobacteria > Pseudomonadales > Pseudomonadaceae > Pseudomonas > Pseudomonas putida. The sequence goes on along the minus strand of NC_021505.1, from coordinate 2,888,391 downwards.
GCAGAATGTCGCCGGTCTTGACCATTACATCGTCACCCCCAGCCTGCTGGTAGAACTGGTTGTGCAGCTTGTCCCACAGGTGCACGGTGAAATCGGCATCGCCGTTGGCCAAGGCCACCATCATCACGCCGTACTCGGTCTCTTTCGGCTCCTGCACCTTGTAGCCCAGCTCTCGCAGGCCTTCCATGGCCACTTCACCCCGGAAGCGCTCTTCAGCGATGGAGGGGAAAATCGGCGTTACCTTCACGCCATCACCCGGTTTTTCCGCCGAAGCGTGTACGCCCAGCGCGGCGGCCACCAGGGTGAGCGCCGTGGCGCATTTGAGGATGCTGCGGGAGAACTTGGATTCGTACATCGTCGCTTACCTTCTTCTGATTTTTATCTTCAAGTGCGGCAGATCGAACGTCTCAAAAGTCTTGCTGTGCTCAGGCGGTCTTGCGCCGCCCTTGCGGTTGTGCAGCACCACACAGGCGCATCACCACGCCCACCGGGCCGGTGTGGTACCAGCGCAGGCTCGGGTCGGCGCTGGTGCGTGCGCCCATGGCCTGGGTCAGGCGGTCGAGGAAGATCGCCAGCAGCACCAGCCCGACACCACCGACCGTGGCCAGGCCCATGTCCAGGCGGCCGATGCCGCGCAGCACCATCTGCCCCAGGCCGCCGACCGAAATCATCGAAGCAATCACCACCATCGACAGCGACAGCATCAGGGTCTGGTTGAGGCCGGCCATGATGGTCGAAGTGGCCAGCGGCAGCTGCACGCGTGTAAGCATCTGCCGTGGGGTGCAGCCGAAGGCGCGAGCGGCCTCGATCTTGTCTTCCGGCACCTGGCGAATGCCCAGGTTGGTCAGGCGCACCAGCGGCGGCAGCGCGAACACGATGGTGACCAGCACGCCGGGCACATTGCCGATGCCGAACAGCATGACCACCGGCACCAGGTAGACGAAGGCCGGCAAGGTCTGCATGGCATCCAGCAGCGGGCGGATGATGCGCTCCATGCGGTCACTGCGGGCACACAGGATGCCCAGCGGGATGCCGATGAGCGCGCAGAAGAACACCGAGGTCAGTACCAGCGCCAGGGTGGTCATAGACTCGGCCCACACACCGATCAGGCCCAGCAGGGTCAGGGTGACGAAGCACAGCAAGGCCATGCGCTTGCCCGCCAGCTGCCAGCCCAGCAGCGACGAGAGGATAATGCCGATGGTGGGTGGAATGCTCTGCAGGGTGAACTCGATACCGTTGAGTACCTGGTCGATCGGCCAACGAATGGCGCGAAACACCTCGCGGAAGTTGTGCACCAGGAAGTTCAGTGTGGCGGTGACCCAGTCACCCAAAGGGATGGTGGCCGCCTGGAACGGGTCAAGCAGGCTGAATTCAGACATGAGGGCTTACCTCTTCTAGTAAACGCTAAGGGCACTGCTTTTATTAGTTGCGGCTCAGGGTCTGCAGCAGCTCGTTCTTCGACAGCGTGCCCTTGAAGGCGCCCTGGCGGTCGAGCACCGGCACCGGGTAAGGCAGGTTGGCCGCAATCCCGAGCACTTCGTGCAGCGGCGTATCGGTGTACACCGGGCACTGCTCGTGCAGGCTGTAGCGGTCACTGGCGGTAGCACCGTTGGCGTCGGTATCGACCACGCCCAGCAACTGCCCGCGTTCGTCGACCAGGTAGCCGAACGGCACACCGGCCTGGAAGCTAGGGGCCTTGCCGTTGACCTTGCACACCACCGCCGGGTCAAACCTGGCCACATCACCGGCCTTGAGTACCCGCGAGCTGTCGAAGCTCTTGAAGAAGGTACGTACGTAGTCGTTGGCCGGTTGGTTGATGAGCTCTTGCGGGGTGCCGATCTGCACCACGCGGCCACCTTCCATGATCGCAATGCGGTGCCCGATGCGGATGGCTTCCTCGATGTCGTGGGAGATGAAGATGATGGTGCGCTGCTGCTCGGCCTGCAGGCGAATCAGCTCGCCCTGCATTTCGCTTCGGATCAGCGGGTCGAGGGCGGAGAACGCCTCGTCCATCAACAGGATCGCGGGATCGTTGGCCAGCGCTCGGGCCAGGCCCACACGCTGCTGCATGCCGCCGGAAAGCTGGTGCGGGTAGCTGTGTTCGTGGCCCGCCAAGCCCACCTGGCTCAACGCCTCACGGGCGCGACTATGGCGCTCTGCCTCTGGGACGCCGGCGATTTCCAGGCCGAAAGCGGCGTTTTCCAGCACGCTCATGTGCGGCATCAGGGCAAAGGACTGGAACACCATGCCCATTTCCTTGCGGCGCACATCAAGCAGGGCTTTGTCGGAGAGCCCGGTAATTTCCTTGCCGTTGAGGTGAATGCTGCCGGAGGTAGGTTCGATCAGGCGGTTGAACAGCCGCACCATGGTCGATTTGCCCGAGCCCGACAGGCCCATGATGACGAAGATCTCGCCACGCTTGACGGAAAAGCTTGCACCGAACACCCCGACGACGTGGCCGGTCTTGCTGAAGATTTCGTTCTTGTCGGCGCCCTTGCGGAGCATCTCCATGGCCATGTTCGGGTTGGGACCGAAAACCTTGAAGATGTTTTTTACCGAAAGAATCTCATCGGCATGGCTCATACGACCCTCTTTATTATGCTTATTAACCAATCATTCAACATCGCACTTTCAATAAGGCGGGTAGAGATCAGTGCGAGTACGCTTGGCAGTCCGTTCAAATTCGAACGTGAGTCAAAACCGGCACGCAGAATGTCCTGCTTCAAAAAGTTTTCGACATCGATGTCTCGTATGTCGCGCCGTGGTTTAACGTTAGGCCTTGTACCCAGAGCGGGTCCAACGACATTTGCATGACGCTAACCATTACCTGAAGTTATCAATCGGGCGCCGAGCCCGGCAGCAGAGCCCCTGCGGATTTACCCGCAGGCGCACATCAGGCTAGAGTGACCGTATTGGCTAGACGAAGGACTTCGCGCGCCCCCATGGTCAGACACTCCGAACCCGATCAGACCCTGATCAAGATGCCCTCGCTGCGCGCGGTCAAAGTCTTCGTGGCCGCCGCCAAATACCAGAACTTCACCCGTGCCGCCGAGGCGCTGTGCGTCACCCAGGCCGCAGTCAGCCGCCAGATTCGTGAGCTGGAAACCTACCTGGGCGCCGAACTGTTCAGCCGTGTGGGCCGTGCGGTGGAGTTGACTGTGGCCGGTTCAATCTTCTTCGATGCTGTGCAGTTATCGTTCGTCAACATCTCCCAGGCGGCCGAGCGCATCCGCAGCAACACCAACACCAAGCACGTGGTCACCCTGTGCTGCTCACCGGCATTTGCCGCGCTGTGGCTGGGGCCGCGCATGCCGAAGTTTTTCGACGAAAACCCGGACATCGACATCAACCTGGTGACCACGCAGAACTTTTTGTCGATGGAGCCTGGCGTTCGGCCGGACATCTACATCACCAAACTTGGAAAAGTGCAGGCCGGCTACAGCTCACACCCTCTCAACCACGACGTGATCTACCCGGTTTGCACACCGCAATACCTGGTGCAACACCCTGAAATACGCAACCTGCAAGGGCTGCGGGATGGCACGTTGCTGAACCTCAGCCCCTATGGTCGCTCGCAGGTGGCCGAGCATGTGGACTGGAACGTGTGGCTGGCCTTTCATGACGTCGACCTGAAAAGCCGCGCCAATACCGCGCCGCACTTTTTCAATGCCAACGACTACAACCTGCTGGTGCAGCTGGCATTGGGGAGCCAGGGTGTGGCGCTGGGCTGGCATCACTTGATTGCACCGCTGGTGGCGCAAGGCATGCTGGTGCGGCCGGTGGAACAGGAACTGGTATTGAAAGATACCTTCCACTTCCTGGCATTCAACGAAGACAAGGAACATGACCCCAGCTGCCGGCGGTTACGCGACTGGTTGCTGGACGAGTTTCAGCCGTTGCTGGAAACGCTCCGCACTCGCTGACCTTGGGTCCCCCTGAAACAGCTTGCAACCAGGCCAGCCCGCCGTTGGGCCACTTTTCCTGCATCAGGCTCCGCACTTCTGTTAAAAACGCTTTCATGCCTACCCTCGTCATCACCCACCTGCGCCGCCGTTGGTTCACCTGGCTGTGCGCCGCCACACTGGTCATCGGCTTGCCGTCCAGCTGTGCTGTCTTGCAGCACAAGGAGCGCGAGCTGGTGTTCCGCATCGAGCCCGGCCAGGCCAGCTGGTTCCGTGGGCTGCCCAGCGGTGTGCAGGAACTGGACCTGCGCCCGCGCAGCTTCGCCAGTAACCAGAACCTGCACGCCTGGTGGTGGCCGGCCAAGCGAGCCAACGCGCCGGCCATCCTCTACCTGCACGGTGTACGCTGGAACCTTACCGGCCAAATGTTCCGTATCGAGCAACTGCATGCCATGGGCTATTCGGTGCTTGCGGTGGATTACCGAGGCTTTGGCAAGAGCCGGGGCGACCTGCCTTCCGAAGCCACGGTCTATGAAGATGCACGCATTGCGTGGGAGCGCTTTGCCCAGCTGCAGCCGGATGCCGGCAAGCGCCTGATATTCGGTCATTCGCTGGGCGGCGCGGTGGCGGTGGAACTGGCCAGTGAACTGAGACGTGAAGCGCAGCAAAGCGGTGTTGCGGCGCCGGCCCGCGGGTTGATCCTTGAGTCGACCTTCACCTCCCTGGGCGATGTCGCGGCAGCGGTGGCCAATACCTCCCTCCCGGTGCGCTGGTTGATGTCGCAGAAGTTCGACTCGCTGGACAAGATCGGCAACATCGGCCTGCCAGTGCTGCTGGTGCATGGAACGGATGACCGTCTTGTACCCCCTCGCTTCAGCCAGCAGCTGTTCGACGCAGCCCGGCAGCCCAAGACATTGCTGCTGGTGCCGGGGGCCACCCATAACAACAGCATGAGCCTGGCCGGGCAGCGTTACAGGCAGGCAATACAGGCGCTGCTCTGAACCGTCCAATAGCCCTGGGTGGCTGAAATCCTGGGGCCGCTGCGCGCCCCTTTCGCGACACAAGGCCGCTCCTACAGGGCCTGCACAACGGCTACGGTTCACTGCACCGGCAAAAAATTCATTAGCAACAGGCTTTGCGCGTAATTCAAACCAATCCGCCGATAACGTTCATCCAGCAACTCGGCCAACAGGTCCAGCCGCGCAACGATCTTGCCAAACTCCACGGCAAAACTCAGGTTGCTGCCCTCTTCCGAAATCTCGTTGGAGAACAGCAGCAACACCCCATTGGCGTCCTGCCGCTGGCTGAGCATCCAGGTGGCCTTTTCGATATTGCGCGCCGCATTGTTGATGAACAACGGGTCGATGGTATCGGTCATGTAGAACTCGGTACGCCCGCCGTGCGCGGTAATCAGCATGCTGCCGATGGCGTAGATGAATGCGCCCACCCGATCACCACGAAACTCCGGGCTCAGCGCGTAGCTCAATGCCGCCAGGTCACGGCGGTTGCCCAGTTGCGGCAGTGGCTGACGATGTTCGATAGCCATGCGGATCTGCCGCTCGGCCGTGGCAGCGTCCACATAGCCCGACATCTTCCACTGGTTGGGGTTGCGCAGGTACAGCTTGTTCATCAGCAGGTACAGGCTTTGCAAGTTGTCGCGCATCGATAGCGTGGCCAGGCGGTCGACGCTGGTCTGGAACAACTCACTGGGTTTGCCGTTGCCGAACTGGCTGACAATATCGCGGCCTTGCTCCTGGGTGCAGGCGCACAGGCATGTGAGGGCGCCTGCCAGCAGCAGGCGTGGGAGGAAATTCGGGGAGCTTGCAACCATCGGCACCGGGTCGATATTCGGCGGCCGCACCGGGGGTCAGTGCAGCCTGGCCAAGCATAGAGCCCGGAAATCGTAAAAAGTGCAGTGATCGGGATAGGTGGCTCACATGGCGTGGCGCAACATCTCTACCATCTGCGCATGCAGCGCCGGGTCACCACAGGCCACAACGCACCCGCCATTCTGTGCACTGCTGCCATCCCAGGCAGTGATCACCCCACCCGCCCCTTCGATGATCGGCATCAGTGCCTGTACGTCATACGGCTGCAGGCTCGCTTCGACAATCACGTCGACAAAGCCCGAGGCCAGCATGCAGTAGGCATAGCAATCGCCGCCGTAGCGCATCAGGCGCGCCTTGCCGGCAACGGCCTCGAACGCGGCTTTGCGCTCGGCGGTATCGAACATGTCCGGCGTGGTGCACATCAGCGTGGCCGAAGCAAGGTCCGCACAGGCACGGGTTTTCAGTGGCGTACCGCTGCGCCAGGCACCTTCAGGGGTACCGACAAAGCGTTCACCGGTGAATGGCTGGTTCATCACGCCAACCACAGGGCGCGTGCCATCGTTCAGGGCAATCAACGTGCCCCACAACGGCAGGCCGGTGATGAAGGCCCGGGTACCGTCGATCGGGTCGAGCACCCAGGTCAACGGGCTGCTGCCGACGGCCACGCCCGCCTCTTCACCAAGAATACCGTGGTCCGGGTAGCGGGCCTGGATCAGCGCGCGCATGGCGTCCTCGGCCGCCTTGTCAGCCACGGTCACTGGGTCGTACAGGCGCCCGCCCTTGTCCTCGACATCCAGGCTGGCGCGAAAGTATGGCTTGATCGCCACTGCGGCAGCATCGGCCAACTGCTCGGCGAAAGCGCAAAATTCGCCAATCTGTTCAGCGCTCAGGGACATGGGACAGGCCTCGTGACAATGATGGGGCCCGCATCATACCCGACACATGGCGCTAGCCGCACTCAGGCAGGTGCAGGTGAAAAAAGCCTGATCGGTTTGACCGGGCGCACACGGGTCTAGACTCAACAGAACCAGGTAACCGGGGGGCTGCCACACGTGGAGGTGTGAGATGAGCCAGTTCAAGCGCTTGTTTGTCATGCTCGGCCCGCAGATGCGCCATACGCCAGCGCTGCAACGCGCGGCGGCGCTGGCGGAATCCAGCGGTGCACTGCTGGATATCAACGTTTTCGTCGACGATGTCGACACCTTTGGCTTGATGAGCGATGGCCGCGAGCGTGAGCGGCTGCTCAGTGACAACCGCCAGTGGCTGGCAGATGAGGCTGAACAGTTGGGCAATGCTGGCCTGGACGTGTCTACCGAACTGTTGTTGACTCGCGACCCGCTGGGCAGCGCGCTGGAGCGGGTCGAACGGCAAGGCTGCGATTTGCTGGTCAAGGACGTGCAGCACGAACCGGTGCTCAAACGCCTGCTGGTCACGCCACTGGATTGGCAGTTGCTCAAGGACAGCCCGGTTGCCGTGCATCTGGTCAGCGACATCCGCCTGCCCCTGCCCCGGCAGATTGCCGCGGCAGTAGACCTTAACAGCCACGGTGCTGGCGAGCACCTGGACGAGCAGGTGATCCACAGTGCCCGTGCCCTGGCCCTGCAGTGCAACGCCGAGTTGCACTTGCTGCATGTGTGCGACGCGGCCAAAACCCATATTGCCGACTTCGGTGCCGGTACGGTGACCATGCCCGGCTTCGACGGCAGCGTGCGTACTGCGCAGCGGGCGGCGTTCAACCGGCTGGGTGACCATCACCAGATCCCGCTGGAGCGTCGGCACTTCCTGGAAGGCCCAGCTATCAGGGCCATTGCCGAGTTTGTCGGCCACAGCCGGGCAGATGTGATCGTGATGGGCAGCCATCGGCATGACGCGATGCAGACATACCTGGGCGGGACCACAGCGCATGTGCTGGAACACCCGCTGTGCAATGTGCTGGCGATCAAGGCCGTTCGCTGAGTGTTGGCATGCCTTGGCCGGCCTCTAGGTGGTTTGATCCGCGAGAAGGCTGGCAACGATCCGGCACGTACGCCGACCCGGGAGCACCTCGGACGGTGCAGGCCGGGTTTCGTATACGTACTGAAAGGCTGGGGCCGCACCGCGGCCCTCTGCTTCAGAAACCTTTGCTGTAGAACAGCGAGTAGGACTCAATACCGTCGTTTGGCTGCTTGATTCCCGCATTGGAATAATGCAACGCGCGAATCCCGACTTTCTGCTCACCTGGCAACTTCAGGCCGAAACCGATGCGGTCTTCGAAGTTGACCGCCGACCCCATGCGCTGGTCACCCACGTCGGTCTTGGAAAACGCCGCCAGGCCAATACCGGCCTCGATGTACGGCGTGTAGGTAAAACCGCTGAACTCGTAAGTGAACACCGGGCTGAACGACAGCGAGTGCGCACCACTGGCGTCACCGCCCTCCCAATAGGTGTAGGCAGCATCCCAGTAACCGGTCACATAGCCAGTACTGCTCTCCAGCCACTTCTTGTCCCAATCGAAGGACAAGCCAATACGGTAGGTCATGTCACCTTGGCTGGTGGCGCCAACGGCGCCGGATACCTGCGCAGCCTGGGCCAGGTTGGCCCCTGCAAAGGCCAGCACTGCAGCGGCCAGCGAAGCAGCGAGACGGGTTTTCATCAATGACTTCTCCTGATGGTCTATAGAGCAAGCGGGGGCTTTGGCCCCTCGATTTTTAGAGTGAACCGGTGCATCCAGACCGGTCACACGAAGTAATAGTTTTTTGATTATTGTCCAGATGATCAGAAAGTTGAAAGTGTATTGCCACTATTGGCTAAATCGCTTGCTTAAGATGTGCCTTCTCGTGCTCCGCGCCTCAGTCGTATTCCGCCTCTTCATGTTCGCCCAGCAAGCGCCGCCCTGCTCGTTCAACATCTCCAGCTGAAGATCCAGGCTCATGGCGATGCGCTCCTCTCAGGCAGGAGTACATCCGTACTCCTGCCGTATTTTTTTATCAACGCCAGTTAAGGTTCACGGTCGCGGGGCCCTTGCCGTTCACGGTCACCAGTTGCTGCACCGTCTCACCTTGGGCATTGCCAGTGACCTTGTACTTGCCGGGAGGCAACTGCACATACAGCAGCGGCCCGGCATCCGCGACGCTGAGGACGGGCTGGCCTTGTGCATTCTGAATGTCGACTGTGGCACCACTCTGGAACTTGCCTTCCGGGCCAGTGGAAAGCTCCACGTGCAAGTCATAGCCGGTGGTTTTGCGTAGCGCATTGGCCTCATCCTGGCCAATACCACCTTGCAAATAGCGCACGCCGTTCTGCTCCTGCGGTTGCAACCGCACGGCCTGCATGTCGATGGGGGCATTGAGGTCGGCGGCAGCAGCCAGGGTCCATGGCATGGCCAGGGTGATCAGCAACGCCGCGCCGAGGGCATAGTGATGGTTACGCATGGTATGACCCTCCTTTAGAGGATGGCTTACCTATTATCTGATCCTCCCGGGGTATTGGTGTTCTGGCTGATGCATGGTCGTCATCGTGACATTCGGCACTAACCCATCAATCGAATGTAAATTTAGATACTGATCAAGAGGTTGTACGCCCTTCCTCAAGCAGTTTCACGAACATGCTCAAGCTGCGTGATACAGCGCCCCGCCGCCAGACCAGCCAGGTTTTCAGGTAGCGAAAATCTTCCGACATAGGCCAGGCACTGACTGTGCTGCACCCGGGCATATTGTCGAGCATGCTGCGCGGCATCATGGCCAGGCCTGCGCCAGCGCTGACGCACGCCAACATGCCATGGTACGACTCCATCTCGTGAATCTTGCCCGGCACTGCCTGGTCCTTAACGAACCAGTTCTCGAAGTGATGGCGATACGAGCAGTTGGCACGGAAGGCGTAGATGCTCTCACCGTTCACATCCTGGGCGCGCGTAACTGGCGCATGGTTGAGCGGCGCGATGACCATCATTTCCTCTTCGAACACCGGCATGCCTTCCAGTGTCGGGTGCAGCACCGGGCCGTCGACGAACGCGGCCACCAGCCGGCCAGACAACACGCCTTCGAGCATGGTCCCGGATGGCCCGGTGGACAGGTCAAGGTCTACCTTGGGGTAGCGCTGGTTGTACGCCGCCAGCAAAGCCGGGATGCGCACCGCTGCCGTGCTTTCCAGCGAACCGAGGGCAAAGGTGCCCTGCGGGTCTTCACCGGCGACGGTAAGGCGCGCCTCGTGCACCAGGTCGAGGATGCGCCGGGTGTATTCAAGAAAATTCCAGCCTGCAGGCGACAGGCGCAGGCGGCTTTTCTCGCGAATGAACAGCTCCACGCCCAGGTCTTCTTCCAGTTGCTTGATGCGCGTGGTCAGGTTGGACGGCACCCGATGGATGTGCTGCGCGGCGGCGCTGATGCTGCCCTGCTCTGCCACCGCCTTGAAGATCTCCAGTTGCACCAGGTCCACAGCCTTTCTCCAAACGTGAATGTTTCGCTCATTATTATTCAGTTTTCATTAAAGCCATAGCCCACTAGTCTGGCGTCACTGATTAACAACAACGAGAGTGTCCCGCCATGAGCGCGATCAGCAGCCTGACCCACGCCATCTCCCTCGACCCGTACAGCGGCGAGCAGATCGGCGCCTACCCGTTCGACACCGACGCCGCACTGGAAGCGGCGCTGCAACGTGCCAAGGTTGGCTACGGCCAGTGGCGCCAAGTGTCGCTGGGTCAGCGCAGCGAGTACCTGCTCGCCTTGGCCAGCACCCTCGAAGCCAAGGCCGAAGCCTTTGCCCAGATGATCAGCCGCGAAATCGGCAAGCCGATTGCCCAGGCCCGTGGCGAAGTCAGCAAGTGCGTCGGCCTGTGCCGCTGGTATGCCGAACACGGCCCGGCCATGCTTGCCGCTGAGCCGACCCAGGTTGAAAAAGCCCGTATCGAATACCGCCCGCTCGGCCCGATCCTGGCCGTGATGCCGTGGAACTTCCCGGTCTGGCAGGTACTGCGCGGCGCCGTGCCGGCGATCCTGGCAGGCAATACCTACGTGCTCAAGCACGCGCCGAACGTGATGGGCAGCGCCTACCTGCTGGGCGAGCTGTTCAAGGATGCCGGCCTGCCGGATGGCGTGTTCGAAGTGCTGAACGTGACCCCGGATGGCGTCACCCGCGCCATCAACGACCCGCGTATCGCCGCCGTGACCCTGACCGGCAGCGTGCGTGCCGGCATGGCGATTGGTGCCCAGGCCGGTGCGGCACTGAAGAAGTGTGTACTGGAGCTCGGTGGCTCCGACCCGTTCATCGTGCTGGCCGACGCCGACCTGGATGCAGCCGTCAAGGCCGCAGTCATTGGCCGTTACCAGAACACCGGCCAGGTCTGCGCAGCGGCCAAGCGCCTGATCGTGGAAGACAGCATTGTCGAGGAGTTCACGCGCAAGTTCGTTGAAGCAACCCGCGAGCTGAAAGTCGGCAACCCACTGGAAGACGACACCTACATCGGCCCGATGGCCCGTTACGACCTGCGCGACGAGCTGGACGGCCAGGTTCAGGCGACCCTCGCCGAAGGCGCCACCCTGCTGCTGGGCGGCAACAAGGTCGAAGGCGTGGCCAACTTCTATGCGCCGACCGTGTTCGCCAACGTCACCCCGCAAATGACCGCATTCAAGCAGGAGTTGTTCGGGCCAGTGGCTGCGATCATCACTGCGCGTGATGCCGACCATGCGGTGGAATTGGCCAACGACAGCGATTTCGGCCTGGCCGCGACCATCTACACCGCCGACTATGCGCTGGCCGAGCGCATGACTGCGGCACTGGATACCGGTGGCGTGTTCATCAACGGCTACTGCGCTTCCGACCCCCGTGTGGCGTTTGGTGGCGTGAAGAAGAGCGGGTTCGGGCGTGAGCTGTCGCACTTTGGTGTGCGCGAGTTCACCAATGCCCAGACGGTGTGGCTGGACCGTAACTGATTCAAAACTTCTGGGGCTGCTTTGCGGCCCCAGATGCCTCAATCCCGAACCAGGTCCTTGACCCAGTCCAGCATCCCCCCCGGCACGATCAGTTCATGCCGCGCCCGCGAACAGGCGGTATACAGCCCCGCCAGCATCCGCGCCCGCTCATTGCGGTTGCCCGCCACCTGCGGCGCCACCATCAGCTCCGGCGACACCATCACCCGGGCGAACTCCATGTTTTTCACATCCCGCACCCGCCCCAGGAACAACTTGGGCGCCTTGTCCCAGCGGTAACGGCTCTTGGCTTTGGCAAAATGCTCCGGCGTATAGCCTTTGCGCAGCATGTTGGCCACGGCAACAAACGCCTTGTCATCGCCCTTGTCCTGCTCCAGCGCCTGCCAACTGGCGTAGCGGAACAACATCGGGTGACGCGGTCGAGTGCCAAAGCGGTATAGCTCGATGCAGTCCTCCACGAACAGCTCGAAGTCCTTGCGCGCGCTTTTCAGCAATACGAACGGCACACTTTGGTGCGTCAGGCGCTGGAACCAGCCAAACAGCCCCCATTCATCATCGACGATCAGCGCCGTGGGCTGTTCCGGCACGGTTACCGTATCGAAGAAACTGACCCGCGTGTAATGCTCGGCGCTGCCACTGAAGGCTGCCTGGATCGCCGCCGGGTGCGCCTGGATCAGCGGGTTGAGCACATTGTCCATCGCCGGCCCGGCACGCAGGGAATGGTCGATGTAGCGTTGGCGGATGAAGCTGCCATGGTGCGGGCTGAGGCCGTTGAGGTTCTGCAACTCGTCGCCCAGCGCAATGATCGACTGCGGGCTGCGGTCCAGCACGGCAAGCATCGGTGCCGACAGCTCGTGAGCCTCGTCGACGATCACGTGGGTGTAGCGGCTATCGATCACATAACCGGTCAACGACAGCAACTTGACCCGGTGGTAGTCGCGCACCGGCAGCTGGACTTCCCGCGCGGACGGGCGAATCAGCTCTTGCCAATACAGGCGGGCCTTTTCCAGCAGTACCTCCTGATCCAGCGGCGAAGTACCCGGCCCGGCCCAGGGCAAATGGTGCAGCTGAAGCTGGGTATCGGCACTGTGGCAGAAGGTCCGCACGGCACGGACGCACAAGGCAACCACATCGCGCGCGGCGAGCGGGCCGATGTCAGGGATGGCCAGCCAGCGTACAACCTGCTCATTCTGCGGGCGCCATGACAATTTGGTGCGATACGGGTCGCGCAGACGCCAGCCGTTGTTGGTGAGGTCGCGGTTGAGCAGCTCGTCAGCCAACTGACCGAAAGTCAGCGCGGTGTAGGCGGCAGCGTCCTTTACCCGCGCCTGCAAGGCGCGCAACTGGCTTTCGGTCAAAGCCAGAAGCAACGTGCGCTGTGGTTCCAGCAGGCGGGCGAACTGGTGAATCAGGAAGGTCTTGCCAGTGCCAGCAAAGCCCTGCACCGCCACTGACTCGTCGATACCACTGAGAAACTCGCGCAGCAGGCGGTTCTGCTGGTCGCTGAGCATCAGATCACTGGCCAGCGACGGCAGGTACACCGGATGCAGCGGTGTGGCCCGCTGGCGGTAGGTGTCGGCGAACTGGAAATTCCACTGGCCTTCGGTATCCAACAGTTCGTCAAGCGTGTACTGCACCTCGGCGGACAGCAGAGCAATGCCGTTTTCGCCCAGCATGCCCAGGCCCATGGCAAAGGCTTCACGATCGAAGTGCTGCGCTACCTGGCCTTGAAAGCGACCAGGCGCCGCGCTTTCAACTTCGTTGGCGATGCGTACGATTTCGGCGAAACGGCGCTCTTGGGCGTCGGCCGAGGCGGTGGCGGGCTGGCGCGGCAGGTTTTGCGCGAACAACACTGCGGCGGCTTCGAGGACGCTGGCAGTGGTGAAAAAGTCGGTTTTTGGTTCGCTGGCGAGGCGGTCGGCCTGGTCGCAGGGCAAAGGCAGGTAGAACATCGGCACCTCGGTTTGGATCAGGGCGGCACGATAGCAACTTTCGGCGTGAGATGCTGAGTTCAGTGCTGGCTGGGCTGCCTCCTGGCGGGCGCGCCCGCTTCCACAGGATCGCCTCAGGTCCCTGTGGGAGCGGGCAAGCCCGCGAAGAGGCCAGCAGCTTTTTCGCTACCTTAGCCCCTGCTCCGCTTCAAGGTTTCGCTCGGAAACTCCTTGAACAATTGCCGGTAACTCTCTGAAAACCTTCCTAAATGCCAGAATGACCAGCGCATCGCGACCTCGGCCACGGTCGCCCTGCCATCGCGTAACAGATCGCGACGCGCGCCATTCAGCCGGCGCAAGCGCAGCCACTGGGCAGGCGGCATGCCGGTAAATGCCTTGAACGCCTGCTGCAACTGGCGCAACGAGACCCCGGCAACATCTGCCAGCTCCACCAGGTTCAACGTCTCTTCTGGGCAGTCCGCCGCCCACTCGCTGACCCGGCGCATGATCGCCCGCTCTTCGTCGCGCCGCCCCAAGGCTATGCCCTGCAGGCGCTGGCTGGCGTTATCGAGAATGAACAGGCAATCCTCCAGCAGTTGTTCCGCCAGGGCTTGCCCCTGCAATGGGCAGTCGGCCTGCCCGAGGCGGGTCAGCGTGGCACTCAGCCAGCTGCCAAACAATGCGTTCTGCCCACTGCCCAGCGGCACCATGAACAACCCTTCGAGGCGTTGCGGGTCCAGCCCATGGCGGGCCAGGAAGGCTTGGTCGAACACCACTGCCACTTCCTGGTAGTTCTCCGGGGTGATCCAGATGTTGCGGCTTTGCTCGTTCAGCAGGTACAGGCTGTTTTCGCTGCGGTCGAAGCAGAACGCCAGTGAACCGCTCGGCGCACGGAAAAACTGTTCCACGCGGGTGTTCAAGCGCTCCTCGTACACCTCCACGCCATCCATCCCCAGCCAGCGCAGCTCACCGCTGAAATGCCCCGGCGACATCTGCCGGTACTGCTGCTGCCAGCCGGGGGTAGCGCGCACTTGCTCGGAAACGTCGGTGGTATGGAAGGCCTGGACTTGCAGCGCATTGGGCGTTGTCACGCGAGATCCTAGTTGCACTCTTTTGGTGCATTTCTTGCCGAAGAAAATGGATAGATCGGCCCGGGGGGCTGCGACCAAGATAGTCTCCAGTGCGTCACCTGGGAAGTACAACGCCTTGTTCGCCTTGCCATGGCTTTCGCGAGCAGCATTGCTCCCACACTAAAACCCAACCAAGAGGTCTGTATGAACGCCCCCTTCGATCAGCTGTACACCTGGCTGAAAGAACACCGCATCACCGAAGTCGAATGCGTGATCAGCGACCTGACCGGCATCGCCCGCGGCAAGATCGCGCCCACCGCCAAGTTCCTCCACGAGCGTGGCATGCGCCTGCCCGAAAGCGTGCTGCTGCAGACGGTCACCGGCGACTACGTTGACGATGACATCTACTACAACCTGCTCGATGCCGCCGACATCGACATGGTCTGCCGGCCCGACCCCTCCGCCGTTTACCAGATCCCGTGGGCGATCGAGCCCACCGCGATCGTGATCCACGACACCTTCGACAAGCAAGGCAACCCCATCGAACTGTCGCCGCGCAACGTGCTGAAGAAAGTGCTCAAGCTCTACGCCGACAAGGGCTGGCAGCCGATCGTCGCGCCTGAGATGGAGTTCTACCTCACCAAGCGCTGTGAAGACCCGGACTTGCCATTGCAGGTGCCGCTGGGGCGTTCTGGCCGTGCGGAAAGCGGTCGCCAGTCGTTCTCGATCGATGCCGCCAACGAATTCGACCCGCTGTTCGAGGATGTCTACGACTGGTGCGAGATCCAGGGCCTGGACCTGGATACGCTGATCCACGAAGACGGCCCGGCGCAGATGGAGATCAACTTCCGCCACGGCGACGCGCTGGACCTGGCCGACCAGATCACCGTATTCAAGCGCACCATGCGCGAAGCTGCACTCAAGCACAACGTGGCCGCCACCTTCATGGCCAAGCCGATCACCGACGAGCCGGGCAGTGCCATGCACCTGCACCAGAGCGTGGTCGACATCGCCACCGGCAAGCCAATTTTCGCCAATGAAGATGGCAGCATGAGCCAGCTGTTCCTGCACCACATCGGCGGTTTGCAGAAGTACATCCCCAAGCTGCTGCCGATGTTCGCGCCCAACGTCAACTCGTTCCGCCGCTTCCTGCCAGATACCTCGGCACCGGTGAACGTTGAGTGGGGTGAAGAAAACCGCACCGCCGGGCTGCGCGTGCCTACCTCCAGCCCAGAGGCAATGCGGGTGGAAAACCGCCTGCCGGGCGCCGATGCCAACCCCTACCTGGCCATCGCTGCCAGCCTGCTGTGCGGCTACCTGGGCATGGTCGAGCAGCTTGACCCAAGTGCACCCGTACAAGGCCGTGCCTACGAGCGGCGCAACCTGCGCCTGCCGATCACCATCGAAGACGCCCTGCAGCACATGGAAGACTGCGAGACCGTACAGCAGTACCTGGGCAAGCAATTCGTCCAGGGCTATGTGGCGGTCAAGCGTGCCGAGCACGAGAACTACAAGCGGGTCATCAGCTCCTGGGAGCGTGAGTTCCTGATGATGAGCGTCTGACCCACCCCGGGGCGCTTTGCGCCCCCGTACACCGAACTCGAAGAACAAAACCAACGAGGTGTCCCCATGCGTCATCTGCAAGCCCTGATCCCCGCTGCGTTCACCCTGCTGTTCGCCACCACCACCCAGGCCACGCCCTCGGTCAGTGTGTACAACTGGACCGACTACATCGGCGACACCACCCTGGCTGACTTCCAGGCCAGCAGCGGGATCAAGGTGGTCTATGACGTGTTTGACTCCAACGAAACCCTCGAAGGCAAGCTACTGGCCGGGCGCACCGGCTACGACGTGGTGGTGCCGTCCAACCACTTCCTCGCCCGCCAGGCCCAGGCTGGCGCCTTCCTGCCGCTGGACCGCAGCAAGCTGCCGAACTGGCAACACCTGGACCCCAAGCTGCTCAAGCAGCTTGAACAGAACGACCCTGGCAACCAGTACGCGGTGCCCTACCTGTGGGGCACCAACGGCATCGGCTACAACGTCGACAAGGTCAAGGCGGCATTGGGCGTCGACCATATCGACTCGTGGGCGGTGCTGTTCGAGCCCGAAAACCTGAAAAAGCTCAAGCAGTGCGGCGTGGCCTTCATGGACTCGCCCGACGAATTGTTCCCGGCAATACTCAACTACCTGGGCATGGACCCGCGCAGCGAAAAGCCGGCGGACTACGCCAAGGCTGAAGCACGCCTGCTCGAATTGCGCCCCTACATCACGTACTTCCATTCATCCAAATACGTGTCCGACCTGGCCAATGGCGACGTCTGCGTGGCCTTCGGCTACTCCGGTGACGTGTTCCAGGCCGCCAACCGCGCTGTTGAAGCGAAGAACGGCGTAAAAGTCGCCTACAGCATTCCCAAGGAAGGCAGCAACCTGTGGTTCGACCTGCTGGCCATCCCCAAGGACGCCAGCAACCCCGACCAGGCCCTGGCCTTCATCAATTACCTGCTCGACCCGAAAGTGATCGCCAAAGTCAGTGCCACGGTCGGCTATGCCAACGCCAACCCGGACGCCAAGGCCTACATGGATGCGTCGCTGGTGCACAACCCCGAGATCTACCCACCCCAGGACGTGCTGGACAAGCTGTACATCTCCAGCACCCCGAGCCCGAAGATCATGCGTGTCATGACCCGCTCCTGGAGCAAGATCAAGTCCAACCGCTGAGCCGAGAACGCCCATGTCTTTCGATTCCCAACACACTGCTTCGTACTACGCTGCCACGGCACGCAACGCGGCGCCCTACCCCAGCCTGGACGACGAACTGACGGCCGATGTGTGCGTGGTCGGCGGCGGGCTGACCGGCGTCAACACCGCCCTGGAACTGGCTGAGCGCGGCTTGTCGGTGGTGCTGCTGGAAGGCCGGCGCATCGGCTGGGGCGCCAGCGGGCGCAATGGCGGCCAGCTGATTCGCGGCATCGGCCATGACGTCAGCGGCTTTACCCGGCATGTCGGTCAGGACGGCGTGCGCTACCTGAAGCAGGCCGGCATCGATTCGGTGGCGCTGGTGGCCAGCCGCATTGCCCAGTACGGCATTGCCTGCGACCTGCGCTGGGGTTTCTGTGAACTGGCCAACACAGCCGAGCAGTTCGCCGCTTTCAAGGACGAGCAAGATGACCTGGCAACGCTTGGCTATCGCCCTGAAACCCGTCTGGTAGGCCCCGGGCAGTTGCACGAAATCGTCGCCAGCGACCAGTACGCCGGCGGCCTGATAGACATGGGCTCGGGCCACCTGCACCCACTGGATCTGGTCCAGGGCGAAGCCCGTGCCGCGCATAGCCTGGGCGTGCGCATCTTCGAACAAAGCCCCGTACTGCGAATCGAGCACGGCCCCCGCGTGACCCTGCACACGGCCCGTGGCAAGGTGCGGGCAGACAGCCTGGTGCTGGGCTGCAATGCCCACCTCGATGAGCTGGAACCGCGGCTGAGCGGCAAGGTGCTACCGGCCGGCAGTTACGTAGTCGCCACCGAACCCTTGCCCGAAGCACTGGCTGCGACCCTGATCCCGCAGAACATGGCGCTGTGCGACCAGAAGGTCGGCCTGGACTATTACCGCCTCACCGCAGACCGCCGCTTGCTGTTCGGCGGTGCCTGCCACTACTCCGGCCGCGATCCCAAGGACATCGCCGCCTACATGCGGCCCAAGGTGCTGAAGGTATTCCCGCAACTGGCCAACGTGCGCATCGACTACCAGTGGGGCGGCATGATCGGCATCACAGCCAACCGCTTCCCCCAGGTCGGGCGCCTGAGCCAGCACCCAAACGTCTATTACGCCCAGGGCTATTCCGGGCACGGGCTGAACGTGACGCACTGGACGGCGAAACTGCTGGCCGAAAGCATCGCAATGGGCCACAGCCAAGGCCTGGACGTTTTCAGCGCCGTGCCCCACCTGACGTTCCCTGGCGGCAAGGCCCTGCGTTCGCCGCTACTGGCAATGGGCATGCTGTGGTACCGGTTGCGCGAAGCGCTGGGTTGAGTTCACCGCAAACCACGCGGCGCCCGGGAGATCGGGCGCCGCCACTTTTTGCCTTTTCCACAGGGGATTGAACTCGCCCACTGGCCAACTGCGGCGCAGCTGCTAGCGTTGTTCTGGCCGACCTCTCATGGATACGCCTTCATCATGAAATCACTGCCTCGCATTACCCTGTTGTGCGCCGCACTGCTTGCCGTGGGCGCCTGCTCCAGCAATCGCGTGGACCCCAAGGATTACTCCGGCTTCCTCAAGGATTACAGCCGGTTGCAAGAAGCCAAGAGCCCGTCGGGTGCCCCGGTAATGCGCTGGATCGACCCCAAGGTCAACATCAACCAGTACAGCCAGGTGTTCATCGAGCCCAGCCAGTTCTACCCCAAACCGCAGCCCACCCCGGTCATCTCCGCGCAGACACTGGGGGAAATCACCCGCTACTTCAACGAAGCGCTGCGGCGTGAAATCGGTGGTGTCATGCCGCTGGCCAATGGGCCTGGCCCGGGCGTGATCGTGGTGCGGCCGGCGATCACGGCAGTGTCTACCAGCAACGAGGGCCTCAAACCCTATGAGGTGATCCCCATCGCGCTGATCGCCGCAGGAGTGAACACCGCCACGGGCGGCCGTGACCAGGACGTGGACGTGGCCGTGGAGGCGGCGTTCCTGGATGGTGCCAGCCAAAAAGTGCTGGCCCAGGTGGTACGCAAAGGCGCGGGTCAGGAGCTGGAGAACGACACCCAGAAGCTGACCTTGAATGACGTCAAGCCGGTGCTCGATGGCTGGGCCAAGGACATGCGGGCGAGCTTCATTGAAGCCAAGCAGAAAGCCCGCTAAGGGGCCGCTCCCACAAAAGACCGCATTGCCCGATGCGGTTTTTTAGCACTCGACAAAAGCAACTGCCAAGCCGCCGCGCGAGGTCTCTTTGTAGTTGGCATGCATGTCTGCCCCGGTATCACGCATGGTGCGGATCACCCGGTCGAGCGAAATGAAGTGCTCGCCATCGCCACGCAACGCCATCTGCACCGCGTTGATCGCCTTCACCGCAGCAATCGCATTGCGCTCGATACACGGCACCTGCACCAGGCCGCCAACCGGGTCGCACGTCAGCCCCAGGTTGTGTTCCAGGGCAATTTCGGCCGCGTTTTCCAGTTGTGGCGGCGTCGCCCCCAACACCTGGGCCAGGCCGGCGGCAGCCATCGAACAGGCCGAACCCACCTCGCCTTGGCAGCCTACCTCTGCCCCCGAGATCGACGCATTTTTCTTGCACAGGATGCCGACGGCCGCTGCCGCCAGCAGGAAGTCGACCACATCGGCATCGCAAACGGTCGGGTTGAACTTCATGTAGTAATGCAGCACTGCCGGGATAATGCCTGCGGCACCATTGGTGGGCGCGGTGACCATGCGCCCGCCGGCGGCATTCTCTTCATTCACCGCCAGGGCGAACAGGTTCACCCACTCCATGGCGCTGAGCGTCGAACCAATCACGTTGGGCTTGCCCAGTTCCTGCAAGCTGCGGTGCAGCCGGGCAGCGCGGCGCTTGACGTGCAGCCCGCCAGGCAAGATGCCTTCGTTGCGCAGCCCGTTATCCACGCACTCACGCATGGCCGCCCAGATGCGCAGCAAGCCTTCACGTATTTCCGCTTCCGGGCGCCAGGCCTGTTCGTTGGCCATCATCAGTTGCGCCACGCTCAAGCTGTGTGCTTTGCACAAGGCCAGTAACTGGGCAGCACTGTCGAACTCATAAGGCAGCACAACGTCATTGGCTTTGGCTGCAGGGGCATCAATTTCGGCCTGCTCGACGATAAAGCCGCCGCCAACCGAATAGTAGGTCTGCAGCAGCAGGCTGCTCTCCCCGTCCATGGCCTCCAGGCTCATGGCATTGGGGTGGTAAGGCAGGTTTTCGTCGAGCAGCAACATGTCCCGGCCATACTCGAAGGCCAGCGGGTGGCTGCCATCCAGCATCAGGCAATGCTCCTGCAACACTTGGCCAATGCGCGACTCGATGGTGGCCGGGTCGATGCGGTCCGGCCACTGGCCCATCAGGCCAAGCAGGCAGGCGCGATCGGTGGCGTGGCCAACCCCGGTGGCCGACAGCGAGCCATACAACCGCACTTCGACGCGCGTTACCCGCGCCAGCAGCCCCTGCTCACGCAGGACCTGGGCAAACATCGCCGCTGCTCGCATGGGCCCGACGGTGTGGGAACTGGACGGGCCGATGCCGATTTTGAAAAGGTCGAAAACACTGATAGCCATGCTAATGCCTGACCGTGCCCTGATATGAATCCACAGCACGGTTATCTGATGAAATTGAGCGGTAGTGCGATTTTGCGCGATACTGACGCGATGGCTCATGGATGACCAACGAAACTTTCTAAGCAAGCCTTTAGCAGGACTAAACAATGCGACGGCAACTCAATGGGCAGATGTTCGTCTGGCTGCATGTATTCGCCTGTGCAGCCCGGCATCTGTCCTTTACCCGATGTGCCGAAGAGCTGCACATCACCCCCGGCGCGGTCAGCCAGCAGATGCGCCAGCTGGAAGAACGCCTGGGTTACCGGCTGTTTCTGCGCCGGGCGCGCGGTGTGGAGTTGAGCGCCGAAGGGCAACGCCTGGCCCAGACGGTGGCCGAAGCCTACGGCAGTATCGAGGCTGAACTGTTGCGCCTGGACGCCGGTGAAATTCGCGGCACCTTGCGTGTGCGCTCCATTCCGTCGTTCCTGGCCAAATGGCTCACCCCGCGCCTGCCGCGCTTTCAGCAGCGATACCCGGACATCGAGCTGCGCCTGGTGGCCGAAGACAGCGCCCAGGCATTGACCCCGGGCGACTTCGACCTGGCTATCGACCTGAACGATGGCAGCTACCCTGGCATGCTTTCGACACCGCTGCTGGACGAACAGATCTTCCCGGTGTGCTCACCCACCTTGCTGCGGGGGCGCCCGCCACTGCATGGGCCGGCAGACCTGGTGCACTACCCGCTGCTGCATGACATCACAGCCTGGCGTGGCAGTTCGGAGTATGCAGAATGGGAGTTCTACCTGGAGGGGATTGGCGCCGCCGGCCTGAATGTGCGCCGTGGCCATACCTTCAACCGCAACCACCTGACCATCGAAGCTGCAATTGCCGGTATTGGTGTAGCGATCGCCCGACGGACACTGCTGAATGACGAACTGGAGCGCGGCGCGCTGATCGTGCCGTTTGGCGTGGCGATCGCCAACCACAAACGCTACGTGGTGCATTACCCGCCAGGCGGGTTGAATCAGCCGGGAGCGCGGGCGGTGCATGACTGGCTGGTGGAGGAAGCGCGGGGGTTCAGGGAATTGCATCCACTGAACAAGGTGTAGGAGCGGCCTTGTGCCGCGATGGGGTGCGAAGCGGCCCCGGCAAGGCCGCTCCGACAGGGGGCTTGCGAGCGTTCGATGATTAGTAAG
Organism: Pseudomonas putida NBRC 14164; assembly: GCF_000412675.1. Classification (NCBI taxonomy): domain Bacteria; kingdom Pseudomonadati; phylum Pseudomonadota; class Gammaproteobacteria; order Pseudomonadales; family Pseudomonadaceae; genus Pseudomonas; species Pseudomonas putida. The sequence goes on along the minus strand of NC_021505.1, from coordinate 2,866,313 downwards.
CCTGCTTGCCGGTAAACGCATTGAGGGTGCGCACCAGAATCACAAAGTCCAGCCACAGCGACCAGTTGTTGATGTACTCGATGTCCGAGTCCACCCGCTGGATCATCTGCTCAATGTCCTTGGTCTCCCCCCTGAAGCCGCGCACTTGCGCCAGGCCAGTCATACCCGGCTTGATGTTGTGGCGGGCAAAGTAATCGACGATGTCCTGGGAATATAACGTGTCATGTTGCAACGCATGTGGCCGTGGCCCCACCAGTGACATCTCTCCGGTCAGCACATTGAATAACTGTGGCAGTTCATCGAGGCTGGTGCGGCGGATGAAAGCGCCAATTTTAGTCAATCGCGGATCATTCTTCTGCGCCTGTTTGACCACGCCATTGTCCGGCTGATGAACATGCATGCTTCTGAACTTCCAGATACGGAATGACTCGCCGGTCCAGCCCGTACGTTCCTGGCGGAAGAACACGGGCCCGCGGCTGGTGAATTTGATAGCCAGTGCAACGCCAATCAACACAGGCGATGCACACAGCAGTATCAATGCCGCCAGCACCCGGTCCTCGATATTCTTCAGGAACAAACTCATGCCCGTCAGCGGTGTTTCAGACAAAGTCAGCACAGGAATACCGGCAATTTCCCGCACGCTGTGGTTGATCAGGCGCAACGAGAAGATATCCGGCACCCAGTTCACGGCAATGCACTTGTCGAGCAACTTGAAGTACACGTCGTTGATAACCTCGGAGCCCCCCAGCGGTGTCACCAGGTACACGGTGCGAATGCCATACTGGGCAACGATTTCATCCAGATCTCCAATGTGGCCGAGCACGGGCAGGCGCTGCTTGCCCTCGCCACCTTCGTACGCCTGCTCGCCAGCCTTGTCGGTCAGCACACACCCCAGAACCCGTTCGCCAAACCAGGGGTTGTTGCTGATTTTCTGATAAAGGAAATTGGCCAGGTCGCCGTTGCCGATAATCAGGGCATTGTCCAGCCGCGCATGCGCGGTAAACCGTTTTTGCAGTTCACGAACCGCAAAGTGCAAGAACAACTGGGCAATGTAACCAATGATGAACAACTGCACGACCAACAACCGTGAGTACGTTTCACTCTGTTTAGTGAGAAAGGCCATGACCACAAGAAAACAGAATGTTGCCGACCACGCCTTGAACAGGCGGAAGGCCTTGATCGAAAGGCCGACGTTAGTGCGGTAGATTGCATAATGGTCGTAGATGACGGCCAGTGCGCCAATCAGCAACAGCAGCATGATTACATAATCAGAGGTAATGTAACCAAACTGGTCATAGATGAGATACCAGGCAATACCGATTACTGCAATGCCATCGAGCCCCGCCTGAATGGCGTTACTTACGCTGCTTCTTCTTTGGAGTAAGGAACGACTGCTTCTGGGTTCGAAAACCATTTCAGACCTCATCTATTTGAGCGTAGCAAGTGCCGTCCATCAAACATCAAGTCTTGAATACAGCTTATTCAACGCCAGTGAAGCAGGATCGTGCAGCCCCCAAGCCACTGCTTTCACTGTAGCAGCCACCCGCCATCAGCGCGGATTTTGGCCGATTCATACGGTGCCCCTGGCCGAATCGGCTGCCTTGCGGCACAGCAGGGTGCGCAGCAAGAACAATGGATTGCCTACCACATAACGCATGAACAAACGTTTCGGCTCACGCAACAGACGGTAGGCCCACTCGCCACCCACATGCCGTAACCACTGCGGGGCCCGGCTGACCTTGCCACCGAGGAAATCCAGAATCGCCCCGCCGCACACGATCAGGCACGGCCCGCCAACGGCTGCCAACCTGGCCGCCACCGCTTCCTGCTTGGGCATGCCCATCCCCAGCACGATCAGTTCCGGTTGCTGTTCCTTGGCCAACTGCAGGTAGGTGTCGATGCTGGCAAAGCCATCGTGGACCGATACCGGCACCACGCCAAACAAGGCTTCGCTGCGCTGCACCGCCTGGTTCAGGTACGGTTGCTGCGTGCCCCAGAACGCAACCCGCCGCCCGCGGTATGCCTCCATGAGGCTGGGTATGAAGTCGGTGCCATTCATGTTGAGCCCAGGCTCCAGCCCCAACCGGCGATAAAGGATCGCCATGCCAGAGCCGTCGCGCAACAGCACATCGGCCGCCGACAACGCCTGACAATACTCACCGTCGTGCACCACCAGGTTCATTGCATGGGCATTGACGAACCCCAGCACGGTTGCAGACTCCGGGGCGGCAAGCCGGTCGAGCAGGCACTGCGCCGCGCTGCTGTCAGGCACCACCTCAAGCGTGTCGATAATGCGCTTCCAGCGTTTCTGCCATTGCCACTGAGCCATCAGTCATCATCCCGTTTGGAGCGCACCCATTCGACCTGGCGCTTGATCAGGAACCCCAAATACAAGGGGATCTTCCTTGCGGCGTAAAAAGGCGCGTACAACAGCACGGAAAACGGGATCAGCTCACGGCAGAAGCGTGCCCACGCCAGCACAACGGCAAGGCCGAGCATGACCAGCGCAGCCAGTGCGATCCACGCAGGCGCCGCATGGCCTGACAGCAGGTAAGCCAGCCAGGTCACCAGGTTGAGCCCCAGCAGCGCCAGCACCAGTAGCGCCAGAGGTGGCACCAACAGGTCCAGGGTCATGGCCAGCAGGTTGCCGTTACGCTGGCGGATGGCGGCCAGCGCACGCTTGGGCGCATCGGCCAGCATCAAGCCCAGGTGGCCATGCTCCCAGCGGGTGCGCTGGCTGTTCATGCCTTGCTGGCTGGCAGGAAACTGGCTGGTGACCAATGCCTCGGGGCAAAACACCGGCGGCTTGCCCTGCTGGCACAGGTCCAGGCCCAGCTTCACATCTTCCACCAGGTGCCCATTGGCCAGGTTGATCAAGGCCAGGTCGTGCCAACCAAATGCCATGCCTGCCCCCATCAGCTGGCACGGTAGCCCCAGCCGCGCCCAGCCCCGCGGGCGTACCAGGTTCTTGACCCGCCAGGCAAACTCGGCCACCTGCACCTTCAACCCGCTACCGGCAGGCGCGCGCATCAGGTACAGCGCCTGCACCGGGCGTTGGGCCTGGTGATAACGGCGTGCCAGGCAGTCAATCGCGCCCTCGGCTACCTGGCAGTCGGCATCCACCACAATCACCACCTCGGGCGGCTGCAGGGCCAGGTGTCGTACGCCGAAGTCCAGGGCATAGCCTTTGCCACGCAGCACCGTATCAAACCGCTCTACCACCTCGGCGCCGGCCTCGCGGGCAAGCCGCGCCGTGTCGTCCGTGCAGTTGTCGGCCACCACCAGCAAGCGGTCGCCTGGCAGCAACTGCGGGGTTACGCTCGCCAGCGTTGCACGAATGATCGCAGCCTCATCATGGGCCGGTACCAACACTGCCACCCGCGGACGCACGCTGACGCCCAACGGCCGCGATCGCGGCGGCAGGCAAGCCAGCAGCATCTGCAGGAAGAAAACGGACACAGGCACAAGGGCGATGACCGCCAGCAGGCCCAGTAACCAACTCAATACACTCATCATGCGGATGCCTTGAAGTAGCCGGCCAGCTTGGCCGCCTCGGTGTCGATGTCATGCCGTTGCAGCACGCGCTGGTAAGCCGCCTCGCCCATGCGCTGCAGCACTTCGGCGGGTTGCGCAAGGCACTCGCCCATGGCCTGGGCCAGTTCGTCCACGGCGCCAGCGGGGAACAGCCAGCCGTTCTCGCCCTGGCGCACCAGCTCCGGGATACCGGCCACATAGGTAGTCAGCACCGGCCGGCGCAAGGCCATGGCTTCCATGATCACCACCGGCAGGCCCTCGGCGAAGCTCGGCAATACCAGCGCGCGGGCGGCGAGTATTTCCTCGCGCACCTGTGCACTGCTGATCCAGCCGGTGATGCGTACTTGCTGCTGCAAGCCATGCCGGGCAATCAAGGCCTCGACCTGCTGGCGCATCTCACCGTCACCCGCCAGCACCAGTTCGAAGGCGATCGACTGCGCCGCAAGCTGGCCCGCCGCCTCAAGCAACAACAGTTGGCCTTTCTGTTCACAGAGCCGCCCGACGCACACCAGCCGCGGCACTGCCGGCACACCGACTGGCGCCACCTCATGAAACCCTCGCTCCAGGCCGCAATGCACCACTTTCACCTTGGCCCAATGCTCGTGCGCCACCCAACGAAACAGCTGGCTGCGCCCGTAAGAACTTACCGCGGCAACAAAGGCGGCACGCCGCACCTTCTCGCCCATGTGCAGGAACTGTGGTTTGTCGAATTCTTCCGGCCCATGCACGGTAAAGCTGTAGGCCGGACCGCCCAGCAAGTTGGCCAGCATCACTACCTCGGTAGAGTTGGTGCCAAAATGGGCATGCACGTGTTTGGCCTCCCCGGCCTGCAGCCATTGCAACACCTGGCAGGCCTCGGCCAGGTACACCAGGTGGTAGGGCCACGCGCGGTCGGCGCGCAGGCCAAGGCGCATGGCCACCCGCAATGCCTGGAAAAAACGCCGCGGTTGCGCACGCAGCACCTGCAACGTTGGCGTCAGCAACCCCTTGACGCCGCCTTGCAACACATACCGGGTCCTGGCCCGTTCGCTCGTGTCCTCGGCGTCCTGCAACTCGGCGTCCCACCCCCGCAGGGCAATGCGTTGTACCTCTATGCCCTGGCGCTCCAGCGCCAGTATCTCGCGGCGGATGAAACTGTGGCTGACCTTCGGGTACTGATTGATGAAGTAAGCGATGCGCATACGAATCCAGATCCAAACCCGCTTGATGACCCACCTCCCCTGCCAACCTTCACTTCAGGCTGTCGACTACGGGCGGTCGGTCCACTGCCGATGCACTCACAGCAAATGCATCCCCCTGTTTTCCTTGTAGTCCAAGGTTGTGACTGCTGCTTGGCAATGCGGCCTGCAAGCGTGAGAAAACATCGTCGAGCATCGCTTGGCGGCGGCGGTACATCGCCCGTTTCTTCGCTGGAATGTCGGCTTCTGCCCGCTGCGCCTGGGCAAGCGGAAGGCTGAAGAAATCCGCAAAATTCGATGCACTGGCACCGTGTTCATGCCAGATGACGTCATAGTTGGCGGCAAGGTCCTGGCCCTTGTCGCTGCCAAAATACGCATGCCGATGGTGCCGGCAGTCATCGCTGACCGCGTACAGGTGCGTGACACCCAGCGCCCGGGCCAGGCACTTCAGCGCTTCGAGCACCAGGCTGCGCGGGCGCAGGCCTTCGAAGTCCTTGGTCAGGTCGCGGTAGATAGCCAATGAGGTTTCGCTGTCGATGCCTTTGTGAATGCCCTGCACGGCCCCGATGAACAGGCACAGTTCGCCCTGGCTGCGGCACAGGGTGAACGCCAGTGAAGCCACGCGCAGGTCGCCCTGGAACAGGTTCAGCACCAACTCGCCTTCGCGTTTGAACCAGATCGGCCGGTCCAGCACCAGGCGGCAGCCCGGCGAATGGCTGGCCAGATCGCACAGCGTCAGGCTTTCGTCCCGCCCCAGCAGCAACAGCGCCGGAAACTCGCCGGCCAGCACTTCATAGTGCGAAGCGACCACCGCCAGGCGCTGCGGGGCTTCCCAGCATTTGCTGAGGTAAGGCCACTGCACCACACCGATGCAGTCCACACCCAGCCGCCGCACGCCTTGCTCGCCGAGTGCCGCCGTGATGCGCTGCATGAAACCATTCAACTCAGGCCATTGCCTGGCAATCTGCAGCATCAATTTGTACTTGTTGTTCAACGCCCGCAACGAGTAGCCCGGTTGCAAGGTAAACACGCTTGTCACGAGGGTGCCGAGCATCATGGTCATCTCTCATTTGTACTCGATCAACGCTGATTTGCCGGCCGCGAAGCGGTGGCGCAAGAACTTCAGCTGGCCGAGCATTTCCGGGAATTTGCCCAACACCAGGAATACCGCCTGCAGCCAGTTTTCGCGCGCCGACTTGCCACCGCGGCGAGCCAGGCGCACGACCTGCAACGGGTAAATCAATAGCAACAGCAAGCCCCAGCCACCCAGCAGCAGGCAGGCCAGCACGATCACCAAGGGTATGCCCAGGCCCCATAGCCAGGCCCGACGTGACTCGCGCAACCAGTGCTGCTCGGGCGGCTGGCCATGCAGGTAGGCCCCTTCGGCATAGGCGTGGCCGGCACGCAGGCTGCGCCGCCACCACTGGCTGAACCGGGTCATGGCAGCGTCGTGCAAGGTCATTTCGGCGGCCAGGCGCCAGACCTTCCAGCCCTTGGCGCGCAAGCGTACGCACAGTTCAGGCTCCTCACCGGCAATCAGCTCGGAGCGAAAACCACCGACGGCGGCAAAAGCGTCTGCCCGCATCAGCGCATCGCCACCGCATGCCTTGGCTTCACCGATGGGGGTGTCCCATTCCAGGTCGCAGAGCAGGTTGTACACCGACCGCTCCGGGAAGCGCTCCCGTCGGCGACCACACACCACCGCCACCTCGGGGTGCTGGTCGAGAAACACCTGCGCCGTGGCCAGCCAGTGGGCATCCACCTCGCAATCGCCATCGACAAACTGCACCAGTTGCATCGAAGGCAGCAGCCGCTGCAAGGCGCTGAAGCCTTCGTTGCGCGCGCGCGCGGCGGTAAACGGGATGGCCATGTCCAGCGCCAACACCTCCACCCCGAGGCTGCGGGCCAGTTGCAGCGAGCCGTCGGTGGAGCCCGAGTCGACATACATGACCTTGCCCGCACCGTTTACCAGCGAACGCAGGCAGCGCTCCAGGCGCGGGCCCTCGTTGCGGCCAATGACCACCACACCGGTTACTGCCGCCATGGGCCTCACTCGGCGGCGGCCGTGGCGGCTGGCTGCCTGGCCTTGATGGTGGCTGGCACCCCTACTGCCAGGCAATTGTCCGGAACATCCACCAGCACCACGGCATTGGCGCCGATGATCACGTTGTTGCCAATGCGGATGCTGCCCAGCACCTTGGCCCCGGTGCCGATATCGACATTGTTGCCGAACACCGGGGCAATCGGTTCATCGACGTTCTTCAAGCCCACCACCACACCGTTGCGGATGCGGCAGTCATCGCCAAACCGGGCATAGCCACTGACGACGATGCCACCAAAATGGTCGATGACGAAGTTGCGGCCGATCACCACTTCGCACGGCAGTTCGATACCCGTGATGATCTGCACGAACTTGAACAGCACCTTGTAGACCAGCGAGAAGAGTTTGCGCAGCAGTGCCGGGCGCACGGTGTAGCGCCAGCGGCCAAAGCGGTACACCAGCAGTACCCAAAAGCCCTGCGCGCCCCAATCTCCGCCATGGGCGCGCAGGTCGGCACGAATATTCTCGAACATGGCTTTACCTACCTTGTCGGTTGGCTGGCGTACCGGGTCTTGAACAACAGTGACCAGGTCGCCCGGCAATGACGCCAGCAGGCCTGAATCGCGCCCCAGCCGCGTCGCTTCAACAGCGCCTTGAGTGCCAGCACCAGGTCACCCAGGGTGACCAGCACCATGTGCAGGGCAAGGCCCGCCACCCCGTGATGCTTGCGGAAATACAACAGCTCGCTTTCGATCTGGTAGGACGAGATCTGCCGGCTGGCCGCCTCCAGCTCTGCCACCGACTTGGAGCTTTCGCCCCCGATGTGCACCACGGTGGTATGCGGGTAGAACACGACTTTCCAGCCCGCTTCCTTCACCCGCTTGCAGTGGTCCACCTCTTCGTAATAAAGAAAATAACGCGGGTCGAACAGGCCCACCTTGTCCAGCACTTCGCGGCGCACCAGATAGAAGCAACCCGGTAACCAGTCACACTCGCGCACCGAGGCGTGGTCCCAGGTCATTTCATCGACCATCTTCAGCCCCGGGAAAAACCGCCCCAGCCCGGTACGCCCGACAAAGACGTTGAGCGGCGTTGGGAAGTAGCGGCAGCTGGGCTGCAGATCACCGTCGCGGCCTTCCAGGCGCACCCCTAGCACGCCGCACTCCGGGTGAGCGTCCATGTAGTCGAGGGTTTTTTGCAGGGAGTCGGCGGCAACGAAGGCATCGGTATTGAGCAGCAAGGCGTACTTGCCCTTCAGGTGCGCCAGCAACTGGTTATTGGCCCGCCCGAAGCCCACGTTCTGCTTGTTACTCAGCAGCAGTGCCTCGGGGCACACCTGGGCCATGCGCTGCACCGAGTCATCGCGCGATGCGTTGTCTACTACCAGGTAACTGGCCAGCCGCTCGCTGTCGGCCCGGCGCAGCGCATCGAACATCGGCTGCAGCAGCCCGGCGGTATTGAAGTTGACCACCATGACATCCACAGGTTTGCTAGCCATTGTTGCCGTCCCCGAAGAAGTACTGGCGCCTTTGCGCCATCAACAGCGGTTCAACTTCCGGGTCGTAAGCGCCGTTGCGCTGTTTTACCAGTTCGATCCACGGGTAACTTTCGCAACGCGCCTCGACCCGTTTGATCAACTGTTCGGTGGTGCAGATGAACTGCGCCGGGTTGCCGCCAAACACGGTGCCTGGTGGCACGTCCTTGGTCACCACCGCGCCTGCGGCCACGATCGATTCCGGGCCGATGGTCACGCGGGGCATGATGATCGCGCCATGGCCGATGAAGCAGTTGTCCTTGATATCGATGAAACCGACCGAATCCAGGTGCTTGCCAAAGCGATGTTCGATCAGCAATACCACCCCGTCATGACCGATCAGCGTGCAGTCGGACAAGCCCACGCTGTTACCAATGCGAACCAGCGAAGGGTCGAGAAACTTGCAGCCGGTATTGACGAAGAAGTTGCTGCCGACAGAGTGGAAGTTCCCCCATCGGGCGAGGTAGGCACCCCATTCAAGACCAGAAGGGTTGCAGAACCTCCTGTAGAACTTGCCCCCTCGCCCGGTTGCATGGGCGTAGTGCGCCACTGCCTTGCGTATCCATCCCTTCATACTGCCTGGCCTCGCGATCTGAACAATCTGGAGTGTCCTGAGGCGTTCCGGTCTCGTTCTTCTAGGTGCTGACCGCAGCGCTCAACCCATGTACAACCTGCATCATGCAGCGGCGCCGCTAGCCGCTCTCATCCTGGTGTCGAGGTGGTCGGCCAGCCGCACGGCAAACTGCAACAACGGCATGGTCGGGTTGGAAGCGCCGCCCTTGGCGAAGATACTGCTGCCGGCGACATACAGGTTCTCGGTACCGAACACCTTGCAATTGGCATCCACAACACCGAACTGCGGCGAAGATGCCATGCGCGTGGTACCCATGTGGTGGGCATGCGGCGCCATCTTCAGCGGTATCGAGGTGTCGTAGACGAAATCGTTGAGCTTGACGAAGCCCAGGTCCATTTCAGCGAACTGCTTGGCCAGTTCGCTGCCAATGCACTTGATGGTATGTCGGTCATCAGCACTCAGCGCCCAGTTGACATTGACCTTGGCCACCCCCAGTGCGTCCTGCTCGTCCAGCAGCGAAATGCGGCTGTGCAGGTTGGGGAACTGCTCGATCATGGTGCTGATCACGCCGTCACCGGGGCAGCTGAACTTGGCGACGAAGGCGATCTTGCTGGCAACCCCCATGTCGCAGGCCAGGTTCTCGAGAAAATGCTTGACCTCGGCGGTGCGGCCATAAGTCTGCACATCGGCCAGCAGCGCGGCGGTGACATTGCCTTTACCGGCCTTGTACTCCTCGACAAAAGCATCGGTGGTGTAATACTGGCGCGGCTCCGGGTCCTGGCCGGACTTGAGGATGAACGTGCCCAGGTCGATGTTCAGGTGCTCCATGAAACAGCCACCGACCAGCCCTTCCTTGCTCACCACGCCTGCCGCCACCAGCGTCTGGCTGTTAAGCAACTGCCGGGCGTTCTCGATGGCACCCGTAGCCAGAATGAAGTGCCTTGCCACCAGGCGCTGACGATTGCGTTCATAGTCGGATAGAACCACCGCAGCCAGATGGCCGGAGCCTTTATCGAACTCCAGGTCTACGCAATTGCAGTTGATGAACACGTCCAGGCCTTTGGTCTGCTCCATTGCCGTGGCGTACTTTTGCGCAAAACGTGTCGGGGTGCTGAGCAGAAAGCGGTCTGCCTCGAAGTCACCGCCATCCAGGCCGGTATTCATCGCACGAAAATCCGAGCCGGCTGGCAGGTCGACGATGTCCATGGCCGCCGGCAAGTAGCCTTCGATCTCCGAATAGGGAATCGGCCAACCGGGCAAGTCACCTGGCGGGGCGACGGTAAAATCCGACGGGGTGAAAGGCCGGCAACGGCCGGCCCAGTGGTTGGAGGTGCCCCCCAGGTAACGCAGGCGGGTCTCCTCGGCATACAGCTCCAGGCCCGTGGATGCGCAGGCGTACAAGCCTTGCGAGTGCGGCGCATACTCGCGTCCACCGCCTTCGGCGAGTAATACGTTCCAGCCGGCGGCGGCCAGGCGCAAGCCCAGGGTAATACCCGCCGGGCCGGCACCGATGATGCAGAAATCGTAGTTGTCGCGCAGCGTTTTGTGCTGCTGAAAGTCCTTGATCATGCTGGCTGGTTCCGCAGGTAACGGGACGGCAATACCCAACCGTTGATTATCACGAACCCGGGCGGTTCGACAGGTTTGCCAGCCACGGACGCCGAGGCGCCGAACACCGCCCCACCCACACCGAGCAAGACACAACTCTGGAGAAAGCCTCTACGGCCCAACTGCGCAGTACAAAAAATGAGCTTCCCCATGATCACGTGACCTGTACCCATGAAAGTTACACCCAGCACGCCGCTTTACAGCCAGTCGAAAAAGGCCGTCAGCAGCGCCCCGCACAGAGCCCCGACCAGCAGCATCGGCAGCACTACCAGCTCACGTTTCAGGCTGAACATGCCCAGTTTGCAGTTCACATACACAACCAGCACCAGAGTTGGCACGGCATGCAGGGCAACCCCCCAGATCGCCCACTCCACACCACCAATCGCCAGCAATAGCGGCAGCAGCCCCCATAGCGAGACCAGGCGGATGATGTTGTCCATGGCCTGATACTTGGTCAGGCCCAAGGCAATCCACACCTGATGAGCCAATGTATAGCGCATTACGATGAACGACAGCGAAAGAATTGCCAGCATAGGGCCAGCTTCACGGTAGCGATCATCGTACATCCAGCCAATCAGCAGAGGGCTGGCGGTCAGGAAACCACCGCAGATGAACAGCACCAGCAGGTCGACCAGCAGGCGGAAGCGGTGATACAGCGCTGTCAGGCGCTCCTTGTCATCGGCCCTTGCCGCTTCACTGAAGGCAGGAAGCGCCACGGCACCGACAATTTTCATCAACGCTGTCTGCACCGCGCCAAGAATCAGCACGGCAATCGAATACACCCCCAGTTGCGCCGCCGACATGCTGGCGCCAAACCAGATGCGGTCACCGTACATGGCCAGCACGCCAACCATCGATGACAACAGGATCCAGCGGCCAAACACGATCAACTCGGTCAGCGCCGTACGGTCCCAGCGCAGGTGGTTGTTCGGCCCCTCCAGGGCGGTATGCCCCAGCACGGTCCAGGCTACCGCCGAAACCAGGCCAGAGATCACCAGGGCCCAGATCGAATGGGTCAGCAAGCCCAGCACCAGCATCACCACCAGGCCGGCCACCTGCGAGGCCAGGTCGACCAGCACCACGCGCTTTTGTTGGAAAGTTCTTACAGCCACATCTATCTTGGTGGACTGGAATCCCCAGATGGCTGCCGACAGGCCAGTTACCGCCAGCACCATCGGTAGCACCGGGGCAGCATAGGTGGAATCCGCAGGCCATAGTTCCGCCAGTTGGGCCAACCAGGCGCCCACCGCCAGCAGCAGGGTGAGGGCAAACAGCAGGAAGCCGCGAATGATCTGCACGGTCCAGGCGGTGTTGAGGAAATCCGGGTCGTCACCCCGGTGACTCTGGATGATGTTCTGGCGCAGGCCGACATCGGAAAGCAGATGCAGGAGTACCGAAACGGTGGTGGCGATAACCATCACCCCGAACATTTCCGGCAGCAGCAAGCGGGCCATGATCAGATTGCCGCCCAGGCGCATCACCTGAGAAGCCACCTGCGAGACCAGGTTCCACGACCCGGCCCTCAAGGCCCGGTTGCGCAGGCTCGCAGCGGCTGACACATCAATCGACGGCATGACTTCAATCTCTGACTGATTGGCTAAAAGTCACTATAGTTTCAATTAGCCACGATGCTAGCCGTTGCCCACCGAGGGAAAGGTGTACATAGCCGATGCCTGAACATTTTCGTGCGTTGATCGTCATCCTGTTTTTGGCGAGCGTGGTCTTCCTGATGGCGCGGCGACCCGCCACCGACCTTATTCCGCTCAGCGACTACAAGCGCCGGCGCAATCTCTGGTTCCTGCTGACAGTGCTGGCCTTTGCCTCGCACAGCTTCTGGCTGTACCTGGGTGCAGGCGCGGTCATCCTGTTGCTTGCAGGGCGTCGCGAGCACAACCCCATGGCGCTGTTCTACATGCTGCTGTTCCTGATTCCGCCGGCATCGGTGCAGGTGCCCGGGTTTGGCGTGGTCAACTACCTGGTCGACCTCAACCATATCCGCCTGCTCACCCTGTGCGTGCTGCTGCCGGCCGCGCTGCAGCTGCGCCGGCAAGCGGACACGTTGCGCTTCGGCCGTACCTGGGCGGACAGGCTGCTGGCGGCCGGGCTGCTGCTGATGAGCGTTTTGTATCTGCGCGAAACCACCCTCACCGACACCCTGCGCCAGGCGCTGTACCTGTATGTCGACGTATTCCTGCCGTACTACGTGGCCAGCCGTGGCCTGCGCCATATCAGCGATTTCAAGGATACCTTGCTGGCCTTCGTGCTCACCGCCTTCGTCATGGCGTTGATCGCCGTGGCCGAGTATGTGCGTCACTGGTTGCTGTACAGCGCCCTGATCGATGCAATGGGGGTGCCGTGGAGCATGTCCGGCTACCTCAGTCGCGGCGGCGCGCTGCGGGCCAGCGTCACCACCGGCCAGGCGATTGCCCTGGGTTATGTGATGAGTGTGGCCATCGGTCTGTTCCTGTTCGTCCAGGGGTATGTGCAACGCCCGCTGCACAGAGCCATGGGCGCCCTGCTGCTGGCCGCCGGGCTGTTCGCGCCGTTGTCACGTGGGCCGTGGATCGGCGTCGTGGTCATCGTGGTGGTGTTCATTGCCATGGGCAAAGGCGCAATCAGGCGCCTGGCGCTGCTAGGCGCGGCTGGCATGCTGGCGCTGCCCTTGCTGACCGTCGTACCGGGCGGTGACAAGGTGCTGGACCTCTTGCCGTACATCGGCAACATCGAAAAAGAGAACATCACCTACCGCGAGCGGCTGATGGACAACTCCTGGATCGTCATCCAGCGCAACCCGCTGTTCGGCTCGTTCGACTTCCGCAACACCCCGGAAATGCAGTCGATGATCCAGGGCGAAGGCATCATCGACATCGTAAACACCTACATCAACCTGGCGCTGCGGGTGGGGCTGGTCGGGCTCGGCCTGTTCGTTGCGTTCTTTGCTGTGGTGTTGAGGGGTATCCGCAGGGCCATGCTCACTTTCCCCGACAAGGATGACGAACGACGACAGCTGGGGCGAGTGCTGCTGGCAACACTCATCGGCATTCTGGTGATCATTTTCACCGTCAGCAGCATCACCTTCATACCGGTGGTGTACTGGTCAATCGCGGGGCTTGGCGTGGCGTACATCCAGATGGTCCGCCGGCTGGACGACAGCCCGGCTAGCGAGCTGGCCGAAACCGGCCTTCAACCCAGGTAATGTCCATGAACGTGCTTACCCTGCGTCACCTTGTGCAGGCTTCGGCCATGGCTGGCCTGGCTTTGCTGCCGTTGGCCGGCTGGGCTTCGCAGTGGCAGGTCAGTGTCGATGAGCAGAATGGCCTGCCTACTGTGACATACGGCGGCGGGCCGGTGATGAAAGCCAAGTTCGACTTCTGGGCGGCCAACTGGAGCTGGACCGGCTTTTACACCGATTTCAAGGTCAATGGCCCCTACCAGTACACGCTGCTGGGCAAGAACAAGGAACTGGACTTCGACCTGAAGGCGGATATCCGCAAGGAACAGGCACAAACCCTGAGCTGGGCCTTCGACCTTACCGCCCACAGCCGCCAGGCCGGGGTGATGGGCGGCGGCATGGTGTTCCAGTTCGACCCGGCGCAAATCGCCGGCGACATGGGCGCCCCGCAACTGCTGCCCGACAATCGCGGCTGGTCATGGGGCAAGGCGGACCAGGGCCGACGCGTCGAGATGCGCTTCGATCCGCCACTGGCCAAGGTCTATTTCGAGCGCGGCAACCCGTCCGAGCTGCGTGCGTTCCTCTACAAAGACCCGATCAACGCCGGCCGACAGCAGCTGAAGGCGGTGCTCAACGTTACCGGCGACATCGAGCTGGGGCCCACCCCCACCGAGCGTTTCGGCCTCGCCGACCCCGCCAGCTGGCCCGATGACCAGCTGGACTGGCGCACCTCGCCGGTGGACCTGTCCTTCCTCAACGCCGCGGAAAAGCCCGCCGGCAAGCGCGGTTTCGTCAAGGCGGTCGGCGAACAGCTGATGTTTGCAGACAACACCCCGGTGCGCTTCTGGGGCACCAACCTGTCTGCCTATTCGCTGTTCAAGAGCCCGGACGAGGAAATCCGCCAACAGGCCAAGCGCCTGTCGGCACTGGGCTTCAACCTGGTGCGCCTGCACCACCACGATTCGCCGTGGGTCAGCCCGAACGTGTTTGGCGACGGCACCCTGGTGCGCGATACCCAGCAGCTCAGCGCCGAATCGCTGCGCAAGCTCGACCTGTGGATCAAGGCACTCAAGGACGAAGGCATCTACATCTGGCTGGACATGCATGTGCAACGTGCGTTGACCGCCAACGACAACATTGAAGACTTCGATGAACTGCCCGAAAAGGAGGGCCGCGCAGACCTGAAGGGTTACGCCTACATGAACGACAGCATCCAGAACGCGATGAAACGCTTCGCCGAGCAGTATCTGACCCATGTGAACGAATACACCGGCCTGGCCTACAAGGACGACCCGGCCATCGCCGCCGTGTTGATCACCAACGAAAACGACCTCACCCAGCACTACGGTAACGCTCTGATGCCGGACAAGGACGTACCGCGCCATAGCGAGCGCTACATGGCGGCAGCCAAAGCCTTCGCCAGGCAGCATGACCTGCCCGCCGACCTTACCTGGCGTGCCTGGGAGCATGGCCCGTCGAAGCTGTTCCTCAACGACCTGGAGCAACGCTTCAACGCCGACATGATCGCCCACCTGCGTGGCCTGGGCGTCAAAGTGCCGATTGCCACGACCAGCACCTGGGGCGGCAACGGCCTGAGCGCACTGCCGGCGCTGACCGCAGGCGATGTAGTCGATGCCCACAGCTACGGCGCCATTGGCCAACTGGAGAAAAACCCGTTGACCAGCGACGGCATGATCGACTGGATCGCCGCCGCCCAGGTGGTCGGCAAACCGCTCACCGTCACCGAGTGGAACGCCGAGCCGTTCCCGCTGCCCGACCGCCACTCGTTGCCGCTGTATATAGCCGGCACCGCCAGCCACCAGGGCTGGGACGCCATGATGCAGTACGCCTATAGCCAACAGGGGTTCAACCCGGGCTGGCGCACGGCGGACAACTGGCACGCGTACAACGACCCGGCGATGATCGCCACCCTGCCCGCAGCCGCCCTGCTCTATCGCCGTGCGGACGTCAAGCCGGCAACGACCCGCTACGTGTTCGCGCCGACGCCCGCCACCCTCTACAACCAGGAGATCACCCCGCGCAATTCGGTACTGCTGCGCACGGCCATGGAAAAGGGCCAGTTGCAGATTGCCCTGCCGCCGACACCGGAACTGCCCTGGCTGAAACCCGCTGCCATCCCGTCTGGCGCGCAAGTGTTGCAGGACCCGGGGCAATCGCTGCTGCCCGCCGATGCAAAGGAGTCGGTGACCGACACCGGCGAGCTCAAGCGCGACTGGCAACAAGGCATCTATACCATCGACACGCCACTGACCCAGGCCGCCACCGGCTGGCTGGGTGGTCGCTCGATCAGCCTGGGGGCCGTCCAGGTACAGACGAAAACACCTTACGCCAGCGTCGCGGTACAGAGCCTGGACGGCAAACCCTTGGGCCAGTCGCGTGAGCTGCTGCTGTCGCTGGGCACGCGTGCCATGCCCAAGGCCGATGACAAGACGCCGTTCAACGTGGAACCGCTTCAAGGCACTTTGACAATCAAGGCACCCGCCGGTCTGAAACTGTTCGCCCGCGATGCACAGGCACAATTGAAGGCATTGCCGGTGGCCTACAAGGATGGGCAGTACAGCATTACGTTCGACGGCAACTACATGTCCAACTGGCTGTTCTTGAAATAGGGCATAGGGCCATCTACGCTCAGGTCACCTGTAGCTGATCATCCCACCTGCACGTTTCAGGGACGGTTCACTGCGTCTGTAAACAGCAGATTCCAGGAGGTGCGGATGAAATTTCTGGTAGTGGGTGGTGCAGGCTACATTGGCTCACACATGGTCAAGCACCTGCTCGGTGCCGGCCATGAGGTGGTGGTGGCGGACCTGGTTTCGCCTGGCCCCGGCATCCAGTGGGCCAAGCTCGACATTGCCGACGAAGCTGCCCTGGATGTGCTGTTCGGCGTCTGCCACTTCGATGCGGTGTTCCACTTTGCCTCTTTCATCCAGGTGGGCGAGTCGGTCAGCGCACCCGGCAAGTACTACCAGAACAACGTCGCCGCCACCCTCGCCTTACTGCAGGCCATGGTGAATGCCGGCATCAAGCACTTGGTGTTTTCTTCCAGTGCCGCCGTTTACGGTAACCCGCAGTACGTACCAATCGATGAAGCGCATGCCAAAGGGCCGATCAACCCTTATGGGCTGAGCAAATGGATGGTCGAGCAGATTCTCGAGGACTTTGACCGGGCTTATGGCTTGAAGTCTGTATGCCTGCGTTACTTCAATGCCGCCGGTGCCGACCCCGATGGCCAGCTGGGGGAACGCCACGAACCGGAAACCCACCTGATCCCGCTGATCCTGCAGGCCGCTTCAGGCCGCCGCGAGGCGGTGACGGTGTTTGGCCGGGATTACGATACGCCGGATGGCACCTGTATCCGCGACTACGTGCATGTGGCCGACCTGGCGGCCGCGCATGCGTTGGCGGTGGATTATCTGTTGGCGGGGGGCGAGCGTACTGCATTCAACCTGGGCAATGGCCAGGGCTTTTCGGTGCAGCAGGTGATCGATACAGCCAGGGCGGTGACGGGGCGGCAGATCAATGCCCTTGACGCGCCACGCCGCGCTGGCGACCCTCCACGGCTGGTGGCGGATGCGAGCAAGGCGCTGCAGGTGCTGGGCTGGCGGCCGGAGTTTGCTTCGCTGGAGCAGATTGTGCGGCATGCGTGGCAGTGGGAGTTGCAGTATCCCTGGGTTACGCGCCAGCAGACCTGAGATTCCGAAGGCGCTGCGCCTTCTGGGAGCAGCAGCTGTCTTGCTCAGACTCTGCAAGCTTGCGCAATCACTGTGGGAGCGGGCACGCCCGCTCCCACAGGGGCCATGATCCACGGACAAGCCAATGAATCAGTAGTAGGTTCGCGGCTGCTCGTCAGCCTTGTTCAGCACCGTCCCGACCAGGTTCACCGTGGCCAGGTGGTGCAGGCAGTCCTCGATTTCCTTCTTGTTGTTCATTCCGTTGGCCACCACCAGCAGTACACAATCGAACTTGGGTATCACGGTGATCGCATCGTCAGAGCTGAGCAGTGGCGGCAAATCGAAAATGCAGATGCGCGAGTCGTAGCGGTTGCGTAAATCACTGATCAGGTTGTTCACCTTGGGCGACGACAGCATCTCGGTCGACATCGGCACCGGTACACGTGTCGGCAACACCACAAAGCGCGGCAACGTCGGGTTGACCAGGCATTCCTGCAACTCGGCCTTGTCCGTCAGGTACTCGTTCAGCGCCTGCTCCATGGGCAGGCCAAGGGTACTGCCGACTTTGGGCCGGCGCAGGTCAAAGTCCACCAGCAACGCAGTCTTGGTCGTGTGGTGAGCAATACTCATGGCCAGATTGATCGCCAGCACCGTCTTGCCCGCCTCAGGCGTTGGCGAGGTGATCGCCAGCGTACGCCAGCCGTTCTCCTCCATGGCCCTGAGCACCTGCGTGCGCAGCAGGTCGATCGGCCCGTTCATGTTGGAGTTCTTGTTGTACGCCACGATGCGGTGGCGCTCCAGATGGTCCGCCCGCAGCGGCACCACTTTGGTGTTCACATAATCGAACTGGCCTGGCACTTCCGCCAGCGCGGTTCCGGGGGCGGGTGACAATGCCTGGGGGGTGCCCGGGGTAACCTGGTGAAGATTATTGCCAACAGACGGCTTGGTCCTGTCCATCACTGCTTTCCCTATGCAAACCGAGATATGACTTTGAACAACAGCACATCCAGTGGCATGTAAAAGACGTGCACCAGCACTACCATGATAGCCGCCAACGCCAGTGCCGCCAGGATCAGCCAGTTACGCCAGCGTTTGCGCCTGGCCACATCGGCCCGGGTATCGATGTAGGGGATTGCCACCAGCACCCGTTTGCCCAGCAGGTTTTCCAGAGCACCGACGCCGCGCACGCGCTGGTTGAGCATTTCCAGCAGCATCACCAAGGCGCCGCCGCCTGCCGGTGCCAGCACCAGGCCCAACGCAGCGATCTTCTTGCGATTAGGCTTGATCGGTTTTTCAGGCATCAGCGGTGGCTCCAGCAGCACAAAGCGCTCGGCCTTGTTCTCCTGCTCCAGGCTTTCGGTAATCTTCGCGCCCATTTCCTTGGCGCGGATTTCTTCATACTTCTTGCGCGCGTTATCGTGGTCACGCATCAAGGTCACCAGGCCACGCTCGACTTGCGGCGCCTCGAGGATTTCGGCCTCGTAGCCCTCCATCTTTCTGGTCAGCTCGCGCTTCTGATCGGCCAGCGAGCTGATACGTTCCTGGGCCGCGCTCATCTTGGCGCGAACGCGCGCCACGTCGAGGCTGACTGTGGACGTGGTGGCCGTGCGCCCGCCGCTGGCTTCGAGCGCCTGGATCTTGCGCTTGACCGCCACCACATCCGGGTGGGCATCCTTGTAGCGGGTCAGCAACCGGGCGTATTCGGCCTTCAGGCTTGGCAGGTCCTGGGGCTGGTCGGCACTGGCTGGCTTGCTGCCTTCGGTAGTCTTGGTGGCCAGGCCGGCATTGGCCGCCGACAGCTCAAGCTCCAGGTAGCGCAGTTCTTCCTGGGCGGCCTTGTAGTCACGGTCGACTTCGCGGAACTCCAGCTCCGAGCGCGAGAGCATGTTCATGCGCAGGGTCTGGTGCTCTGGCAAGGCATTGGCGTGGGCCTGTTTGAAGTCGGCCAGCTGATTCTCCAGGCTGGCCAGTTCGGCACCCAGCTTGTTGGCCTCCTGGGTAAGAAACTCGGTGGTTTCGTTGGCCCGCTCGGTGCGCTGCTTGAGGTTTTCGTTGAGAAACAGGGTGACCAGTTCATCGGCCACTTCCTTGGCGACTTCCGCCTGCTTGTGTTCGAAGGACACATTGAACGCAACCGTCGCCTCGCCTCGCCCGCGCACGAACGTGGTAAGGGTTTCGACCACGATGGCATTGCGCATCTGGTCGATCTTGTCGGACTCGCTCAAGCGCTTGTCGGCGAACAGGTTGTACTTGTCGATAATGCGCAGCAGGTTCTCGCGGGTCATCACCCGCTGGCGAATCACCTCGATGCGCTCATCGGCAAAGCTGGTGGTGTTGGTCGACACCAGCTCGGGCGAAATCTGCTGTGACTCCACAAGGATGGTGCCGGTCGACTGGTAGAGCGGCGGCACCATCAACGCGACCGCCACGGTCGCGGCAAGAATGACTACGGCACTCACCCCTAACACCAGGGCCCTGTCCTTGATAATGGCGATGTAATCTCTGATGGAGAGTTCGTAGTCAGACTTCATGGGGCCACCTGCCTGAAGTTCAGATGTCGGGGTACCTGTACGTCAACGTCAAACCAACGATCGTAGCGGTTGCATCGGGCGCCTGGTCCTGTTGCCGCTCCTTGTACATCAGCGAAAGACGCAGGTCCCAGTAAGGTGAAAACTGGCGGCTGGCCCAGACGCTGTACGTCTGCAATGTATTAGGGCTCTGCCCTTTGCTGTCTTGCCAGGCAGCGTCAGCGCCCACCCGGTCCAGTTCGGTGAGGGCGTAACTCCACACGCCACGCACCTGGTCCAGCTCGGCAAAGCCGCCTTCAGCACTGGCCACCGTGCTCCGCTCGGCGGTCAGGCTGGCAATGGCACGTGTGCCGGTGTAGAGCAACGCCACCCCACCCTCCCCGCGTCGACCGCCGTCGTCGCCAGACACCTGGTTGACGCCAATGTGGGCATCGGCGCTCAGGCCTTCGGCAAGCTGGTACTTGATGCCGACTGCCGGGGTGTAGCTGTTGGACGCGGTCGCGGTAAGGTCCTGCTCTGGCTCATAGCGTCGGGCACCGAAGCGGGTATACACATCGGCCCGCTCGCTCCAGGCATAGGTCCAGGTAAACACGTTTGCCAGTTCGTCGTACCCCGTCAGCGTACTGATGTCATAACGGGCACGGTTAAAGGTGGTTTCGTTGCTCAAGGTGCTGCGCTCGGTAACCGCCTGGCTCCAGTTGCCGGTCAGGGTGTAGAGCTTTTGCGTACCGTCAGTGGTGATCACCCCGGTATCCAGCACTGTCCCCGACAGTGTCGAACTTTCGTTGTAACGCGCCACCAGGCCGAAACGCCCACGCTCGGTGGTACGCTGCCAGCCCAGGCTGATATCAGGGTCTTCACGGTCATCGACCACATCCGTGTCGGACGAGCGCAACACATGCATGCCCAGCCCCAACCTCAATTCGTCCTGGCCGAAGGTACCGATCAGGGTGTAGTCCGGCGCGATGATCGTGCGCGTTACACCCTTTTCCCCCGAGGTCAGCAACAAAGGGTTGCTGTCATATTCGACGGATGTCGGTACCACTACCGTAGACTGCCAATTTGCCGCCAGGACCGCGTCCGTGAACGGCAAGACCAAGATTGCCGTTGCAATGCTAGTTGTTCTAAGAAGAGGCATTAAATGTTCTTATTAAAGGCAAGATCAAGGAACGACCAGCGTATCGCCAGCCTGAAGTTGGATGTTGGTGGACATATCCCGCCCAGACACCAGGTCCTTATATCGCACGGGCAGGATCTTTTGGGAAGCACCGGTGCCGCGGACCACCTTGATATCGCTTTCGTCAGCAAACTTGTCCAGGCCGCCCGACATGCTCAGCGCCTGAAGCACTGCGGTAGGGCCTGCCATCTGCACGGGGCCTGGCTTGATCACTTTGCCTTGGACATAGACCAGGTTGCCGGCGATGCTCTTGACGACAACGCTGACATTCGGGTCGGGGAGGAATTTTTCGAGTTTGGCAGCCACTTGCTTCTCAACTGCCGTTACATCCAGCCCGGCAACATTTATGCGCCCGGCCAAGGGGAAGGTAATACTGCCATCGGGTAGTACGGTGGCTTCTTGACGCAGGCTGTCTTCCTGCCACACCGAAACCATCACCACATCACCGGGGCTGAGCAGGTAAGCCGCACCGCTCTGATCGGCGTTGCCAGCACTGGACCACACGGTCAGCACGCAGAATGCGGCAATCAATGAACGCATCATGAGGGTCCCTCCGGCCAAATGGCCCGAAAAAGAGCACTGAATGAGAACAGCACACCAACTCTCGCTCTGCTTCGCGGCTCAAGCCCGCCGCGATGGCCTCGTCTTTCCTGGAGGCCCCAACCTTGACGCTGTACAGGTAGGCTGCCTTGCTCTGCAAACCAAGGCCTTTCAAGGGCTACTGGGAATATAGCAACGGTTGGGAAATTCACAAGCCAGGCCCCGGGCTTGCAACAACCTCTGCCCACGCTGCAAAAAAGGCGGTCAGCCTCAGATTTTTCTTCTGTTTGCCACCAGCACAAAGCCAACCACTGCGAAGGCTAACAACCAGCCGGCGGTTGAAACAGGAATGATACTGTTTTGGTTTACATATGAATCTGCCGCACGCGCAGCGCCACTCAGCAACACCAGCAAGAACATCGATTTGATAATCAGAGTCGTGCGCATACGCCCCTCCAAAAAAACAGGAAAATCAATTAGTTATTTGCTCGGTGTGGCGGGAGTTGTTTCGCTGTTGACTTGAGCTTATGGGCACAATGACACTACGTCAATGATCCGACACCATAATAAAATTCAATGGGAGATGGGGGTATTCGTCAAAATACCGACATGCAAATTATGCAAAGAAATGCCGCTGCAAGGGACGCTGCGTTTCACGGATGAGAATACGTGGGGGCGTTGCCCTGCCCCCTGTGGTTTTATTCGTCTGCGTGGTGAACCACGACCAGCAATTGCGCCGGCTGGGCACCTACCGAGCGTAGTCGGTGCGGTGTCTGGGCGTTGA
This sequence comes from Pseudomonas putida NBRC 14164, assembly GCF_000412675.1. NCBI lineage: Bacteria > Pseudomonadati > Pseudomonadota > Gammaproteobacteria > Pseudomonadales > Pseudomonadaceae > Pseudomonas > Pseudomonas putida. The sequence goes on along the minus strand of NC_021505.1, from coordinate 2,843,951 downwards.
AATGCAAGGCATCGCCCTGCTCCAGCAGCACCCGTTCGTTCATGAAATCCACCTCCACCTGGCCTGCGTGCACAAACAGAAACTCCTCGCCCAGGTGTTCCTTGAACGTGGGGTCGCTGAACTCGTTCGGCGGCTGGATCAGAAACGGCAGCAGGCTGCGCTGCCCGACCTGGCTGGTGAGGGCTGCATAGCCCGGCCCTTGCCCATCGCCTACCAAGGCCTGACGTTCGCCATGGCGCACCAGGCTGTAGCGGCTCTGGCCGGCCTGCTCTTCAGCGAACAGCTCTTCGACATTGACGTTCAATGCCCGTGCGAGCTTTAGCGCGGCGGCAATCGAGGGTGTATTCAGGCCGCGCTCGACCTTGGACAGGTAGCTTTTGGTCATGCCGGTCTTCTCGGCCAGCATTTCCAGGGTCATTCCCAGTTTCTTACGCAGCAGTTTCAATCGGATAGACATGTGACGCGGGTTTCCCAGGCTGAGGCAGCCTGGTAATGATACGTGGACTGCCGGCGAAATGCTGGGGCTGCTTTGCAGCCCATCGCCGGCAAGCCAGGCTCCCACAAATAATGCATCACTTTTTGACCATGAGCCGTACCTGTGGGAGCTGGCTTGCCGGCGATAGGCCGCACAGCGGCCCTGCCTTCATGGCATCACAGGCGGTACGTATTGCAGCGTCGTACCCAGCGCCCACAGCAACACCAGCACCAACGGCACGTGCACCAGCAACTGCACGAACGAGAAGCCGATCAGGTCGCGCGCCTTGAGCCCCAGCACGCCCAGCAGCGGCAGCATGTAGAACGGGTTGATCAGGTTCGGCAAGGCTTCCGCAGCGTTGTAGATCTGCACCGCCCAGCCCAGGTGGTACTGCAGGTCGTTGGCCACCAGCATCACGTACGGCGCCTCGATGATCCACTTGCCACCGCCCGACGGGATGAAGAAGCCCAGTACCGCCGAATACACCCCCATCAGCACGGCATAGGTGTCATGGGTGGCAATCTGGGTGAAGAACAGCGAAATATGGTGGGCCAGCGTCTGTTCATCGACACCCTTCACCTGGGTGAGAATGGCCGCGATGGAGCCGTACAGCGGGAACTGGATCAGTACTCCCGTGGTGGTCGGTACGGCACGCGCCACTGCGTCAAGAAAGCTGCGCGGGCGCCAGTGCAGCAAGGCACCGAGCATGATGAACAGCAGGTTGTAGGTATTCAGCCCGGAGATCGCGGTAATCGCAGGCTTGGTGGCGAACTCCTGATAAAGCCAGCCAGCGGCCAGGGCCACCAGCAGCAGGATCAGGATCGGGCTGTGCTCCAGCCACTCACCCGGGCGAGTACGCTGCGGTGCAGGTGGCGCGGTGAAGCTGGGGTCGACGCCGCAGTCTTCGGCGCTACGTGCACTGTTCGGGCCTGGGGCCGTGGCATAGGCGATGAACAGCGAGACCACCACCAGCGCCGCCAACATGACGCCGGACTGCCAGAGGAAGATGGTTTCAGTGAACGGAATCACGCCGGTAATCGACAGGATCGAAGGTGGCAGGCTGGCCGGGTTGGCCTGCAGTTGCGCCGCCGACGATGACAAGCCCAGTGCCCACACTGCACCCAGGCCCAGGTAGGCGGCCGCGCCGGCGGCGCGGTAGTCCATCTTGAGATCGGTGCGCCGCGCCAGCGCGCGTACCAGCAGGCCACCGAATACCAGCGACAGCCCCCAGTTGAGCAAGGAAGCCAGCATCGAGATGAGCGCTACCCAGCATACTGCCGAGCGACCATTGCCGGGGATGCGCGCCAGGCGATCGATCAGCCGCGCGGCGGGCGGCGAGCTGGCCACCACATAACCGCCAATGACCACGAAGGCCATCTGCATGGTGAACGGGATCAGGCTCCAGAACCCGTCACCAAAGGCTTTGGCGGTGTCGGTCGGCTTGGCCCCCATGGCCAGGGCACCGATGCACACCAGCAGCACCGCCAGGGCGGCGAATACCCACGAGTCGGGGAACCAGCGTTCGGCCCAGTTGGAACAGCGCAAAGCAAAGCGCGCGGAACGGCTGTCTTGGATTTCAGCGGCCACAGTTGAATTCCTTTTATTGGTTTTATCGGATAAATCAGCAAAAACACAAAACCCCTGTAGGAGCAGCCTTGTGCTGCGAAGAGGCCAGTACAGACAAACATTATGTGAATGCCTGCACTGGCCCCCTTCGCAGCACAAGGCTGCTCCTACAGGGGAATGTATGAAGCCCGTTGAATCAGAAGGTCATTTCCTTCACATCATCCGGCACGATCAGCTTGCCGGCGGTTTTCGCGATGATCTCTTCAACGCTTACCCCTGGCGCGGTTTCGCGCAGGATGAAGGCGCCGTCTTCGATTTCCAGGTAGGCCAGGTCAGTCAGCACCTTGCGGATGCAGCCGGCGCCGGTCAGCGGCAGGCTGCATTGCGCCAGCAACTTGGACTCACCGTCCTTGGAAGCGTGGGTCATGGTGACGATGATGTTCTCGGCGCCAGCCACCAGGTCCATGGCACCACCCATGCCCTTGACCAGCTTGCCGGGGATCATCCACGAGGCGATGTTGCCTTGTACGTCCACTTCAAAGGCACCCAGCACGGTCAGGTCGACGTGGCCACCACGGATCATGGCGAACGACTGTGCCGAATCGAAAATCGAGGCGCCGCGGCGGGCGGTGACGGTTTGCTTGCCGGCGTTGATCATGTCGGCATCGAGGGTGCTTTCGGTCGGAAACTCGCCCATGCCGAGCAGGCCGTTTTCCGATTGCAGCATCACATCCATGTCTGCGGGTACGTAGTTGGCCACCAGGGTCGGAATGCCGATGCCCAGGTTGACGTAGTAGCCGTCTTTCAGTTCACGTGCGACGCGTTGCGCCATCTGTTCGCGGGTCAGTGCCATGGTCAGGGTCTCTTTGTTGTTCTGGTGGATGGCGCTCAGGCCTTGACGGTGCGCTTTTCGATACGCTTCTCGAAGGTGCCGACGATGACACGGTCCACGTAGATGCCCGGGGTGTGGATTTCGCTGGGCAACAGCACGCCGGGTTCAACGATCTCTTCCACTTCGACCACGGTGATCTTGCCGGCGGTGGCAGCCAGCGGGTTGAAGTTTTGCGCGGTGTTGCGGTAGACCACGTTGCCGTAGTGGTCGGCCTTCCAGCCCTTGACGATGGCGAAGTCACCGGTAATGGATTCTTCAAGGATGTACTTGCGGCCCTTGAACTCGCGTACTTCCTTGCCCTCGGCAACCGGGGTGCCGTAACCGGTGGCGGTGAAGAACGCCGGGATTCCGGCACCGCCGGCGCGCATCTTCTCGGCCAGGGTGCCCTGCGGGGTCAGCTCCACGTCCAGCTCACCGCTGAGCAGTTGGCGTTCGAATTCGGCGTTTTCTCCCACATAGGAGGCGATCATCTTGCGAATCTGCCGGTCTTCCAGCAACACGCCGAGGCCGAAGCCGTCGACGCCGCAGTTGTTCGACACTACGGTCAGGCCCTTGACGCCACGTCGCTTGATTTCGCTGATGAGGTTTTCCGGGATGCCGCACAGGCCGAAACCACCGGCCAGCACTGTCATGTTGTCGGTCAGGCCTTCGAGGGCCTGTTCGTAGGTTGCAACGCGCTTGTCCAGTCCGGCCATGCTGATCCGCCTTTTGTAGTTGTAGAACCGACGAGGCTGTCGGTGAGCGTGTGCAGACATCTTCACCGCACGCGACTGATTTGTTAATTTTGTTTTCGTCATCGATTGATAACTTTTACAAAACAAACAATAGGCCTGTCATGAACGTCAAGCAACTGCGTGCCTTTGTCGCCGTGGCCAAGTACCAGAGCTTCGCCCAGGCCGGTGAGCACCTGCATATATCGCAGCCCGCCCTGAGCCTGACCATCAAGGCCCTGGAAGAAAACCTCGGCGGCGCCCTGCTCAGCCGCACCACGCGCAGCGTCAGCCTGACCGCCGAGGGCGAAGTGTTGCTGCCGCTGGCACGGCGCCTGCTGGCAGACTGGGACGACACTGAAGAGATGCTGCGCCAACGTTTCACCCTGCAACTGGGCCGGGTGTCGGTGGCGGCCATGCCAGCCTTTGCCGGCAACCTCCTGCCCCAGTCGCTCAAGGTATTTCGCCAGTGCTACCCCAAGGTCAACGTCACGGTGCATGACGTGATCAACGAACAGGTGCTGGAACTGGTACGCCATCGCCGCGTCGAACTGGGCATCGGCTTCGAGCCGGACAACATCGACGGGCTGGATTTTCACCCGTTGTACCTGGACCGCTTCGTCGCGGTGGTACCGGCCGACTCGCCCCTTGCGCTGCTGCCTCAGGTCAGCTGGGCACAGCTGATGGCCGAAGACTTCGTGGCCCTGCAACGCCCTTCGGCGGTGCGCCTGCTGATGGAGCAGAATGTGGCCACCCACCACGGCAAACTGGCCGTGGCATTCGAGAGCCACCAGTTGGCAACCATTGGCCGCATGGTCGCCAGCGGCCTGGGGGTCAGTGCCGTACCGGCGCTGTGCATCAACCAGATGCAGGAGCTCGGCGCCCGCTGCATTACCTTGGTGGAGCCCACCGTCGAGCGGCGCATCGGCGTGATTGCCCTCAGTGAACACAAGCTTTCCACCGCAGCGCAAGCGCTGCTTGAGGTTCTGCTTTCCAATACACGGATCCCGGAGGTGACATGCGTTACGTGAAACTGGCAGGTTCGAGCGTTCCGGCCATTGGCCAGGGCACTTGGTACATGGGTGAGGACCCCGGCCGCAAGGCTGCCGAAGTGGCGGCCCTGCAACAGGGTATCGAGTTGGGCCTGACCCTGATCGACACCGCCGAGATGTATGCCGAAGGCGGCGCGGAAGAAGTGGTTGGCCAGGCCATTGCCGGGCGCCGCGACCAGGTGTTTCTGGTCAGCAAGGTGTACCCGCACAATGCCAGCCAGCGCGGCATGGCGGCCGCCTGCGAGCGCAGCCTCGCCCGCCTGGGTACCGACTGCATCGACCTGTACCTGCTGCATTGGCGTGGCCAGCACCCCCTGGAAGAAACCGTCGAAGCCTTCGAGCGTTTGCGCGAGCAAGGCAAGATCAGGCGCTGGGGCGTGTCCAACTTCGACGTCGACGACCTGCGCGAACTGCACAACCCTGAATGCGCCACCAACCAGGTGCTGTACAACCCGGCGCAGCGTGGCATCGAATTCGACCTGCTGCCGTGGTGCGAAAAGCGCGCGCAGCCGACCATGGCCTACTGCCCGCTGGCCCAGGCCGGGCGCTTGCTGCAGCACCCGGTGCTGGCAGAAATTGCCGAGCGCCATGGCGCCACGCCGGCCCAGGTCAGCCTGGCCTGGGTGACCCGTAGTGACGGAGTGATCGCCATCCCCAAGGCCGTGGCGCCCGAGCATGTGCGGCTTAATGCAGCCGCAGGTGCGCTGACCTTGAACAGCGAGGACCTTCGGGCAATCGACCGGGCGTTCCCGGCACCGACGCGCAAGCAGCGGTTGGCGATGGTGTAACTCACGAGCCGTGAATCGTTTTTATCTTGCCGATCTGAAAGCGTGCGCGGCCCCTGTGGGAGCGGGTTTACCCGCGAAGAAGGCAACACGGTGGATGGCACGGGCTACGCCCGTGTTCGCGGGTGAACCCGCTCCCACAAGGAATACGCGAGAATCACGGTTTTTGGTAGGGGCCGGGGTTAGTGGAAATCCCGGCTGCGCACATCCAGCCCTTGCAGCAACGGGCTCACATCTTCCAGCCGCCGTGCAATCAGGTGCCGCACGCCGTTCTCCTGCTCCAGCCGCCCACTGACCTTGAGCAGCTGCGACCCCACCAACGCCCGCCGCTGCCGTTCGGCAATGTCCCGCCACACCACCACGTTGACCATCCCGTGTTCATCTTCCAGGGTGACAAAGGTCACTCCGCTGGCGGTCTGGGGTCGTTGGCGGCCTACTACCAGGCCGGCCACGGCAATGCTGTCGCCATGCTCGACACCTTGCAGCTCACTCGAACTGCGACACCCCAGCGCCCTCAGGCGTGAGCGCAACAGTGCCAGCGGATGCGGCCCCAGCGTGGTACCCAGGGCCTGATAATCGGCCATCAGGTCTTCACCTACGGTTGGCACAGGCAAGTCCACTGGCGTTTCAGGCACCGGTTGCACCTCGGCAAACAGGGGCAGCTGCGGCTGAACCGCCGCCACCTGCCAGCGTGCCTGGTGCCGGTCACTGGCCAGGGCACGCAGCGCCCCGCCATCGGCCAGGCGGGCCCGGGCCCTTGAATCGAGCCCTGCACGCAGGCACAGGTCTTCGACATCGCGCCATGGCCGTTGCCCCCTCGCCTGCTCCAGGCGCCTGGCATCGGCCTCGGCCAAACCGCGCACCAGGCGCAAGCCCATGCGAATAGCCAATGTGCCTTCAGCATCAGGCTCGAGGGTGCAGTCCCACTCGCTGTGGCAGACATCAACCGGTCGCACCTCGATACCTTGGCGCCGGGCCTCTTGCAACAACTGGTCAGGGCTGTAGAAGCCCATGGGCCAGCTGTTGACCAGCGCGCAGGTAAAGATTGCCGGTTCATGGCACTTCAGCCAGCTGCTGGCATAACACAGCAAGGCAAAGCTGGCCGCGTGCGATTCCGGGAAGCCATAGCTGCCAAAACCCTTGATCTGCTCGAAGATGCGCTCGGCAAACGCCAGGTCGTAACCATTGCGCAGCATGCCTTGCACCAGCCGCTCACGGTGCGGTTCCAGGCCACCGTGGCGCTTCCAGGCCGCCATGTTGCGACGTAGCTGGTCGGCCTCGCCCGGCGTGTAATCGGCAGCAACCATGGCCAGCTCCATCACCTGCTCCTGGAACAGCGGCACGCCCAAGGTACGCTCGAAGACTTCCTTGAGCTGCGGCGATGGGTAGGTGACGGGCTCCTGCTTCAGGCGCCGGCGCAGGTACGGGTGCACCATGTCGCCCTGGATCGGCCCGGGGCGGACAATCGCCACCTCGATGACCAGGTCATAGAACGTGTTAGGCCGCAGCCGGGGCAGCATGGCCATCTGCGCCCGCGACTCGATCTGGAATACCCCCATGGTCTCGGCGCGGCTGATCATTGCGTAGGTGGCCGGGTCTTCGCCGGGGATGGTGGCCAGGGTCAGTTGCTGGCCGCGATGGCGCTGGAGCAGGTCGAAGCAGCGGCGCAAGGCACTGAGCATGCCCAGCGCCAGCACGTCGACCTTGAGCAGGCCGACCATGTCCAGGTCGTCCTTGTCCCACTGGATCACCGTGCGCTCCGCCATCGCGGCATTTTCCACCGGCACCAGCTGGTCGAGTGGCTGCTGGGAGATGACAAAGCCGCCCGGGTGCTGCGACAGGTGCCGGGGGAAGCCGATCAGCTCGCCAGCCAGCACCAGCACCCGCCGCAGTGAAGGGCTGCCGGCCTCAAAGCCGGCCTCCGCCAGGCGCTGGTCATCGGGGATGCGGTCGCTCCAGCGACCACAGCACTTGGCCAGGGCATCCACCTGGTCTGCCGGCAAACCCAATACCCGCGCTACATCACGCACCGCACCCGCGGCATGGTAGGTGTTGACCACCGCCGTCAGCGCCGCACGGTGTCGGCCATAACGGCGAAACACATACTGGATCACTTCTTCGCGCCGGTCGTGCTCGAAGTCCACGTCGATATCAGGCGGCTCGTTGCGCTCACGCGAAAGGAAGCGCTCGAACAGCAGGCGATGCTGCATGGGGTCGAGCTCAGTAATGCCCAGCACGAAACACACCACCGAGTTGGCGGCCGAACCGCGGCCCTGACACAAGATGCCTTGGCTGCGGGCGAAGGCGACGATGTCGTGCACGGTCAGGAAGTAACTTTCGTAACCAAGTTCCTCGATCAGTGCCAACTCCGTGGCCAGCACATCACGCACCTTGTCACTCGGCCCGCCTGGCCAGCGTAGCGGCAAGCCTTGCTCGCACAGTTCACGCAACCAGCTTGCCGGGGTATGGCCCTGGGGCACCAGTTCGCGCGGGTACTGGTATTTCAACTCGCTCAGGTCAAATTGGCAGCGCTCGGCAATGGCCAGGGTCTCGGCCAGCAGGTCGGCAGGATAGAGTTCGCCCAACTGTGCCTGGCTGCGCAGGTGCCGCTCGCCATTGGCAAACAGAAAGCGCCCGGCTTCATCCACCCGGCAATGCTGGCGGATGGCGGTCATGCAGTCCTGCAAGGCACGGCGACCGCGCACATGCATGTGCACATCGCCACAGGCCACGGCGCGGATACCTACTTCAGCCGCCAGGCCTCGCAAGCCTTGCAGGCGCAGGGCATCGTCACTGCCCCGGTGCAGGTGCACGGCCAGCCACAGGCGTTCGCCGAACACACTGCGTAACCACTCACCCGTGGCAGTGTCGGCGCAGTCATCGGCCACCCATAGCGCCAGCAGGCCTTGATGGTGTTGTTGCAGGTCTTCGCGAAACAACTGGTACTCGCCCTTTTGCGCCCGCCGGCGGGCCCGCGTGATCAGCGCGCACAAACTCTGGTAACCGGCCAGGTTCTCTACCAGCAGCACCAGCTTGGGGCCGCCCTGTAAAAGCACCTCGCTGCCCACGATCAGCCGCAGCTGATGCGCCTTGGCAGCCTGCCAGGCACGAACGATGCCAGCCAGGGTGCATTCGTCAGTGATCGCCAGGGCCTGGTAGCCCTGTTCACCCGCGCGCCGGAACAGCTCGTCAGCGCTCGAGGCCCCGCGCTGGAAGCTGAAGTTGGACAGGCAATGCAGCTCGGCATAACCCGGCGTGCTCATGCGAACCACCCCTGCAGCCACAGCGGGCCGGCCTGGCCCAGGTCGCGGTAGGCCCAGCCGCGCAGGCCATCACGGGTTTCGATGCGGTAGTAGTCGCGGCGCACGTCGCCGCCATCCCACCAGCCCGACTCGATGCGTTCGGCCTGGCCGTGTACCTGGTAGCTGGCGGTGTCCAGCGCCATCGGGGCTGGCAGCAGCCAGCCGGGGCGAGTGCCCGGGGCAACCGGCATGCTGCCTTGGGCGCCTTGCTCGGTCAGCTGCCAGGCGCATTCGGGGCGATGATCGGCTGCCGCGCTCAGCCCCTTCACGGCCTCATCCCCCAGGCGAGCGCGCAGCCGCTCGCGCAATTGTTCCCAGGGTTGCGCCTGCTGCGCACGAGGGTCGAACAACGCCTGGTGCTGGGGCACGAAGGTTGGCAGGTCCTCGGCAACCAGCCGCACGTTGCGCACGGGTGCGGGAATGCGCAGCGGCTCCAGGCGCCCACGGGTCAGTTCGAACAGCATGGCGGCATCGCGTTCGGCAGCCAGCAGGCCGACCGTGAGCAGGGTGTCCGGGCCTTCGGCATGTTCCAGGTGCAGGCAAAAGCGCTGCACGCCACAGTCGCGCCCGGCGAGGAATGCGGCAAGGTCGTTGAGCATGCGCCGCAGCGGGAACAACAGCGCCTGGTGCGACTCGACATCGAAGTTCAGCTCCAGCCGGGTTTCGAAACGGTCCGGTGGCTGGTAGAAGGCCAGCCCCAGATTGCGCAGGCCAAGCAGCTGGTCGAGGTGCAACTGCACCTGGGGTGCAAAGCGCTTGGCCAATGTATCGCGCGGCAAGGACAGTACCTGGCCCAGCTGGCGCAGGCCCATGCGGGCAAAGGCTTCGGCGGCGTCTGCCGGCAAGCCGATACGTGTGATGGGCATGCCTAGCAGCGCCGCACGGGTGGCGTCGGCATCGCCCACGGCCAAGCCATCATGAGCATTGGCAAGCATGCGCGCCGCTACCGGGTTGCTGGCCAGGACAATGCGTTGGCGCAGGCCCAAATCTGCCAGTTCCTGGCGCAGACGTGCCTCGAACAAGGGCCAAGGGCCGAACAGTTGCAGGCTGGAGCCTACTTCCAGGAGCAACGCCCGCGGGTAATGCAGGCTGACCTGGGCACTGAAGCGATAGGCCCAGGCCGCCAGCAATTGCTGCACCTGCTCGATACGCCTGGGGTCGGCTTCAACGCAGGTGAAACCCTCCGCCAGGGCACGTGCCGCCGTCAGGGTCTGCCCTGCCCTCAACCCAAGTGCGGCCGCTGCCGGGCTGACCGCTTGCAATACCCGGCGCTGGGTAGGCCCGCCAAGCAGCACCAAGGGAGTATCGGGGTCGTCACGCTCACGCAGGACCGTGTCCAGCGCCAGCTGCGGGAGCAGGATGCAGGCCCAGAGCATGGTGCATCAGCCCCGCCCCGGGCAGGCGATGGGCAGCGCAGGTGGCATGCCGCCCCGGCTTTTAAGCACACGCCACTGCGCCGGACGGGTGTCGACGGCAACCCGCAGCGCTGCTGGCGAAGGGTTGTGTGCTGCCTGGTGCGGCCGGCAGGCGAATGCCAGCGCCTGTCCGGTTTCTGCGGCCACCTGCAGACGCCGCAGGGCCCGGTCATCGGCACGTTCAGGCCAGCACAGCACCGCCGCGCAACTGCCCGAGCGCAGGCACTGCTCGGCCGCCCACAAGGCATCGGCAGGGGCGGCATCTACCTGCACCAGCCAGCGCAGGTCTACCCCGGCTGCCTGCCAGGCCGGTGCGTAAGGGATGAACGGCGGTGCCACCAGTACTACCCGGCTGCCTTCAGTACTCAGCCGCGCCAGCGTGGGCCACAGCAGTTGCAGTTCGCCGCAACCGGGGCTGCCCAGTAGCAACTCGCTGAGTGCCGCCGCCGGCCAGCCGCCTTCAGGCAGGCGCTCGTCAAGGGCCGCATGGCCGGTCGGCTGCAAGCCGAGTGGCCGTGCCTGGGCCTGCCGCCCGCGCCAGACACGCCGCTGATCGAGCAGCCTGTCGAGGTCGACCACTGCGCCCATCAGTCACGCCTCAGCAGGCCGCAGAACACGCCTTCGATGAAAAAATCCTGTTCAGGCTGCACATCGATGGGTGCATAGGCCGGGTTGCGTGGCAACAGCCGGTAACCGCTGCCCTGGCGTTGCAGGCGCTTGATGGTCACTTCGCCGTCCAGGCGCGCAACCACGATCTGGCCATCGCGGGCGTCGGCCTGTTGCAGGATGCCGACCAGGTCACCGTCGAAGATGCCGTCGTCGAACATCGAATCGCCACGCACTTTAAGCAGGTAGTCAGGGGTGCGGCGGAACAGGCTGGGGTCGATCAGCAACTGTTCGTGGATATCGAGGTCCGGGCCGATGGGGGCGCCCGCCGCCACCTGGCCCAGCACCGGCACTTCGAGGATTTCTGGCCGACGCAGCGGTTCGGCCAGGCGAATGCCCCGCGCCTGGTTCGGCGTGACATCTATATAACCGGCCTGGCACAAGGCGGTGATGTGCTTGCGCGCAACGCTGCGCGAAGCAAAACCGAAGCGCGTGGCGATATCGGCCAGGCTCGGTGGCTGCCCTTGATCGGCAATGCGCTCGCGGATGAATTCGAAAATCGCGCGGCGTTTGGGGGTAAGATTGTCCATGGAGCACATTTGTACTCTTTTCGGAGCACGCTGAACAGCCCCCTTCGTCGTCAGCTTTGGTTATGATCCCCTGGCTTGTGTTTTCTTGATCTGGATACCCCATGCTGACCGCCCTGCTGTTCGACCTCGACGGAACCCTCACCGACACCGACACCCTGCACCTGCAGGCCTTTCGCCAACTGCTGCGTGAGCATGACGGCCGCGAACTGAGCCAGGCGCAGTTCGATGCCCAGGTCAGCGGCCGCGCCAACGGCGAGCTGTTCGCCGAGCTGTTTAGCGGTGCGAGCGTCGAGCAGTGCCAGGCGCTGGCCGACCGCAAGGAGGCGCTGTTTCGCGACCTGTCACCGTCTCTTGACCCGATGCCAGGCCTGTTGCGCCTGCTGGAGCATGCCAAGGCCCATGACATCGGCATGTGCGTGGTGACCAACGCACCGCGGCTGAACGCCGAACACATGCTGAACGCCATGGGCCTTGGCCAGCAGTTCGAGCATGTGCTGGTGGCCGAGGAACTGGCGCGGCCCAAGCCAGACCCCCTGCCCTACCTAACCGGCCTGCAGCGGCTGGGCGCCGAGGCCAGGCAGGCGCTGGCCTTCGAGGATTCATTGCCGGGGGTTGCGGCCGCCAGTGGCGCGGGGATATTTACCGTGGGCGTGGCCACGACGCAGACGCCGCAGCGGTTGCTGGAGGCGGGTGCCAAGCTGGTTGTGAACGACTTCAATGACCCGGCGTTGTGGGCATTGATCGAGCGTATGGCTTAAGGTGTGGGGTGTGTTTGAGACCGAGCGCCGCGCGGGCGGCGCTCGATCTCAAACACCCCATAACTCTATAGCCATACCCACCCAGGCCCCCATGCTGATCGACGAAGAACTGACCCTCAAAAAGCTGGAAACCTTTCTTGCCTTCATGCGCACCGGCAACCTCGGCCGCGCGGCGGTCGAGTTGTCTACCAGTGCCGTCAGCGTGCACCGCGCCATCCATTCGCTGGAAAGCGCCCTGCGCTGCCCGTTGTTCAAGCACGAAGGCCGCCAGCTGATCCCGCTGGAAAGCGCCTACGTGCTGGAAAAGAAAGCCCGGCAGCTGATCCAGGACGCCGAGCAGATGGTGCGCCAAACCCGCGAAGCCGCGGGGTTCTACGCCGAGCGCTTCCGCCTGGGTGCGCTCTACTCGCTGACGGTAAAAACCGTGCCCAAACTGGTCATGGGCCTGAAACTGCGCCGCAGCGAGCTGAACATCGACCTTACCCTGGGCTCCAACGTCGACTTGCTGCAGCGCCTGAAAAACCATGAGCTGGAAGCTGTCCTGGTGTCACTCGACGAAAGCGTCAGCGACCCGGCCTGCGAGCAGCTGCCGCTGTTCTCCGACGACATCTTCCTAGCTGTCCCCACCGACTCGCCCTTCGCCGGACAGGCCGAGGTAGACCTGGCCGACCTCGCCGACTCCACCTTCATCACCCTGACCCAGGGCTTCGCCACCCACCGCGATGGCGCACGGGTGTTCCAGCAGGCCGGCTTCGAGCCCAAGGTGGCCATGCAGGTGAATGACATCTTCACCGTGCTGAGCATGGTCAGCTCGGGTGTGGGCTTCGCCCTGCTGCCCGGGCGTATCGCGGCTGTGTACGAAAACCGCGTCCGGCTGATTGCCTTGAAGCCGCAATACCGCTTGCAGCAGCACATTGGCGTAGTGTTTCTGAAGGCTAGGGAGCGGGAGCCGAACCTGCTGGCGTTGCTGGCGGAGTGCCGGATGTACAGCCTTGAGCGCTAAACCGTAGCGCAGCATTTCGCCCCTGCAGCCATACTGCCAATGCCGCCAGCGCAGCAGGCAACAGCAGCGAAGCGAACACTTGTTCAAAACTCCAGCCCAGCGCCAGCATCTGGGCCCCGGCAAAGGCGCTGAGCACGGCGCCAATGCGCCCGATGCCGCTCATCCAGCTGGCCCCGGTCGCCCGCGCTTGCGTCGGGTAAAAGGCCGCCGCCAGTGCATTCATGCCAACGCTCGCGCCATTCAGCCCAAAGCCCACGGCGCAGGCAATGGCGCACAGCCAGGCGAAATCCCCCGCCACCTGGCCAATCGTGAAGATAACCGCGCCGCTGAACAGAAACGTCAGCATCAGTACGCGCTGCGGGTTACAGCGGTCCATGGCCCAGCCCACTGAAATCGCCCCTACCGGGCCGCCAATCTGGAAACAGGCCGTGACAATGGCGGCTTCAGACACCGAAAAACCTCCGCCCTCCTTCACCAGTGTCGGCAGCCAGCCGCTGAACAGGTACACCAGGAACAGCGCCAGCACGTAGCCAGCCCAGAGCATGCAGGTACCAAAGCGGTAGCGCGGCGAGAGGATGGTGCCAATCGCACCGCCAGTGCCCTGGGGTTTGGCGGGCATGACGAAGGTACTGTCGGCATTGACATGTTCAGGGGCCAGGCGGCGGACAATGGCCAGAATGCGCTGGCGGTCTGCACCTTTGCTGACCAAAAAGGTGACCGATTCCGGTAGCCGCCAATACAGCAGCGGCAGGACCAGCAGCGGCAACACCCCGCCCAGCACCAGCACACTGCGCCAGCCCAGGTTGGGTATCATCCAGGCGCTGACGAAACCACCCATCGCTGCCCCCAGGGAGAACCCGCAGAACGCCAGGGTGATCAGCAGCGAGCGGCTGCGCGCCGGGGCGTATTCGCTGACCAGGGTGCTGGCATTGGGCATTGCAGCACCCAGGCCCAGGCCGGTAAGAAAACGCAGCGCGACCAGGGTTTCCAGGTTTGGGGAAAACGCCGAGGCCAGGGTCCAGATGCCAAACAGCAGCACGCTGCACAGCAATACCGCCTTGCGCCCGTAGCGGTCAGCCAAGGGGCCGGCAATCAGGGCGCCAAGGGCCAGGCCGATCAGCGCAGCGCTCAATACCGGGCCCAGGCTTTGCGCATCCAGGCCCCAGTCGTTTTTCAGCTGCGGGGCAATGAAGCCGATGATGGCCACGTCCAGGCCGTCCAGAGCGATGATCAGGAAGCCGAGGAATACTACCCATTTCTGGTAGCGGCCGATGGGTTGCTGGTCGATCAGTTGGCGCACGTCGAGTGTGTTGTTCATGGGTATCACCTGTTGTTGTTTTTATGACGGTGTTTCGGGGCCGCGTTGCGGCCCAATCGCCGGCAAGCCAGCTCCCACAGGGGGATCATGGCCCCTGAGAACAGCACTCCACCTGTGGGAGCCGGCTTGCCGGCGATTGGGCCAGCACAGGCAACATCACTGCCTGTCGAGGCTGCGCAGATACACAGGCCTGATGATCCGTGTTTCCTGCGTCACCACCAGGTCACGGGTGGCATGCAGATAAGCAGCAAAATCCGGGTCGGCATCCCGCGCCGCGCTGCGCTTTTCAAAGTCATCCAGGCTGTCATAACCCCACAGGTGCACCACCTGGTTCAGCGGCCCGATGCTACTGGTGTAGAACGCCAGTGGTGCGCCGAGGTGGCGCAGCAGGATCGGCATCGCCAACTGGTCGAAGGCTTCGAGAAACGCCGCCATGCAGCGCGGCCGGATGGTATAGATGCGGTGGTCGACCACTGCCTTGTCCATCACGCCACCTCCCGCGCATTGCCCGCCGCCGCCAGCCCCTGCTCCACACCAGCCAGGTGGCGCCCGGTGATGTAGCCAAAAGTCATGATCGGCCCGAGGGTAATGCCAGCACCGGGGTAGTTGCCGCCCATGATGCTGGCACGGTCGTTACCCACCGCATACAACCCTTCGATGGCCTGCCCGTCGGCGGCCAGCACTTCACCGACCACGCTGGTGCGCAGCCCGTCGAAGGTGCCCAGATCACCCATGATGACCTTCACGGCAAAGTACGGCCCCTCAACCACTGGCGCCACGCAGGGGTTGGGCTGTTGCTGTGGGTCTGCCAGGTAGCGGTTGAAGCTGGTACTGCCGCGGCCGTGCTGGCGGTCTTCACCCTGCACTGCGCCAAGGTTGTAATCGCGCACGGTCCGTTCCAGCCCTTGCGCATCGATACCGGCCTTGCCTGCCAGCTCAGCCAGGGTATTGCCCTTGAGCAGGTAGCCGTTACGCAACAGGGCCCCCGTCGGCATGGGGGCAGGCTTGGCGAAACCCAGGCCGTACTTGGCCAGGGTGCGGCGGTCGCACACCAGCCACATGGCTGTTTCTGCCTGGCCGGCACAGGCTTCGATCAGTGCTGCGCCCACGTCGTGGTAGGAGTTGGACTCGTTGGTGAAACGCTGGCCCGAACGCAGCACCCCGATCACACCCGGTTTGTAGCGGTCGAGCAGATGCGGAAAGGCGATGTAACGCCCGCCCGCCACCGGCACCTTCGACACGGGCATCCAGGCGGCTGGCGCTTGCAGGCGGATATCAACCTTTGCCCCCAACGCCTCGGCCATGCGAGCGCCATCGCCGGTATTACCCGCTGGCACCGGTGAAAAATGCTCACCACCACGGCGCACATGCGGGTAGGCCTGGCGCAAACGTTGCAGGTCATGGGAGAACCCGCCACAGGCCAGCACCACACCGCGCCGTGCCTGAATGCGCAGTTCGCTGTTGCCTTGCCCGGCCAGTGCCCCCACCACCCGCCCACCGTCGCGCAGCAACTGCCGCGCCGGGGTGCCGGTGAGGATCGGGATGCCCAGGTCCAATGCCGAGCGCACCAGCCGCGCCGCCAAGGCATTGCCGCTGGTAACCTGGGTACCGCGGCGATACAGGGCAAGCTCCTTCAGGTGGGTGAGCAGGCGCCTGGCCACATACACGAACGAAGTCAACGAGCGGGTAACGTTGAAGAAGTGCTTGAGGTCGGCATTCGATGAATTGAACATCATGCCGATGAAGGTGATGGTTTTCAGCGGCGGGCGCAGGCGTGCCATGTCCGGCCCCAAGCCGCGGATGTCGTAAGGTGCGGCCAGTATCGAGCGGCCCACATCCACGCCCCCTTCGACTTGCGGGTGATAGTCGGGGTACAGCGTGGGCACGAACTTCACGGCGGTTTCCGTCTCGAAAAAGTCCACCATCTGCGGCCCGTAGCGCAAGAACGCCTCCACCCCGGCCGCGTCAAAGCAGGCATCGGTTTCGTTGCGCAGGTAAGTCATGGCCGCCTCAGGGCTGTCGTTGGCGCTGTGCCTGTTACCGGGCACCCACAACACACCGCCGGAAAACGCCGTGGTACCGCCAAAACAGTCGTCTTTTTCGATGACGATCACGTCAAGGCCATGCTTCTTTGCAGTAATGGCGGTCGCCAGGCCACCAGCACCCGCCCCGACAACCAGCACATCGCAGTTACGTGTGGTCATGCGCGTGCCCCCTCAAAGCCTGGGCGCGGGATCAGCGCCATGGGCATGCTTTCGAGGCCGCCATCCACGGTCAGCTCTGCACCGTTGATGTAGTCGGCGCGCTGGCTGGCCAGGAACAGCACGGCTTCGGCGATATCCTGCGGCTCACCAATGCGCTGGTTGGCCGTCATGGCGCAGCGCTGGCGTTCGATCTGCGGGTCGGCATAAAACGCTGCGGACAAGGGTGTGCGGATCAACCCCGGGCAGACTGCGTTGCTGCGTACACCGCGCGGCCCCCATTCCACGGCAATCTGCCGCGACAACATGCTGACCCCGGCCTTGGCCGCACTGTAGGCACCGCTGTTGGGTTGCGGGTAATGGGCGGCGATCGAGGCCACGTGCACGATACGGCCCTGGCCACGGGCCAGCATCGAACGGCCGAAGGCCTGGGCACACAACAGGTAGCCCGTGAGGTTGACCGCCAGCACCTGGTTCCATTGCTCCAGGCCCAGCCCGTCCAGCGCACCGGGGCGCAGCACGCTGGCATTGTTGACCAGTACATCGCAGCGCCCATGCAGCGCCTGAACCTGGGCGGCGGACTGCTCCACGCTGGCCGGATCGGCTATGTCGCAGCCCAGGGCGCTGACCTCACCGACGCTGTGTTCACCCAAGGTGGCAGCCAGTTCACGGCATTTGTCCAGGTCACGGTCCAGCAGGACCACATGGGCGTTCTGCCCGACCAGGGCGCCGGCCAGCGCCGCGCCAATACCACCGGCGGCACCGGTTACCACACAGACGGCCGAGTCCAGGCCCAGCCATTGAGAGGGGATTTTGTTGTTGTGCATGGTGCTCTCCAGAGTGTCGCTTCATCTGGGCCACAGCCTAGGGCCGGCAGGCACACCGGCAGAATGGACAAAACCTGCAACCAGCCCCACATTCCCGACAATTTTCGCCCTGCCGCCTGAAGCCTGCAGGCAGCTGTGGCACAGTAGCCAGGTACCGAACAGAACAATTACAACAACATGAACAAGATCCCCAACTACGCCCTGTACGGTGAAACCGCACAACCGGTGTGGCACGAAGCCCTGCATGTGGAGCAGATCTCCCAGCGGTCTGGCGCACACAACTGGGAAATTGCCGCGCACCGCCATGAAGGCTTGCTGCAGCTGCTGTACCTGCAGAGCGGCGGCGGTGAAGTGCTGTTCGACAGTGACCGGCTCCAGGTACAGGCACCCTGCGTGGTCTATGTACCGGCGCAAGTGGTGCATGGTTTCCATTGGGCCGGCCAGGTCGAGGGCCTGGTGATCACCGCCGCCCAGCACCCGCTGGAAAGCATTACCCAGGTGCTGGCACCCAACCTGCTGGCGCAGGTGCGCAAACCACAGGTGATCGCCCTGCCGTCGTGGGCAGCCGACGAAGACCCGTTGCTGCCGCTGTGCATGGCCTTGCGCGAGGAGTACCACAACCGCGCCCGTGAGCATGTGGCCAGCAGCATGGCGCTGTTGCTGACGCTGCTGATTCAGGTGCTGCGCCATGAACCGCACCTGCCCCACGGTGGGCAGCGCCCAGTGTCAAGGCGCAGCCAGCAGTTGACCGCTTTCCGTGAATTGGTGGACATGTATTACCGCGCGCACTGGCCACTGGCGGACTACGCCGCCGAGCTGGGCATGACCCTGGCGACCCTGGGGCGGTTGTGCCAGGAGCACCTGGGCATGACGCCCATGAACGTGATCAATTCCCGGCTGGTGCTGGAGGCCAAGCGCATGCTTGGGCATTCGAGCCTGAGTGTGAAAGAGATCGCCCATGAGCTGGGGTTTGCCGATGTGGGGTATTTCAGCCGGTTCTTTCGCAAGCATGCGGGGGTGAGCCCTAGCGGGTTTCGCGAGGGCCAGTAACATCTGCCGGCTTTTGCTGTGGCCTGCACTGGCCTCTTCGCAGCACAAGGCTGCTCCTACAGGTATCGCGTGCTCACATAGGAGCAGCCTTGCGCTGCGAAGAGGCCGGCGCAGGTCAGCACTAGACCGCCAAGGCCCGCTGCACCTCGCCTACCGTGGTCGCCAGGCTGCTCAGGTGCAAATTCATTACTCGCTCAACCGGCGCCTGATCGAGCGGCCAGTGTAAGGCAATGCTCCCGGCCAGGCGCCCTTCGGCATGCACCGGCAGCGCAATGGCGCGGATCAGGAATGGCAAACGCACCGGGTACTCCCAGTACCCTTCGGTCCGCTGGCCAAAGCCCTTGTGCGCGTCTTCTTCGATGTTGCGCAGCACCGCGTCATCGCGCAGCCGCTCATGGGCCGCCAGGCGTTGCACTTCATCGACCGTCAGCTCACCCAGGCAGGCCCGCCCCATCGCCGAGTGAAACAGGCTGGCATGGTGGCCGACGATCTGGCAGGTATGCGGGTACCGCTTGCGCAATACCTGAGGGATGGCGCTTTCCATCACCTCCAGCCGCTCGCCGTCGAAACACGACAGGTCCACCACCAGCCCGGTGCGC
This sequence comes from Pseudomonas putida NBRC 14164, assembly GCF_000412675.1. Lineage (NCBI taxonomy): Bacteria > Pseudomonadati > Pseudomonadota > Gammaproteobacteria > Pseudomonadales > Pseudomonadaceae > Pseudomonas > Pseudomonas putida. The sequence continues at coordinate 2,824,802 of NC_021505.1, read as the reverse complement.
TCGCTCAGGTCCAGCAGCATTGGTGCAGCACTTTCCACCAGGCGCCGCTTGAAGCGCATCTGCCGGTCACCGAACAACCGCCGCGCGCACAGGCGATAACGCCGGTCGCTGAGGCCACGGTAGACCCAGCCCTGCTCCTGCAAGGTGGCCAGCATGCGCGAGGCCGTGGCCTTGGGCAGGCCGGTAAGGTAATGCAGTTCTTCCAGGCCCAGTGCCTGATGCTCGCCCAGCAGGTCGACAATGGCCAGCGCCCGCTCCACCGAACGCACGCCGCCACTGTCTGCCGTAATGCCCATGGGTATGACCTCCCTGTAGCTGGATGGTCAGCATAGCCAGCAAGAACCGCGCCTGCCCAGTGCTTTCATCAGGCCAGCAGGCACGGTGGCGGGCGCCGCTCAACCCACCGGGTCCGCTGCTCATGGGCGTATGCCAGTTGCAACACCGCATGATCGGCCTGGGCCGGGCCTATGATTTGCAGGCCCATGGGCAAACCGTCGCTGTTGAAGCCGACCGGCACACTGATGCTCGGCAAGCCGGCCAGGGTCGGCCCGATCACCACCTCCATCCAGCGATGGTAGGTGTCCATCGCCCGGCCCCCGACGGCCATTGGCCACGCCAGTTTTGCATCGAAAGGGAACACCTGGGCCGACGGCAACAGCAGGTAGTCGTAACGTTCGAACAGGTTGGCCAAGGCGCGGTACCAGTCGCTGCGGTCCAGCGAGGCCTGGTACAGCGAGGCCGCGCTCAGCTGCAAGGCGCCCTCTACCTCCCACTGTGCTTCGGGCTTGAGCAAGGCGCGCCTGGCGGGGTCGGCATAGGCCGCGCCGAGGTTGCCGTGCACCAGGAAGTGGCGGTGGGTGAGCCAGCATTGCCACAAGCGAGCTGGGTCGAATGCCGGTTGGCAAGCCTCGACCCGGCAGCCCAGTTCCGCGAAATCGGCCAACGCTGCTTCACACAGGCCCAACACCCCCTCATCCATCGGCAGGTAGCCGTTGTAGTCACCCAGCCAGCCAACCCGCACACCCCGAAAATCGCGGTGCAGCCCTGCGGCGAAATCGCGTCGGCCCTCGCTCAGCGACAGCGGCACTCGTGCATCAACGCCTGCCTGGGTCGACAACAGCCGCGCCACATCCACCACACTGCGCCCCATCGGCCCTTCGGTAGCCAGCTGCTGCACGAACAGTTCGGGTGCCGGACCATGGGGCACACGGCCCTGCGACGGGCGCAGGCCGAACACATTGTTGAACGCCGCCGGGTTGCGCAGCGACCCCATCATGTCGCTGCCGTCGGCCACCGGCAGCAGGCGCATGGCCAGCGCCGCTGCAGCCCCGCCACTGCTGCCGCCGGCCACCCGATGCGGGTCGTAGGCATTGGTGGTGGTACCGAACAGGGTGTTATAGGTTTGCGAACCGAGGCCGAACTCCGGCACGTTGCTTTTGCCAACGATCAGCGCCCCGCTCGCCCGCACCCGCGCCACGCTGATGGCGTCATGCTCGGGTACCTGTTCGGCGAACAACGGCGAGCCCAGGGTGGTGCGCAACCCGGCAGTGGCAGCCAGGTCCTTGATCGCCTGTGGCATGCCGTGCATCCAGCCGCGGGAATGGCCTCGCGTCAGCTCACGGTCACGCTCATCGGCCTCGGCCAACACCGCCTCGGCCGGGCGCAGCGACACCAGTGCGTTGACCTGCGGGTTGCAGCGTTCGATATGCGCCAGGTAGGCCTGCATCACTTCCCGGCACGATACCTGCCGGGCATGGATGGCCTGGGACAAAGCTTGGGCATCGAGGGCAACGATGGGGTCGATGGCTAACGGCTTCACGGTTTTACTCCAAGGTTGAAAGTGGCAGGCTTGCCCGCCAGGGGTGCTTCTTTCAGGCAATAGGTACCCATCAGCGTCAGCAGGCAGGCGAACAGCACGTAGAACGACGGTGCCACCGGGGTAGCGAGCACCTTGGTAAGCCAGGTGACGATCAACGGGGCAAAGCCGCCAAACACCATCACCGCTACGTTATAGGCCACCGAGACACCCGTGGAGCGCACCTCGACCGGGAACTGCTCGGCCAGGGCGGTCGGGGCCGGGCCAAAGAAGCCGCCGATGGCCGTGCACAGCAGTAGTTGCATCACCAGCAGGCGCTCCAGCGAAGGCGCAGCGGCCACCCACACATACAGTGGGTACACCATCACGAAAAAGGCCAGGGTGAAAGCCATCAGCACCGGGCGCCGCCCCACCCGGTCAGACAACGCCCCTGCCAGAGGAATGACCACGGTCATCAGCCCCACGGCCAGCATCTGCACCAGCAGCACCTGGTCCAGCGGCAGCCCGAGGCTCTTGTGGGCGAAGGTCGGCATGTTCACCAGCACCACGTAGAACGACACCGTGGCGCCACAGGCCAGCCCCATCGACACCAGCAGGCTGCGCCGATGCTCACGCAGTACTTGCCACAGGCTAGGCGACTGGCCGTTGGCCTGGCGGCGCGCCTCGACGAACTCCTCGGGCTCTTCCATATGCTTGCGTATCCACAACCCGACCGGGCCGATCAGCAGGCCCAGCACGAACGGGATGCGCCAGCCCCAGCTGTCCAGCGCCTCAGGCGAGCACAGGTGGGTAACCAGTGCCACCATCGCCGCCCCGGAAAACACCGCCAGGCACTGCCCTACCAATTGCCACGAGCCATACAGGCCCTTGCGGTGTGCAGGCGCGCTCTCCACCAGAAACGCCGTGGCGCTGGCGTACTCGCCACCGGTAGCAAAGCCCTGCAGCATGCGCGCCACCACGATCAGCAGCGGCGCGGCCATGCCGATGGCCAGGTAGTCGGGGGCAAACGCGATCATGGCGATCGACACGGTCATCAGGCGGATGATCATCTGCATCGCCGCCTTGCGGCCCTTGCGATCGGAGTACATGCCCAGCAACACGCCACCCACCGGGCGCATGAAAAAGCCGACGCCAAAGGTGGCCAGGGCCATCAGCAGCGAAGCGTACTCGTCGTCGGACGGGAAAAACTGCCGGGCGATGATGCTGGCCAGAAAGCCGTAAACAATAAAGTCGTACCACTCCAGGGCGTTGCCGATAACGGCGGCGACCACTTGCCGGGTTCGCGACACGCCGGTGCTCGAAGTCTGCATAGGGAACACTCCACACAATGATTGGGTGATCGCCCAGGCGCGGTCGCGCCCGGGTTCCAGCGGCAGTCGTCAAAAAGGAAAGGTCAGGCGGGCGCGAGCCAGCGCTCTGCCAGCGCGCCCCAGTAGGCGGCACCGGTCAGCAGGATGTCGTCGTTGAAGTCGTAGGCCGGGTTATGCACCATCGGCCGCGATACACCATTGCCGATGAACAGGTAGGCGCCCGGGCAGCGCTGCAGCATCCAGGCGAAGTCCTCGCTGCCCATCAGCTTGCGGGTGTTGCCATCCACCGCCTCGGCACCGAGCAACTCCACCCCCACCTGCGTGGCGAAGGCATTTTCTGCGGCATGGTTGACCAGCACCGGGTAGGCCGGGCGGTGCTCGATGCTGGCACGGCAACCAAAGCTTTCGGCCTGGCTGACGATAATTGCCCGCACCCGCTCCAGGGTCTGCGCCCGCACCTCGGCCTTCAACGCACGCAGGCTAAGGCGTAACAGCGCCTGTTGCGGAATCACGTTGGCCGCTTCGCCGGCCTGCAGGGCGCCGACGGTGACCACCGCAGCCTCCTGCGCATCGATGTTGCGCGCCACCACGGTTTGCAGCGCCATCACCACACTGGCCGCTGCCACCAGCGGGTCTACGCTCAGGTGCGGCATCGAGCCATGGCCGCCCACCCCGTCGAGGGTCACCGTGAGCAGGTCTTGCGAGGCCATCATCGGCCCCTCGCGAAAACCAAGATGCCCGGCCGGCAGCCCGGGCATGTTGTGCATGCCGAACAGCGCATCGCAGGGGAAGCGTTCCAGCAGGCCGTCGGCCAGCATCGCCTCGGCACCGCCTTGGCCCTCCTCGGCCGGCTGGAAGATCAGCGTCAGCGTGCCGTCGAACTGCCGGGTTGCCGCCAGGTAGCGCGCAGCGCCCAGCAGCATGGTGGTGTGCCCGTCATGGCCGCAGGCGTGCATGCAACCTTGGTGCTGGCTGCTGTAGGCCGCGCCCGTTGCTTCGTGGATGGGCAGCGCGTCCATGTCGGCGCGCAAGCCCAGCCGGCGTGTGCTGCTGCCATTGCGCAGCACACCGACCACACCGGTCTTGCCGATGCCGGTGTGCACTTCATAGCCCCACGCCTCGAGCAGCCGGGCGACCAGCGCCGAGGTGCGGCTTTCTTCAAAACCCAGTTCCGGGTGGGCGTGGATATCGTGACGGATCGCGTGCAGGTCGCTGGCCACATCGTTCAGCCAGGCCAGGATGTGCTGATGTCGGGACATGTAGAGTCTCCTCGCGCGGGTGGTTTCCCGTTCTTGTTGTTCGCCTTGAGGTCACGACGGGTAAGGCAGGTCGTGCTTGGCTGACAGATAAGCGCGAGGAGAGATGAAGCACAATCGAATCTGGTTTCACACCGTGGAACCGAAAGCATCGAGGCGACCTGGCACCGTTTGCCAGACTGTTCATCCCCTGCCGGCAGGCAGGCGAACCAATGATACTTTTTCTGGCAACGGCTCGAGGATGGCCGACTCCTGGCCGCGTATTCGGTTCCACCCCGTAGCTTCCTTGATGGACTCAATGGCCAACCTACCGAAGGGCAGTCTATTCAACCTGGCTTGATGATAGGTCGACCTCATATCGGTCAACAGTTGCCTGATTTTACCCACACCCGCAAAAGACGCAGCCCCTATCCCGGCCCCAGCCACCAGTTCCGCCCCTATTGACTCAAAGGGCGCTGAAAGAGCGAGCGCTGCCCCGGGTGCCTTGATCACGGTACCGGCCAACCCACCAATAAATATCATCGCATTGTTGGTTCGGCTCGCGTCATCAAACTCCTTCGGTACTGGCCGTCCTTCAGCCTTGGCAATCGAACGTTTGACTATTGCTTTGGATGCCTTGTTCAGCGACGAGAGCATCCCCACCGTTCCCCATACGAGTCCGGTGGCCTGCCCAACTGCACGTGTGGGCGAATGGCCATCGCGGTCGACATGGTTGATGGGGTCACCCGTGCAATAGGCGTATGCATTGAGGCCTCCCCGACCAAACGGGCTGAATGCATCGGGGCTGAGAAAGCGCATTTGCACGGTGTGGTAGCCACGTTTGCCATTACCCAGCAGATAACAGTGCGACGCTTGCGCAACAGCCTCGCCGGCAAAGGCCAACAAAGGCCTGCCCCGAACCACGTGATAACCATAGGGCGTGTATGCCCGCAGCAGGGCATCATTGCCTGTGTGTACTGGGGCTTGTTGGTAGGTTTGCATGGCTTCAATTTCCTGTTAGTGGTGATCGGCCATGTCACTGATCAGCAGCCCGTCCAGGTTCAACTGGTGCAGGTGGCCGCTGCCGTAGTACAGGTGATTGACCTTGCGCCCATCCGGTAACGTTAGCGTGGTCAGGTTGCTGAGTGGGTCGTACTCATAGCCCAAGGTGCCAGCGGGGGTGATCTCTTTGGTCAGCCGACCGAGCAGATCGTAGGCGTACTCAAGCTTTTCTTCCGTGATCCCAAGCTGCTTGCCGATCCCGGTCGGTTGCCGCTCGATGCTCAGCAACCGGTCACCGTCGTCATAGGTGAATCGCTGTTGTGCGTCGCTATTCAGTTTGGCGATCAGGCGACCAATGGCATCACGCTCGAACAGCGTATGACGCTCTGGCCGTTCGGCATTTTCGCCATAGCCAATCTCATCCAGTCGTGTGAGATGGCCACCGACGTTGTAGCTGAAGCGCCGGGTCAGGTTATCCACCCGTACTTCTTCGCTAAGCCGGTCCGACACGTCGTAGGCAAAGCTGTACGTGGCGTTGTTTTCGTTGACCAGTGCGGTCAGGCGAATGGCCTTGTCGTACTCGTAGCGAACCCGCTGGCCCTTGCCATCCTGGCGGCTGCTCGGCAGGCCGCGGGCTGTGCGCATCAGGCGGGTGGTCTGGCCCTTGCCGTCGGTGTGGCTGAGTACCTGGCCGTAGACGTTGTAGGTAAAGGTTTCGGTGGTGCCGTCCGGGTGGCTGATGCGCTGCACTTCGCCGTCGGGCTTGCGTTCCAGCGTGGTGGTCTGGTTCAGCGCGTCCGTTACCGCGACCAGGTGCTGGCGCTCGTCATAGCGGTAGTACGTGCTCTTGAAGCTGCGCACGGTGTCGCCGTTGCGGTTGATCACCGCGCTCAGCTGGCCGTGTTCGTCGTAGCGGTACTGGGTGAGCGTTTCGACCGCCTCATTGTTGACCACGCGCTTGATGTCGGTCAGGCGCCCCAGCGGGTTGTCGTAGTGCAGGTGCACGCGGGTGCCGCCGGTGGCGCTGATGTCAGTCAGCATGCCGTCGGGTGTGCGGGTGAAGTGCAGGAAGTGGCCGAGGGCGTTCTCGATGCGTTGCAGCGGCACTTCGGTGTTGGTGTCGGGCACTTCGCCGAAGTAGAAGAACAGGTTGTCGAGGTATGGCTTAGACCAGACGACGAGTCGCACATTCGTTGGCAAAAAGAATATTTGAAGCTAGAAAAGCTCATGATGAAAAGCTTAATAAGACTTGCTGAAGATACCAAGCCTTTTAGTAACGCTCGTAATTTGGAAGCGAATGAGGCAAAAGTTGGCATTCGCTTCCACCTCATCGATGTTAAAGATCCAGCAACTCAACCCACTAGCACTGCAGGACTTAATTCCCTCTACACATTAACGCCCACGCACCGCGTACCAATCAATGGATATTCATGCCTGCGCCATATGCGTTCAATTCCACACCTTACAAACAGCATCTCACGACACATCAAAACATAACCTAGGCTCTACCGCCTCAATATCGACCATTAGCAACGGATCAATAATAGGCTCATTTTCTTCCCTGCTAGCAGTGATTACCGAAAGCGGAGGTCCAACGCCGACATTTGGAATGTAGAAACCCATGACACTAATTTCGACTTTCAACAACTCCCCTTCCCCACCTATGTGTATCTTCGGAAAGCTCTTGCTAAGGCATTCAGGCCAATTCAGCAAAAACTCACCTGGAACAACGCTTGGATTTTGAATATCATGATGCAATCTATAGGTACCTTGGAACTGGGGATTCCTGAGCTTTGGGATATAAGCAGCATCTTCAGGCTCGCTCGAGCCATACAGATAATAGTGCCACGGCGTCATCCCCCAGATTAAAACCAATAAGCCCTCCGAAAACAGCTCGTTTGCAATTTCAGTCTGACAGAATGCGTCCTTAAGATTAATCACGCCATTACCCAACCTGGAAATAATATATTCATGCATTTTATCCAAGTCAGCAAGAAAAAAACCCAACTCTCCGTACCCATCATACACCGGACGGTTGGAGCTTGATTCTATGTGCGTGCCTACATCGCCGCCAGAGAGGGAAATCGTGACATGCAGTATTTCAGAGTATTGCACTAGCGGCTTAACATGATCCGGCACCTCACCAAACGCTTCCAGCGGAACTTCCAATGAAATTTTAACAAACAACTTGTAGGATGTTCGAGCCTGCCTCTGTTCATCCAGCACATCCAGCAACAGTTTTTCGCAGCCGAGATCTAGTACAACTGGCCCATCCGACTCGACAACTATGGATATTTCCTTGGAGGAAATTTCTCGCGCACGCACAGCACTAGAATATCTAGCTCGCTCTTCACCAAGCCAGCCTACAACAACTTTTCTCTGGATAGACCCAAACTCGCCAAAATCGAATTCGTCCAACCCCACTACCGCACTACCAATCTCTAGCTTACCGCCAGCCACTAGCCTCGAATCATTAACTGCTACGTAACTAACTTTAGCGTTATTCATCAACTACACCCTGGCAAACTTGCACCTTTGGATCGCGCCCATGCCTTGGTTGCTGCCCAACCTTCGGCAGGGGACACATTTGCAGCAATAATACGCCCAGGATTTCCGTTCTCAACAAGCCTTAAATCCCCTCTAAGGTGGGAAATTTCCGGGTTATTATAATGTGCCTCCAACGACTGCAACCATTTCTCATTCGTTAGGCCTTCGGATTTGAAAGCATCTAGCGTCACAGCCGGCTTGGTACTCGCGCCCAAACCATTGTAACCGTGCATACCGCTGTGCTCCATTCTATTCCATTGCCCAGGCTCCAGCCAGAACATGGAGGGGACGTTATTAAATGAGTTGAACGGGGTTATCCCTAAAGAGGTAGCTAAAGAATGAGGAACCATGTGATGACCCACTTTAACTGGGTTGGCCAATGGCATCCAGCCGAGAGGATCAATCCATAGTATTGGGTTCGGGCCGTAACGATAAAGATTATCCCCACCCATCAAACCTAATGGATCCTGGACTTTAAACCTACCCATTTCAGGATCATAATAGCGGAACGTATTATAATGCAGAATTGCCTCATGATCGAAGTACTGCCCTTGGAACCGCAGGTTCTGCTCTACCTCATCGATAACCAGTTGCTCTAACGCTCCCCAGGAACGATATGTCGCCTGCCAGACGATCTGCCCGTCGCTGTCCGTCAGCTCCAGCGGCGTCCCAATCTGATCCGTATGGAAGTAATAGACCTTCTGCCCTTCCCCTTCCACCTGATCAACCCGCGCCAACGGCGCATAGCTTCCCGGCTCGTACAGGTACAGAATGTTCTGCCCAGGCGTCTCCTCACGCAGCATCCTCAGCCCCTGCCAGAGGAAGCGCTTCTGTTCTAGTTCGCCGTTGATTTCCGCCTGCTTGGCCACCCGCCGCCCAAGGCTGTCGTACCGATACTCACCTTGGCTTTCCAGCTTGCCATCGACCACCGTCTCCGCCGGCACAAGCCGGTTCTCGCAGTCATAACTAAAGCTCTGCAGCTTGCTGTGCCCAGAGCGTTTCTCGATCAGGTTGCCCCACGGGTCGTAGCGGTATTCTTGGTCCCGCCACTGTTTGATCCGTTTGTCCTTGACCTTGGCAAACTGCTGCGCGTTGAGATCCAAGCGGTTAGCTGCCGCGTCGTAGCGGAATTCTTCGCTACGGACAAGCGAGCCGGTATCGAGGATCTTCTACCCCCTGAGCCAGAGTCTTTGTACGCTGATCAAAGAATTCAACCTCCCAGCAGTTCATTTCCCTCATGAAAGTTACTAGCTCACTAGGATGGCTCACCACCATATTTCCTTAGTTATATTAATTCCCCAAAATACCTTCGAGCATTTTCTCGCCTTGACGATACGTCACAGGTTGACATTGATAAGATCTAGCCCCAAAAAACAGACGTTACATTCATGCCATTCCTAATGCAGATTCAACGGCGCTAAAATATTTTTTATCTTCGCCTCTGAAAATATCTACCCCTTCCAAAAAATATGCTTTGCATAAATAATCCAACGCATCTGGATTTTCTTGTTCGTATAGACACTCGCCTAGACGTAGAATTACGAACGCATTCTGTGCACCGCCCGGGCCGTTGGCGGCTTCAAAAAACTCGCTCAAGGCCCGACTATAGTCCTGCATAAAAAATAGAGCGTCCCCAATACTGGCCTTCAACCAAACGAACGCCTCCCACTGCTCGACGGGTTCAGGCAGTTTGACCAAGGCAGCCGTGAAAGCTTCGACAGCATCAGGATATCGACCTTTTTCCATCAGCAGATTACCCTGTTCACTAAGAACCAGTATCTCCTCATGAACCTGATCTGGTAAAAATCCCATTCTTTAACCTTTGAAACCAGCAAAGAAAGCAAGATATTTTTTATCAAACCCCTTGAATGCTCTCTCGCCGCCCATATCGAAAGCTTTTTTCATTTCGTCAAATGCATATCTCTCCTCACCCAACCCGAGAAAACATGCACCAAGAATAATAAAACTGGACGTTTCTCGAGGTGGTTTCGACTCAACCGCCTTGAGCGCCCATATCTTCGCACTTTCATAATCTTGCTGCTTTAAATAGACCTCGGAATTGCATTTTTCGATCCAGTGGGAAAGATCCCACTGCTCTTTTGGGTCGGGAAGCATACTCCACGACTCTTTGTACTTTTCTAAAGCAGCCTGATAAGCTCCTTTCTCTTGCAGTTCATTTCCAGACTCCATAGCCACTACTATCCTTTGAGACAGCTGCAAGTTCACTTCCGACAAATCTTTCATAAACACCTCAATACTGAAAACTTTCGTGCGGACCAACAATATTATCTGGCGACCGGTAAAACTGATTCAATTTTGCACCTGCCGACCTGTTGTACGAATAATGCTCTAGCTCATAGTTTTTCGGATCAAGCATCCACTTTCTAACCTCCTTAGACTTAGCTCCAAAGAACCCACCTCTATCATTCCAATATGTTACCGCATCATACTTATGTGCCATATCAGCCTCTCGAACCGGATACCACTGCTTATCGGTCGAGCTTTTGAATTCCATCGAGTCACCTTTACCTCTAATTCGACCCTCGCCTCTCATATTTTCAATTACTTTTCGGCCGGTCCTGCTAGATTTGCCCGGGGTTCTGCCCAGATACTCTGTTCGACAGCTTAGCCCCCAAGGATCAATCCATCCAGTGGTACTAGGTGCGAAAATGTATAAATTATCACCACCGAGCAAGCTTATAGGGTCATGAGAAATAAATCGTCCAATTTCAGGATCATAATATCGGAACGTATTGTAATGAAGCTCCGCTTCAACATCAAAGTACTGGCCCTGGAACCGTAGATTCTGCTCGACTTCATTGACCGTCAGTTGCTCAATCGCCCCCCAAGACCGAAATGTCGCCTGCCAGACGATCCCACCCTCGCTATCCGTCAATTCCAACGGCGTACCAATCTGGTCAGTATGGAAGTAATAAAGCTTCTGCCCTTCCCCTTCCACCTGATCGACCCGCGCCAACGGCGCATAGCTTCCCGGCTCGTACAGGTACAAGATGCTCTGCCCTGGCGTTTCCTCCCGCAGCATCCTTAGCCCCTGCCAGAGGAAGCGCTTCTGCTCGGTGATGCCGTTAATTTCCGCCTGCTTGGCCACCCGCCGCCCAAGGCTGTCGTACCGGTACTCGCCTCGGCTTTCCAGCTTGCCGTTAACCAACGTCTCCGCCCGCACCAGCCGGTTCTCGCAGTCATAACTAAAGCTCTGCAGCTTGCTGTGCCCCGAGCGCTTCTCGATCAGGTTGCCCCACGGATCGTAGCGGTACTCCTGGTCCCGCCACTGTTTGATCCGGTTGTCCTTGACCTTGTCGAACTGCCGCGCATTGAAGTCCAGGCGGTTGGCTGCCGGGTCGTAGCGGAACTCCTCACTGCCTACCAGCGAGCCGGTATCACGGCTACGCAACTGGCCGTTGGCTTCATATTCGTACTTGATCTCGCCACGCAGCTTGTCGAGGGTGCGCACCAGTTCACCGGCCGGGTCGTACTGGTAACGCCGGTGGATCGGGTTGTACGCATGCTCCACCAGCAACGAGGTATTCACGCCAGTGTTATGCACCTGCGAGAGCTTGTCAGCCGACAAGGTTGACGCAAACTGCCACGCCTTGCGCCCCATGGCGTCATAACCGAAGCAACTGGTGAGCTTGCCCTGGGTCCGGTACACCTCGCGGTGCAGGTCGTCTCGCTCCATGTCGCTGATCACCAGCCCGTCCAGGTTCAACTGGTGCAGATGGCCGCTGCCGTAATACAGGTGATTGACCTTGCGCCCATCCGGTAACGTTAGCGTGGTCAGGTTGCTGAGTGGGTCGTACTCGTAGCCGAGCGTGCCGTCAGGGGTGATTTCTTTGGTCAGCCGACCGAGCAGATCGTAGGCGTACTCAAGCTTTTCTTCCGTGATCCCAAGCTGCTTGCCGATCCCGGTCGGTTGCCGCTCGATGCTCAGCAACCGGTCACCGTCGTCATAGGTGAATCGCTGTTGTGCGTCGCTATTCAGTTTGGCGATCAGGCGACCAATGGCATCACGCTCGAACAGCGTATGACGCTCTGGCCGTTCGGCATTCTCGCCATAACCAATCTCATCCAGTCGTGTGAGATGGCCACCGACGTTGTAGCTGAAGCGCCGGGTCAGGTTATCCACCCGTACTTCTTCGCTAAGCCGGTCCGACACGTCGTAGGCAAAGCTGTACGTGGCGTTGTTTTCGTTGACCAGTGCGGTCAGGCGAATGGCCTTGTCGTACTCGTAGCGAACCCGCTGGCCCTTGCCATCCTGGCGGCTGCTCGGCAGGCCGCGGGCTGTGCGCATCAGGCGGGTGGTCTGGCCCTTGCCGTCGGTGTGGCTGAGTACCTGGCCGTAGACGTTGTAGGTAAAGGTTTCGGTGGTGCCGTCCGGGTGGCTGATGCGCTGCACTTCGCCGTCGGGCTTGCGTTCCAGCGTGGTGGTCTGGTTCAGCGCGTCCGTTACCGCGACCAGGTGCTGGCGCTCGTCATAGCGGTAGTACGTGCTCTTGCCCGAGCAGTCCTGATAACGCTCGACCTGGGCCAAGGTGTTCCACCACAGGTACTTGGACTTGTAGGTCGCGTCGATGATGGTGTGCGGCAGGCCGTCATCGCTGTTCAGGTACTCGGTCATCTGGCCGAGGGCATCGATTTCGGCGAGCAGGTTGCCCTTGTCGTCGTAGCGCGCCTGCCAGGTGCTGCCATCCGGGTAGCTGACTTTGGTCACCAGCGTGGTCAGGTGGTGGTACTCGTACTGGATCTTGCGCCCCAGTGGATCGGTTTCTTCCAGCAGGCGGGCGTATTCATCGTACTTGAAGGCGAGCCGGTTGCCGTCTGGCAGGTCAAGGCCGACCATGTTGCCCTGCTCGTCCAGTTCGATGGCATAGCGTTCGCCACCGTAGTCGCGGCTGGCGACCACGCGGTGGTCGGCGTTGTACTGCACTTGCAGCTCACGGCCGAGCACGTCGGTGGCCCAGCTGGTGCGGCTGTCGAGGTCGTAGCGGAAGTGGTAATGCTCGCCGTCGCTGGTCCAGTGCTCGACCACGCGCGGCTTGTCGCCCAGGGTTTGCCAACGGTAGTGGCAGCCCAGGCCCAGGGCGTTGCTGTGGGTCACCATCAGGCCGTCGGCGTAGCTGAAGCTGCGCACGGTGTCGCCGTTGCGGTTGATCACCGCGCTCAGCTGGCCGTGTTCGTCGTAGCGGTACTGGGTGAGCGTTTCGACCGCCTCATTGTTGACCACGCGCTTGATGTCGGTCAGGCGCCCCAGCGGGTTGTCGTAGTGCAGGTGCACGCGGGTGCCGCCGGTGGCGCTGATGTCGGTCAGCGTGCCGTCGGGCGTGCGGGTGAAGTGCAGGAAGTGGCCGAGGGCATTCTCGATGCGTTGCAGCGGCACTTCGGTGTTGGTGTCGGGCACTTCGCCGAAGTAGAAGAACAGGTTGTCTAGGGTCTGCAGGATGTAGTGGCCGCCCTCGGTGCACACCAGGTACACCTGCTCATGCGGGTTGTAGATTCGTTCGCCCGGTTGCAGGGTCACGAACGGGACTTCGCGGCCTTGGTTGTCGGTGAGGTAGATGAATGCACCCTGGCGGCGCAGGCTCTGCTCCCAGGGCAGCACCCAGCCGCGACCGAGCACGCTGTCGACCGTCAGGTCGCTGGCGTAGAAGCGCGACCACTCGATCGGCATCAGGCCCGGCAGGCTGAAGTCGATTTCATCGGGGATCAGCTTGCGGCCCGTGGTGAGATCGACCGGGTTGCCGACCAGGCCGCCGATCGCCTTGCGGGCCACGGGTTCGACCACGTAGCGGCTGGCCACTTCACCGGCGACGAAGCCGGCAGTGAACTTTAGCGCGCAAGGCATGATGGCTTTCATGCCGGCTTGGCTACCGGCCTTGATCAGCTGGGCAATACCGCCTGCGGCACCGGCGATGGCCATCAGCACATCCACGGTGGTGCGCAGCCACTCCGGGACTTCATCGTCCACGGGCAGGTAGCGGTGGGTGCCGCCGCCGATGATGACGTTGTCAGAACCACCGGAAATGGTCGCGCCGCAGGTCAGCTTGTCGCCCTTGCGCGCAGCGGCCACGCTGTTGATGAATACATTGGTCGAGCCTTCGGCAATTTGCACCGGCCCCGGGTGTTTGTCGCAGGCGCCAATGCTTTTTTCAACACGCGCAGCCTTGCGGCTGTTGATGAATACATTGGGTGAGGCAGTGGTTATCGTCCCTGAAGGGGACGAGAACATACTGCCTATCGCCTCTCCGGCAGCGGTCAGCAAGCTGCCTCCAATACCAGCTGCAAGACCGGCCAGCAACGCCACGCCAAACCCGCAGGTGAACGTGGCGATCGCCACCGTGGCAACCAGCGCTATACCCAGGGCGGCGCCAATCAGGAAGCCCCCCAACGCGCTGGTGTGCGATATCTCGTCGCCGAACCTGGCCGCTTCGAACATGAGGGGTTACTCCTGTTCGCCGGGCTCGGAACGGCTTACGGGCGTGCGCGGAGTGAAGCTCGCCAGCAGGTTGTCCCAGTCCTGGTTCTGTTGGGCACTGAAATCGGCCTGTGCCGTGGTGGAGAAGATCAGCGCACGGCCAGGGCTGATGATGAAGGCGGCCTGGCGCTGGTAAAGCGGGCGGCCTTGGTTCATGTAATAGGCGTCGATCTGAATACCAGCAATGGGTGCGGTAGCAGAAAGCGCGACGGCCTTGTTGCCCAAACGGGTGTAGCCACGCAGCTTGGAGGTCAGCATCTTGACCTGGCGATCGACATAGGCCTGCAGGGCTTCGTCTGGCAGCAAGGTGTCACGCGAGATGGTGATGCTCAACGGCGCGGGAACACTGGCACCCAAGACGAACATGTTGACCGTGCGGTCCTCGAACCCTGCTGGCAGCGCTATGCCGCCTTCCTGCAACTCGTAATCCATGCGATGAAAATTCCTGATAACAAAAAATGGGGGTCAGCTCAGCGCGAAGCCATCGAGCATGCGGTCAAACTCGGCCAGCCACTGGCTCAGGCCCGGCTTGCTGGGGTCGATTACGCATGAGACATCCAGCCATTGCAGTGACTCGCTGCCGGCGATGGGCACCAGCGCGCCGACCAGGCGACCGTGGCGGGGCTCGTGGCCGGCATTGAAGTGAAAATCCACCACTTTGGCGGGGTTGCCGGCCAGGCGGCAGTCACGTTTGCGAATCACGCGCAGTTGCGGGCTCATTTCGCGCAAGGCCTCGATTGCACGCTCGAACAATTGCTCCAGCGGCTGCCTGTCGCGGACATCACGGCGGCGGATGCTGAGGCTGACTGGCTCGCCTTCATGCTCGAGGGTGGTCTGGATATCGCGGAAACGAAAGCCAACTGGAAATTGCAGGTTGAAACCCGCGAAGGTGAAACCGCTGGCCACATCCTGCAGCACTGCCGGCACGGGTTCCGGTGTGGGCACAGGTTCGGGCACATGAGCAGCTTCTGCCAGCTTGGCCAGGCGCGCTGCCTCCTCTTGCGCTTCGCGCCTGGCGGAGATGCGGTCGTAGATCGAGGGCTTGTACATGTACCTTGCCTCAGTCGTTGATCCGCACTGCGGCGCCAGTGATTTGGGTAGTATCGGTACTGGTGGTCACGATGACCTTGCCTTTGATCTCGATGCCTTCCGGGGTCAGCGTGATGCTGCTGTCGCCCACCTGCAGGATGATGTGCTGCTTGGCGGCCACCTGGATGAACTGGTTGTCGACCTGCAGGGTGTAAGAACCTTCGGTCACTTGCACCACGGTGTCTTTCTTGACCGTTTCGGTGTGCGTACCGCCAACCGTGATCGAGCGGTTGTTCCCTACATCATGGGTCTCATCCAGCTCGATTTCGGTATCCATGTTGCGCTCGGCATGCATGATGATCTGCTCGGCGCCGGCCTTGTCTTCGAAGCGGAAGAAGTTGGCGGTACCGCCGTCACCCTTCATCGAACGTGTCAAGAACCCACTCTGGGTCTTGTTCGCCGGCAGCGACCATGGCGGGGTGTTGGTGCTGTTGTAAAGGCTGCCCATGATCAGCGGCCGGTCCGGGTTGCCGTCGAGGAACACCACAACCACTTCGTCGCCTATGCGTGGGATCTGAATGCTGCCGAAGCCGCCGCTGGCACCGGACTGGGCGACACGTACCCAGCAAGAGCTGTGATCGTTGTACTTGCCATTGCGGTCCCAGTGGAACTGGATCTTCACCCGGCCTAGTTCGTCGGTGAAGATCTCCTCACCCGGTGGGCCGACGATGATCGCGGTCTGCGGGCCGGCAATGGTCGGTTTGGGCGTACTCAGCTGCGGGCGGAACGGGATCTTCTTGCGCACGCAACTGAAGGTGTTGAAGTAGCTGGCCTGCTGGCCGGTAAGGTAGTTGTTGTGGCCTTCGCTTTCCACGCTCATCAGCAGGAACTGGCGGTCTTCTAACGGGCCTTGGTCGTGGATGTAGTGCTGCAGCAGCTCGAAGGTATAGCCTGGCTTCATGGCCCGGCAGTTACTGGCACCTTCGAACTTCTTGCCGCGCAGCTCCAGCGCCTCAATGCGCAGGCGCAGCAGGGTTTCGCCTTCGTCATAGGTACCGTGGGTGTACTGGCCGGGGAAGTCGTAGATCTCGAAGTTCTCGACATCGCCCTGCTTGTTCACGCTGTTCAGCGCCACCGGCAGGCGGTTGTTCGGTTGGCGGTAGTCAAAGGTTTGCGTGGCCATCTTGCCGGATTGCAGTTGACGGTTGCCGCTCCACTGGGTGATGGAGTCGGCGGTCTCGGTGACCGAGGCGCTGTGGAAGCGGATTTGCGGTTGCTCGGGGATGGCCACCAGCGTGCTGGAGTCATCGCAGATGATCATGGTGTGGCCTTCGGCGGTGTGCTCGAAGTAGTAGAACATCCCCTCTTCCTCCAGCAGGCGCTGGACGAAGTTGAAGTCGGTTTCGCGGTACTGGGTGATGTAGGTGTAGCGCTTCTGTGGCCGGGTCAGGCGAAACTCGTGGCGGGAAAACGCCGGACACAGGGCGAACACTTCGGTGACCACTTCCTCGACCGTGTTGCCCTGGAAGATCCGCGTGTCGAAGCGGTTCTTCAGCATCGAGAACCACGGGTTGAGGGTAGCGGTATAGCGCGCCATGCCGCCGTCGCTGCCGATGCTGGCAAAGCGTGTGAGGTAGCCGGTTATGTACCGCGGGCCGCCTTCGGCCAGTTCGATCTCGATGCTGACGTGCTGGCCCATCATGGATTTGAGCGGCACGCCGGAGTCTTCGCAGACCAGCAGCAGTTCGTAGTTGAACGCCCGCGACAGGGCTTCGGTGCCCTTGAAGGTTTCCAGCAGCAGCTCCTGCTCGGGGTTGGCCAGGTTGTGAAACTTGAACAGGCGGCGGTTCTGTGGCGACAGCAGCGCGGAGGCCAAGTCCATGATCATGCGAAATCTCCTTGAAAACACGGCCAGCACGCGCTTGCGATGCTCAGCTGCAACCCTGATCTTGCGGGCGTATTCTGCATGCGCGCATAACGCGCGTGCTTGCGGAATCATGCGACTGCCTGCAGAAAGGAAAGTGCCATCGTGCATTGAAATAAATGCGACAGGGTTCACATTCCCGAATGCCAGGCAGGCAGAAAGGCCCAAAGGAAACACCGGCAAAAGCTGCCCTGTCAACTCACTACAGGCCTAGGAAAACCGGGCAATACCGCCCTACAAGGCAATGTCATATCGCCATCCTTCATCCTCCTCTCTGGCGCCCGGAAGCGCCCCCGGCAATCGCCGAACGGCCCGTCGCAGAAGGTTCTTGAGGTATCGATCAGCGCCCATGCCTGACAGCTCCCACTCGAGCTGTCTCGCTACCTGACGCATCAACTCCACTGGCGGAGAAAAATGTTTCATAACGTGGATTGGTTCAAATTTTTTGCCACTAGCCAATTCCGCCAAATGGCCATCGCGAACGCGGCCGTAATGGCACTTGCGGGATGCGGTCAGCCACAAAGCCGTGCAGCGATGCTCAATTGCCATCATTGCCGCGTACGCCTGTCATGAGAACAATGGGCTCTCCGCCGGACTTCGCCCCCATCCTGAGGTCTGAAGCGACATGCTGCGCTCGCCGCCGAGCGCCGCCACTTCCATGGACAGTGAAGCGAAAATGGATCTTTTAGCCAACATCCCCAGTTGGGGAGACATCGAACGCAATCTCGAGCAGAAATTCAGCGAGCTCAACCAGAGCGTCGACAGCGGCCTGAACAGCGCCCATGAGGCCTGGGACGGTTTCAGCCGACGAGTGAGCAATGGCGCCAACCAGGCCTATGGCTACCTCGGTGGCCAGCGTATCGACAACGTGCGCCAGGCCATGGCCCTGTCCTACCCGATCATTCAGGACAACCTCAAGCGCAAGTGGTCCTCGATAGGTATCGAGCAAATCCTGCCGGTGCTGCTGCAACTGGTCAAAGAGGTGTCGATGATCCTCGGTGGCAGTGTGGCGGTTGGCTCGCTCGCCGGTGGCGTGGCCGGGGCGTTCGCCTTCGGCGTCGGCGCGGCGCCGGGCGCGGTGGCCGGCGCCGGCATTGGCCTGCAGGTCGGCAACCTGATCCTCATGGGCCTGGGGCTGTCCGCCATCGCCGAGTATTTTTATCAGGGCCTGCCGGCCTGCCTGTCGACCCTTCAGCAAGGCATGGCCACGGCCTGGTTCGCCGAGGATGGCCTCAAGCCCGCTGGCCTGGACCCGAGCGGCGGTTCCACGGCGCAGGCCCAGGAGCGTGTCGAGCGTGCTGCACGCCAGCTTGCTCGCGGGCAGGAGCAGTTGGTGCTGCTGTTACTGACAGCGATCGTCACCTACCTTACTCGGGGGCAGATGAAGGCCGGCGTCATGAGCAGCATGGAAAGCATTGCCGCCCGGAGCGCTCGGCTGCAGGCCGAGATCTCCAACAAGCAGCTGGCGGCCTGGTTGGCGAAGAATGAGCAGAAGCTATTGGCGCAGCCGGAGTTGCAAGTTAAAGAACCATCTCCCATCAGCCAGGTCGAGCCAAAGAGCTTGCGAGAATTTTATGCGAAACAGGACCCTGACTTTGTAGCGCACGATCAACAACTAAAATATGCAGAGACTTTTGCACCCCGAGGCCTTAGCAACAAACAGATTAATGAGTATCTCGACAGCCCTGATGGTGAGCTATATCTGCAAAAGCTACGTGCCGCAGACCCCAAAGCATCAGACATGGACATTTTCAGCCGAGCCATCTCCCAGATAGGCTCGGGCAGTAACACTCCAAAACTGTCCATCATAGATTCGCCCCTCGTGAAAATCGTGCCAGTGGGACAAGAGGCAAGCCGTTACTCTCCATTTTTCACCACTATGGAGGAGCTGCAGTCTGCTGCGCAGGGAAGCCGAACCCTGGCTGATAGCCTAGGGTTACCGCTGGGCAGTGAGGCTACAAAATATTCAATTTTTGAAATGACGCCACTTAAACCAACAGAGGTTTTTGTCAGCAAGATTGCGCCTACCACCGAATTTGGAGGTAACATTGACAGGGTGGGTGGCGCACTTCAATATCTTACCCCTAACCGTAATGAGTGGTCGGCCACCAAGCTCATAGGCACTATTGATAACTAGGATAGACAATGAACACGCACACACTGAAGGCTACCGCTACAGCGCTTCGTGAAAAACTTGAGGCTCTCGAAGATCAAGATTCCGATGCGAAGCTGATGCTCAACACCCTACGCGGCCTCTTATTAAAAGCTGAAAATGGAAAAATTCATGCCCCCATGGAGGCTAGAGACATACCTGGTTACCGCTACTTACCGGAAACCAACTTACAGGACGATCGTAATCTCAGTCAGTTATTTGCAGAATTTTACATGGCATTGATTGATGGAGAGGAGTGGAGTTCCTTTAAGAAATTCCAAGCCAAAAATAAAAATCACGATTAGAAAAAGATGGAGCACATACAAGAAGCTTGCTCGAACGGGCAACTTGGCAGGACACCAATATACGAGGTAACCAGGATACTGCTGCCAACTTCTTCAAGCCACAGGGCTATAAGTCTGCCGATTACATCCCCCTGCTCATTGAGACTCTGCATGATCACCGGAAAGAAATTTCGCGACTGACTATAGTCAAAGGTACGAACGGCGATCTTTCCGGAAACTTCTTCAAGTCACAGGGCTATAAGCCTGCCGACTACGAAGGCTACATGAACGGCTTGGACTTCACTCAACCAGTCTTCACGGAAACAATCAACCGGGGCAAGACACTTTGGCAATTCCAGGTGCCCGGCGGCCGGCAAGGGATGCGGTACTCTCCTACCCCTGACGTGGTGCCAGGGCAACTGGGGATCAACCCGCTTGGCCAGATCTACAAAACGGAAACCATCGTGCCCAAGATCGTGAACGTCTATCAGAGCACTGAGAAGGTCACGCTGCTGAGGAGCACCTCGGCACCGGTACTGGATACCTGGTCCGTTTCTTCCCAACCCTATAACGCCATTGGTGGTGCTCGGCGGATGACCTCTGGCCAACGCGAGCTCTTCAAACTGATAACACCAGGTGCATTATGAAACCCACAACCCCCCTCGGCTATGTACAGAAGGCTATCGACATCACCGCGCAGCGGAACAAGGCCTGTCCCGCTTACCCCATTTATGGGATGCTACTAAACCAACTTGACTATGTGAAAGCCGTGTTCGAAGGGCGTGAGCAAGATAAATCGAAACTCCACCAACTCAGTATCGGTGCCATTGCCACGAAAGAATTCGAAGAAAATGACCCCGAGTTGGCCAGAGCACTGAAAGACGCCTATTACGTAGCCATCCAGTCGGCTCGTGGCCTCAAAATTCAACTGCCCGATTGATTGCCGACGTTCGATCAGGCCAGCCACTGAACATCGAGCGCAGTCACTGACGAAAGCTATAAACCCTACACCCCGCAGGCTGAGCCACGATGGACATTTACGCACTCCGGCAAAAATCGATAGCGCTGCGTGTCATCATTGAACGGCTGAAGTCACACGACCCGGCCGCCATGAAGTTGAGTGTAGAGCTGACGCTCTTGTTGAACGCGGCAAAGCAGCAGCGGATCCGCACCCCGATGGAATGGCGTGACATCCCCGGAAGCTATCTGTTCACCGAAGAAGGGCTGCAGCAGTATGCCGATCTCGAGCACGCCTTCGCCGAGTTTCGTATCGAGCTGTCCGGGGGCGAGTCCCCTACCCTGCACAAGCTCAAGGCGCGCATGGGGGAGAAACCCTCCCAGGGATGATGGGCGGGCAGCCTTGCCATCTTTTCATGAGTCCATTACGCCTTTCGATTTGTTCAGGCTGAAGTCGTACTTTGCCAAGCTGCCGAAGCCTGCAAACACCTCGCCAACTAGGTCCTGCACCATCTTACCCTGGAAGATTCGCGAGTCGAGACGGCAAGTCAACATCACGCTTTCTTGATAACTGGCGTTTAACATCGCTTATTTTCGGCTCTTGAGTGAAAAAAACCGAGCCAACCATGAAGCATCACGTAACGCACGCACATATTCGATCTCAAGAAATGTGTATTGACGCGCCTCACGACGCTCGCGTTCTTTTAACGCCCTTAACGAAGCGATATTGGTGCGATTGTAGAGACCATATACAGCGAAATGAAAACCATCACACACAGCACCACGGCCATTCCATTGAACTATTATAGTTCTTAATCGTCGGATACAGCAGACTACTCAATCCTGCACCAAGCCCGCCCACAACCCACGAATTGGCCTGCTCGGGTTCGAATACTTCTACCCGCTCACCGCGTAACAGGAATGAACTCGCTTTGCTTCTATGCCCATAGGCCAATGCGAAAGCCAGCGCAGTAAGAATGAGCGGCACGGCGCTGATCGCAGGCGCCGCTACGCCTCCCATTTTTGCTTGTTTGTACGTTATCGCCATTGACAGGACAAATGCAAAAAGCGGCACGGAAGTCAAGCTGAAACAGAGACGCAAGGACGCAAAATCAGCAAATCTTTCAGAACGATAGGCGCATTTCACGCACCAGCAAAATGTAACAAAAGACGCTACAGCCATGAGCACAAAAACAATCTTCGGCGCCACCCCAAGTGTCAACACTGAAATCATAAGCGTCAAAAACCAGAAGGCCCAAACTCGCGCAAAAAACCGTTCGGTCGTAAACATTTAATTCAATCTTTCCCAGTCAGGTAATCTCCCAAGTCAGTCCCCAAACCGGTTGCCGTCAAGGCTGGCCATAAAGCAATGCGTCCAGTTCATCATGCTGCGGCGAGAGATCGAAGAGCTTGGCTGCCAGTTCCTGGATATGTTGCGACCACGCAACCTTCTCCACCCACTCCGGCGGCATGCCGGACACGCCGTACAGCGCACCCGCAAACTGGCCGGCGGTGGCCGCGACACTGTCGGCATCATCGGCAAGGTTGGCGGCCAGGAGGATCGCGTCCTTGAAGTTGTCGGTGTTCCATACGGCCCACAGTGCCGCTTCCAAGGTATCGATGACGTAGCCGGAGGAGCGGATCTGTTCGCGGCTCTTTTGCTTGTACTCGCCCGCATTGATGATCATCGGGCGAGGCCGCAACGAACGCACCGCTGGGGCCAGGGCCTCTTCCTTGTCTGCACCGTTGAGCGCCAGATGCAGCTGTGCCGCAAACAGCTGACAGCAGTTCACTGCCTCGTCGGCGTTGTGGGTCACGCTGCTTTGCGTGACGCTTTCCCACCAGCTTGCCGACAGCGAGTGCCGGCGGAAGATTGCCGTAGGCGCAAGGCGGATGATGGAGCCATTGCCAGCCGTCGAGGGGTCATAGTTGCCTTGCCAGGTAATACCCTCGCGCAGCCAGCCTTCAAGGGCATTGCGCGTGGCATTGCCGATATCGAAACAACGACCGTTGGCACTGTTTTCCCCGCGCCGGTACCAGCGGACCAAGGCATCTGCGTAGGTGGCGTAATCGAACTTGCCCTTGCTCACATACGTGTCTGCCAGGCACAGCGCCATGCTGGTGTCATCAGTCCACTCACCCGCAACGAGGTTGAACGGGCCACCCCCGACCATGTCGCTCACCTGCCCCCTGTCGCGGGCCTGGAACTCGAGCGTGGTGCCGACCGCATCGCCGATGGCCAGGCCAAGCAGCGCGCCCTTGGCGCGGTCCAGTGCCTGCTCCGCGGTCAATGTGCAGGCCCTGGAGTGCAGCCAGCTTGGCTTGACCGCCGGCGCCGCCAGTGCATCAGGCTGCAAGGTGGAGTCCATCCGCTGCTGCAACTGCCGGGAGGGCTCCGGCGACAGATGCGCATAACGTTGCACGTAGTCGGCCAGCAATGCGTTTGAGCTTCTTAGATCGATCATGGGATTTCTTTGAGAATGAATTGGGTAACGGAGCCATTGGCGTATCAACGGTACCATTGCCTGCGGTCGAGGCCTTGATATTGCCGATGTCGAAGCAACGGCCGTTGACGCTGTTTTCACTCTGCCGGTACCAGCGCGCCATGGCATCGGCAAAGGAAGCGAAATCGAATTGGTGGTTGGCCCTTGGCCCTTTGTAGCGTAGGTGCCCCCAGGCACAGGGCCATGCTGGTATCGTCGGTCCACTCACCAGACGCCAGGCGGAAAGGAGTACCGCCGACCCTATCGTAAACATGCCCTTGATCGCGCCGCTGACACTCCAGCGTCGCGCCTACTGCATCACCAATCGCCAGATCAGGCAATGCGCCCTGAGCGCGATCCAGTGCCTGGTCCTGTGATAACGTCCAGGATCTGTTGTCCAGCAATGCTGGATTGATCCGCGGCAGCCAGGGAATGCTCAGGCACACATGAAAGACCATCCCGAACTCTACGTAAGGTCCCCTGTTCTTTTCCGGCTTACGGCCATCGGTCTGATGCTGTCCATGCTCGCCATGGGAGCACTGGCGGTGTACGCCTTATGGACGGATATCGTACCCCTCTACGGCCGGATCTACCGTAATGCGCCGGTCGTGGAAACCCCGCTCAAAGCTTTCTTCATGATTGCATTCATTCCGCTGGGGCCTTGCCTGATCGTTGGTAGCCTGATCGCCGCATGGACCGGTCGAAAGTTTGACCCACTGAAAACGTCTTGGCTGCATGGGTTCCAGCTACGCTCGCTGCAACTCACGGTTGTGCTGATGGTTATCGTCGCACCGGCAATGATTACGCTGACCACAGCAACGCTTTCGGCAAAGGGCTACTGGTCGTGCCCGAAGCTCAGGATCTCGGGCTCCGGTTGGCAGATGTTCTGGGTTAACGATGAACGCGTGTGCTTCAAGCCGGATCATTACATCAACGACAATTGGCCATGTAAGGCAATCAATGGCAGAGACGTTTGCGTACAGGTCGATGGTCGCTGAGTTGGATGCAACCGGCTGCGCCGGTGTTCGCGGGCAATCCCGCACCTACCCGCACCTACTAGCATCGCGCTAGTTATCGATTTTGAACAATAAAGTTACCCTGCTGGATGCGACAAAACTCGTCGCATTGCCATCATCCTGACGCGCTTCCCTAACCCCGCAACGCGCAGGCGGCCAGCCCACAAAATGAGAACTGATTCACTTTTTGAAAAAAACTTTTGCCAATGATTTTCATGTCTTCCCAGCCCCTTTCGCACCCAGTCTTTAGGGCTTAACCCCCCCATTTCCTGCGACCAGTACCGCTGTCAATATCACAGCGCCATTATTGCGCAGCGTCGTAAAACAGGGAAAAAATCGCCACCCTCGCCGGAACTTCTTCCTCAGCGAGGTGCCCTAGTCGGCATTGCTGGCAACACAATATTCATGTGCCAGCACTCAGATTTGCCGCAGCCGATGGCTCAATTTCAGGTCGACGCCACTGGCGTTCAGGACGATCAAGCAGGCACATGGACGCGATGTACCGATGACACAATCATTCGATGTCGAAGCACTGATCAAGCTGCGTAGCCAGACGCGGGCGATCTCCGATGCACTGAAGGCGCAGGCGGCGGATTACCTTGCCACCGTGGCACCGCTGATCCGTCCGCAAACCCTGTTTGGCGAATACCTGCAAGGCGCCCAGCGCAGCAGCGGGCGCGAAACCCAGGGCCACTTCCAGGCCCTGGTCGAACTCTACGAGCGTATCGGCTCGGCCGCGCCGTTCCAGCTGGTCACCGAGCTGGAAGTACCGCTGAACCTGATCAGCACTACCCCCGAACTGTTCCCGCTGGAATACGACAAGGTCCTCGAACAGAGCGGCCAGACCATCCGTATCACCAGCCCTACCCGCTGGGTAGTGGGCTTCCACGCCTTCGACCTGGCGCGGTTTCGCAATGTCATCAAAGACCCCAACCGCAGCAGCGCCGAGCTGTACCGCTTTGTGGTGCACTACCTCGTGCTGTTCTACTGCCTGAGCAAGTCGCCTGGCCTTGGCCGGCTGTTCGAAGGCCTGCGCTACGGGCTGAGCTTCGAACGCCTCAAAGGCTTTGGCGACCTGCCGTTCTGCGTCATCAGCTCGCCGGTGCGCTCGGAACTTCCCGACGATTCGGTCATCCGTAGCAGCACGCAAATTGCCGGCAACACCAGCTTCGAAGAACTGGTGGGCCGCGACAACATTCTGGAAATGAACGACGACATCCGTCAGCGCCTGCTGCTGACGATCGAAGGACTGTAACCCGCAGTGCCCCACACCGGGCCGCGCAATGATTCGCAGCGAACTGCTAGCACTGGAGAACACGATGGCGAAGAAGGAAAGCACCCAGCACAAACTCGACCGCGTCCGCGCGCCGCGGGTCCATATCACCTACGACGTGGACATCGGCGATGCCATCGAGAAAAAGGAGCTGCCCTTCGTCGTCGGCGTACTGGGCGACTTTTCCGGCAACCCGCTGGAGCCGCTGCCCAAGCTCAAGGACCGCAAGTTCGTCTTCATCGACCGGGACAACTTCAACGGTGTGCTCAAGGGCATCAAGCCACGCCTGACCTACCGGGTCGACAACACCCTGGCCAAGAACGGCACCCAGCTAGGCGTGGAGCTGAACTTCAACAGCCTTGAAGACTTCGAGCCACAGAACGTGGTCAAGCAGGTCGAGCCGCTGCGCAAGCTGCTTGAAGTGCGCAACAAACTGGCCGACCTGCGCAACAAGATGGGCGGCAACGACAAGCTCGAAGAGCTGCTGATGGACGTGCTGCAGAACACCGAAAAACTCAAGACCCTGGGCAAGGAATTCGGCCGTGAAGCCGAAGTGAAAGACCCATCCAGCAGCGATCGCGCCTGAGCAGGAGCCCGAACATGACCGACAAGCAAACCGCACCGCAACAGGCCGGCGAACTGGTCGAAGTAGAAAACTTCGCGCCACAGCCCTCACTGCTGGACAGCATCATTTCGCAAAGCCGCGTGGCCCGTTCCGACACCGAGCGCAACCGCACCCGCGACCTGATTGGCGAATTGGTGAACCAGGTGCTCGAAGGTGAGATGACGCCGAGCAAAGACCTGATCGCCGTGCTCGACTCGCGTATCGCCGAGATCGATTCGATGCTCTCCGAGCAGATGAACGAGATCATGCACGCCCGCGAGTTCCAGCAGCTGGAAGCCTCCTGGCGCGGCCTGAAATACCAGGTAGACCAGACCGAAACCAGCACCACGCTGAAGATCCACCTGCTCAACGCCTCGAAGAAGGACCTGGTACGTGACCTGAAGGCCGCCAGCGAATTCGACCAGAGCGCGCTGTTCAAGAAAGTCTACGAAGAAGAATACGGCACTTTCGGTGGCGCGCCGTTCGGTATGCTGATCGGTGACTACGAGTTCAACCGCAACCCCGAAGACATGTACTTGCTGGAAGAGATCTCGCACGTGGCAGCGTCGGCGCATGCACCGTTCATCTCCGCCGCCTCCCCCGAGCTGTTTGGCTGGGACTCGTTCACCGAGATGTCCGGCCCGCGTGACTTGGCAAATCTCTTCGACACCGTCGAATACGCCAAGTGGAAGTCGTTCCGCGCCTCGGAAGACTCACGCTACGTCGGCCTCACCCTGCCCCACGTGCTCGGCCGCCTGCCATATGGCCCTGATACCACGCCGGTGGAAGAATTCAACTTCGTCGAAAGCGTCGACGGCCGCGACCACAACAAGTACCTGTGGATGAACGCCGCCTATGCCCTCGGCACCCGCGTCACCGATGCTTTCGCCCGCTACGGCTGGTGCGTGGCCATCCGCGGCGTAGAAGGTGGCGGCCTGGTCGAAGGCTTGCCAACCCATACCTTCAAGACCGACGACGGCGAAATCGCCCTCAAGTGCCCGACCGAGATCGCCATCACCGACCGCCGCGAAAAAGAGCTGTCGGACCTGGGCTTCATTCCCCTGGTGCACTGCAAGGGCACCGACTATGCCGCGTTCTTCGGCACCCAGTCGGCGCAGAAGCAAAAGCAATACAACACCGACATCGCCAACGCCAACGCACGCCTGTCGGCCCAGCTGCAGTACATCTTCGCCACGTCGCGCATCGCCCATTACATGAAGGCAATCATGCGCGACAAAATCGGCAGCTTCGCCTCGCGCATGGACGTGGAGCGCTTCCTCAACCAGTGGCTGGCCAGCTACGTGCTGCTGGACGACACCGCCAGCCAGGAGGCCAAGGCCAAGTTCCCGCTGCGCGAAGCCCGCGCCGAGGTGTTCGAGGTACCAGGCAAGCCAGGCGTGTACAAGGCTGTAACCTACCTGCGCCCGCACTACCAGCTCGACGAACTGACCGCCTCGCTGCGCCTGGTCGCCGAACTGCCTCAAGGGGCGCGCGGCTGACAAGCCGGTGTGTACAGGGATGACACATGAGTAACCACGCCCGCCTGCTGCCCTCGCTGCTCGACCGACTGCTGGACGACCGTCCGTTCCAGTCGGCCGAGCCGGCCGCGCAGCGTACCTGCTCGCTGGCCGAGTACAAGGCCAGCATCGTCCGTGACCTTGAGGTGCTGGTGAATACCCGCCAGTCCCTGGTCGCCGAAGAGCTCGACGGCTTCAGCCAGCTCGGTGGTTCCATCCTTGAATACGGCATGCCCGACTTCATCAGCCGCAGCGTGCTCGACCCACATGACCGCCGCCTGATCCAGCAACAGCTGGAGCGGGCGATCAGTACCGGAGACCGGCGTTTCCGCCGGGTCCGTGTGCAGCTGTTGGCCCAGCAGAACGGCCACCGCATGTTGACCTTCCGCGTGGACGCCGTATTGCGTCTGCAGGACATCAGCCGCCAGGTCTCGTTCGACGCCGTGCTGCAGGTCAACACCCAGGAATACAAAGTGCAGAACCTCAACTGATGCTCGACGAACTGCTGCCCTACTATGAAAAGGAACTGTCGCACCTGCGCTTCCTCGGCCAGGAGTTTGCCGCGCAGTACCCGAAAATCGCTTCGCGCTTGCTGATCGAGGGCGACAACTGCGAAGACCCGCACACCGAGCGTCTGATCGAGGCGTTCTCGTTCCTTTCTGCGCGGGTGCACAAGAAGCTCGATGACGAGTTTCCGGAAATCGTCGAATCCTTCCTTGAGGTGCTGTACCCCCATTACCTGCGCCCTACCCCCTCGATGTCGATTGCCGAGCTGAGCCTGGGCAGGCACGAGAAAGTCACCGAAGCGTACCGGGTGGCGCGCCATACCGAGATGCATGCCAACGCCATAGAGGGCGTGGTGTGCAAGTTCCGCACGTGCTACCCGGTAGAGCTGTGGCCGATTGCCGTGCAACAGGCCTCGTTCGTCGAAATGGAACGTTCGGCCTTCAACGGCCACAGTGCCGACCTGGTCGCACACCTGCGTATCCGCCTTGCAGCCACCGGCGATGCTCTGTTCGGGCAGATGCAAATGGACCGCCTGCGGTTTTTCCTCGACGGCGAAGCAACGCTCATGCTGCACCTGTACGAGCTGCTGTTCAATAACCTGGCCAAGGCGACCTTGAGCTTCAACGACGGGGGCCGCAGCCGTGAGGTCGCACTGCCCGTCGATGCCCTCAAGGCCGTAGGCTATGCCCGCGACGAAGGCCTGGTTGACTACTCGGAGCGCTCGTTCCTCGGTTACCGGCTGCTGCACGAATATTTCACGTTCCCCGACAAGTTCATGTTCTTCGACCTCAGTGGCTTTGCCCGCATTCTGCAGGGCAAGGCCATCGAGCAGGTCGACATCAATTTCTATTTTTCCGAATACGACCTTGGCGAGCGACTGGCGCGGTTGACCCAGAATATCGGGCGCAACAACTTCAAGCTCAACTGCACGCCCATCATCAACCTGTTCCGCCAGCAAGCCGAGCCGATCAAACTGACCCACACCCAGCACGAGTATCCGGTCACCCCGGACACCCGGCTGCACAACGCAGCAGAAGTGGTATCCATAGACCGTGTGCGTCGGGTTCGTAAACTGGGGGGCACCGACCAGGTTGCCACTTGCCAGCCGTTTTTCGAGCCGCGAGGCGAGCAAGACCCGCACAGCAGCTTCTGGGTTGCCCGGCGGCGCGCCCAGGGTGACGCCACTGCCATGAGCATTCGCGTGGTCGACCGCGACCTGGAGCTGATCAGCGCCAGCAGCGACACCCTCAGCATCGCCCTCACCTGCAGCAACCGCGATGTCCCGCTCATGCTCCCGTTCGGCGGCGAGCGTGGCGATTTCAACATTCCCGCCAACTCGGTAATCAAGGATATCCGCTGCCTGCGCAAGCCCACCGCCACGGTGCGCGTGCCATTGGGCAAAGGCTTGATATGGCGCCTGATCGCGCACCTGTCGCTGAACCATATGTCACTGGTCAGCCAAGGCCGTGAAGTGCTGCTGGAGCTGCTGTCGCTTTACAACTACCGCAACGTCTCGGCCATCCGCAAACAGATCAACGGCATCAAGGCCATCAACAGCGAGCCGGTAGTTGCGCGTATCGGCCATCCGCGGCCGAACTTCGTGCGGGGCGTGGGCATTACCCTCACCCTCGACGAGCACCAGTTCACCGGCAGCGGCGTGTTCCTGTTCGGCATGGTGCTGGACCACTTCTTCGGCCAGTACTGCTCGATGAACAGCTTCACGCAACTGACCCTGCGCACCCAACAACGAGAAAAGAGAGTCGTCCAATGGCCAGCACGTACTGGCGATCAGCCCCTGGTCTGATCGATCAGGCCCGAGCCGAGCCGCACCGATTCGAATTCTTTCAATTGGTCCGCCTGCTCCGCCTGCACTACAGCCGCACCGGGCGCATGGACCTGGCAACCCGGCCCCACGAAGACCCGCTGCGTTTCCGCACCCAGCTGTCGCTGGCGTTTCCGGCCAGCGAAGTCAGCGACCTGCACTTCGAGCACGCAGGCAAGGTCTCGCCTGCCGGCCTGCCACTGTCGCAAGTGCAGGTTACCTTCATGGGCCTGGTCGGGCCTTCAGGCGTGCTGCCGCGTCCGTACACCGAGTTGCTGCTTGAGCGCCATGTGCAGTTTCGAGACGATGCCGCCCATGCCTTTCTTGACATTTTCTCGCACCGCATGACCACGCTGTTCTACGAGGCCTGGCAAAAATACAAATTCCATATCGAGCACGAGCGCACTGGCAGCTCGGGCTTCGATGGCTACCTGCTCAACCTGGTGGGCCTCGGCCCGCGGGCGCAGAAGCTCAAGTTTGAAGAACAACCGTCAGCATTGCGTCGCGAGCTGTTCAGCTATTTTGCCGGCCTGCTCAGCCAGAAGCCGCGCAATGCGCTGAACCTCGAGCGCATGCTCGGCTTCTATTTCTCGCTGCCGATCCACGTCAAGCAGTTTGCCGGGCGCTGGTTGCACCTGCCGCCTGAGCAGCGCACCCAGCTTGGCCGGCGCAACGCCCAGCTTGGCCACAGCGCCGTTGCTGGCAAGCGGGTGTGGGACTACCAATCGTGCATTCGCATTGAGCTGGGCCCACTGAGCCTGGCCGATTACCAGCGCTTCCAGCCTGGTACCGAGTGCTATCGCAAACTCGTCGAGCTGGTGCGCTTCTATATAGGTGCCGGCCTGGACTTTGAAATCGCCCCGCGCCTCAAGCGCGAGGCGGTACCGTGCGCCCGGCTCGGCCGCAACGGCAATGTCGCGTTGGGCTGGCTCGGCTGGCTCAAACGCCCTGGCCGTGACGCGGAGCCTTCGCGTTGCGCCGTTTTCCATATTCCTTACGATGGGGTCGCCTTGTGAACCTGAAGTCGCTGTTCGCCAAGCTCAACGAAACCAGCCGCACGGCCACCGAAAGCGCAGCGGCCCTCTGCCTGTCAGAGCACCACTACGATGTCGAGGTGGAACACCTGCTGCTGCAGTTGCTCGACACCGGTGACAATGACCTGGCCCCGATCCTGCGCCACTATGAGGTGGTCGCCGAGCGCCTGCAGGCGCAGCTGGTCACCGCCCTGGGCACGTTCAAGAAAGGCAATACCCGCACCCCGGCGCTGTCGCCGCACATTACCCGCATGATCGAGCAGGCCTGGCTGCTGGCGTCCATCGAGTATGGCGTCGGCCAGGTGCGCAGCGGCCACTTGCTGCAAGCCCTGCTCGACGACGCCGAACTGCGCCGGGTGGTCGTTGCCTCGGCGCCGGAGCTGGAAAAAATCAATGCCAACGACCTGCGCCTGAACCTCGCCGCGCTCGTCGAAGGCAGCGCCGAGTCCCGCCAGGCAAGCGCCCTGGCCAGCCCGGCGGCACCGGTGGCCAACAGCAGCAAGGCAGGCGGCAAGACCCCTGCGCTGGACCAGTACACCGTCAACCTCACCCAAAGTGCACGCGAAGGCCGCATCGACCCAGTGCTGGGCCGTGAGTTCGAAGTGCGGCAGATGGTCGACATCCTCACCCGCCGCCGGCAGAACAACCCGATCCTCACCGGTGAAGCTGGCGTTGGCAAAACCGCCGTGGTCGAAGGCCTGGCCCTGCGCATCGCCCAGGGCGACGTGCCAGCTGTGCTCAAGAACGTTGCCGTGCATACCCTCGACCTTGGCCTGCTGCAAGCCGGCGCCGGGGTAAAGGGTGAGTTCGAAAACCGCCTGAAGGCGGTCATCGAAGAGGTCAAACGCAGCCTGCACCCGATCATCCTGTTCATCGACGAAGCCCACACCCTGATCGGCTCTGGCGGCCAGGCCGGGCAGAACGACGCTGCCAACCTGCTCAAGCCGGCGTTGGCGCGTGGCGAACTGCGTACCATCGCCGCCACCACCTGGGCCGAGTACAAGAAGTATTTCGAGAAGGACGCCGCCCTCGCCCGCCGCTTCCAGGTGGTAAAGGTCGAAGAGCCTGACGAGGACAAGGCCATTCACATGTTGCGCGGGCTGCTGGGCAAGATGCGCGAGCACCACAAGGTGGCGGTGATGGACGAAGCGCTGGTGCAGGCGGTGCGCCTGTCCAGCCGCTACATCACCGGGCGCCAGCTGCCTGACAAGGCGGTCAGCGTGCTCGACACCGCCTGTGCGCGCATTGCCCTGGCACAATCGTCGCAGCCTGGCTTGCTGGAAGACTGCCGTCGACAGATCGACAACCTGCAGGCAGAAATTGACGTGCTCGGCCACGAAGCTGGCAAAGGCCACGACCATGCCCGCCGCTTGAGTGAGCTGCAGGCCAGCCTGCAGGCCAAACAGCAGCAGGAACAGCAATTGAACGAGCAGTGGCAGCAAGAGCTGGCGCTGGTCGAACAGCTCAAGGCGCTGGATGCCGCCAACGACGCCGATGCCGGGCAGCTCAATAGCCTGCGCGCCGAACTGGCTCGCGTGCAAGGCGACCAGCCACTGGTGCACGCGCTGGTCGACAGCGGCGCCATCGCCCAGGTCATCAGCGGCTGGACCGGCATCCCGCTGGGCAAGATGCTGCGTGACGAAATCGACACCGTACAGCGCCTGCCCGCCCTGCTCGGCGAGCGCGTGCTGGGCCAGGACCATGCCCTGCACGAAATCGGCAAGCGCATCAAGATTTCCCGGGCGCGCATGGAAG
Organism: Pseudomonas putida NBRC 14164; assembly: GCF_000412675.1. NCBI lineage: Bacteria > Pseudomonadati > Pseudomonadota > Gammaproteobacteria > Pseudomonadales > Pseudomonadaceae > Pseudomonas > Pseudomonas putida. The sequence goes on along the minus strand of NC_021505.1, from coordinate 2,792,045 downwards.
ACCCGAACAAGCCGATCGGTGTGTTCCTGCTGCTCGGCCCCAGCGGCGTCGGCAAGACCGAAACCGCCCTGGCCCTGGCCGATACCCTGTACGGCGGCGAGCGCAACCTGATCACCATCAACATGTCCGAATACCAGGAGGCTCACACCGTGTCGAGCCTCAAGGGCTCGCCACCCGGCTACGTCGGCTATGGCGAAGGCGGCGTGCTGACCGAGGCGGTGCGCCGCAAACCGTACAGCGTGGTGCTGCTCGACGAGGTTGAAAAAGCCCACCCGGACGTGCTCGAACTGTTCTTCCAGGTATTCGACAAGGGCGTACTGGACGACGGTGAAGGCCGCGAAATCAATTTCCGCAACACGGTGATCATCCTCACCTCCAACACTGGCACCGAGCGCATCATGCAGACCTGCCTGAATGCCACCGAGCTCCCCACGCCGCAGGCCATCGTCGAAGGCCTGCGCGACGAACTCAATCATGTGTTCAAGCCGGCCTTCCTTGGCCGCCTGAGCATCGTGCCGTTCTACCCGGTGCAGGACCAGATCCTGGAGCGCATCGTCGCCCTCAAGCTCGCGCGCATCGCCAAGCGCTTCGCCCGCAACCACCAGGCCGAACTGAGCTACGACGAGGCGCTGGTCAAAGCTATCGCTGCGCGCTGCACCGAGGTCGACAGCGGTGCGCGCAATATCGACAACATTCTGTCCCAGACCTTGATGCCCGAACTCGCCCAGCGCGTGCTCGAACGCATGGCCCAGGACACGCCCATCGAACGCCTGGTGATCGAATTGGGCAGCGATGGCGACTTTGCCTATCGCCTGGCCTGATCAATGACCGGAGGTTTAGCCGTCATGCAACTCAAGCACACCGCCCTCAAACGCCTGACCACCGCGGCCCTGCTGCTGGCGCTGGCCGGTTGTGGGGTTACCGACCGAATCGGCAAACGCATGGAGGACAGCTGGGCTGCCGACATGCTGGCCGACAACGAGAAGGTCATCCTGACCTCTGACGGCGGCAACCAGCTCAACCCTGATGCCGAGGGCAAGCCACTGTCGGTGGTGATGCGCGTGTACCAGCTGACGGACCTCGAGCGCTTCGCAGCGACCGATGCAGAGACCCTGTGGGATACCCCGCAAAAGGCACTCGGCAACACCCTGGTGGAAGCACGCGAGATCACCCTGCTGCCGGGCATCGGCCAGATCGACCAATGGCCGCTGGCCAAGAATGCTCGCTACGTTGGTGTGGCGGCGTTCTTCCGCGATGAACAAGGCGCGCGCTGGAAAGTCGCTTTCGACGCCAACTCGCTGCGCAAGGACGGCATCTGGTTCTCCTCCGACGGCCTGCGGGTACTGGTGGACAAGACTGAAATCAGCGCCATGCGTGGCGTGGATGTGCTGGACAAACCACCCACCGCCGACCAGCTCGCGGCTGCGCAAAAGGCCAAAGACGCTGACCCGACCCTGACGGACAAGGTGCAGGGCGCAGTTATCGAAAAAGCCTCCGACGCCGCAGGCCAGTCGGCCAGCAACGCCATGGATTCAACCTTCAACTCTTTAGTGGATAGCGTCAAATGAGCAAGCAGAGCCGGGTGATGTGGTCGGAAGGCATGTTCCTGCTGCCCCAGCACTTCCAGTACCAGGACGAGTTCCACCAGCACCAGTTGGCTGAGTCGACACTGCGCAGTACCCCTTTCCATTGGGGGGTACAAGCGCTGCAGGTCGACGAAGACGCCCTGGCCAACGGTACGCTGCAGCTCAAACGCCTGAAGCTTGTGTTCCCAGATGGCAGCCTGTACGACGCGCCGCAGCACGACCCGCTGCCTGCCGCACGCGACCTCAAAGACCTGCTCAAGGCCAATGACCTCAAGGTCTATGCGGCACTCAAGCTGCCTGAGCCCTTTGGCCTCAATTACGTCGAAGATGGCCACGAACACAAGGCTGCGCGGCGTTTTCGCAAACAGTTCGACACCCTGCCAGACCTTAACGAAGGCGAACTGGAGAACGAAATCACCAGCCTGCGCCTGAACGTGGTAATGCTGGTCGACGGTGACAGCCTCGACGGTTACACCCATTGTCCATTGGCCAAGCTGACCCGCAACAGCATGGGCGGCTTCAATATTGACCCGCATTTCGTCCACCCTACCCTGCACCTGGGTAGCCACGAAACCATCGCCGGGCTCGGCAAGCGCCTGCTCGGGGCCCTGCAGGCCAAGAGCAAGGCACTTTCCGGCCGGCGACGTGAGCGCGCCGACCAGATCGCCGAGTTCGGGTCCAGCGACGTCACGCTGTTCTGGTTGTTGAACACGGTCAACCGTGCCCACCCGCAGTTGGCTCATCTGCTGGCTCATCCGCGCCTGCACCCGGAGCGCTTGTACCTGTTCCTCGCCGACCTGGCTGGCGGGCTGCTGACCTTCACCCTGGACACCCAGTTAAGCGACATCCCTGAGTACGACCATCAAGACCCCGCAGCATCATTGGTGAAACTGGACGAGATGATCCGGGTAATGCTCGACAACGTCGTGCCCAACCAGTGCATCGTCATCAACCTTACCCAGACCAAACCGTCGCATTGGCAAGGCCAGTTGCACGATCCACGCCTGGCCGAGGCGGACTTCTATATTGCCGTGCACGCCGACATGCCCGGCGCCAGCCTGTTGGAGCTGGTGCCCCGGGCGTTCAAGGTCGGCTCACCGGAAGACATCGAAGTGGTGGTCAACAGCGCCATGCCTGGTGTCACCCTCAACCATGCCGCCCGGCTGCCGAACGCGATTCCGGTACGCCTGGACAACCAGTACTTCGCCATCGAGCCGCACGGCAATGTGTATGAGCGAATGATCAATGCCCAGGCCATCTGCTTCTATGCGCCCAGCGCCTTTACCAACCTCAAGCTTGAACTGATGGCGGTGCTCAAATGACCGAAGCCGTATTGCAACAGGGCGCCGTCGCGGCCGCCAATGACAAACCGACACTCAAGGACCTGGTCCAGGACTTCATCAGCATGGCGCTGATCGTGCGTCGCGGGCGCCAGGTCACCTCGGTGCAGGCTTTCGAAGGCAGCGTCGAGCGCTTTTTCACCAACCTGGAGCGTGATGCCCGCGCCGCCAACTACAGCGTCGAGCAGGTCAAGGACACCCAATACGCGCTGTGCGCTTTCCTCGACGAAAGCGTACTGCGCTCAGGCGACAACGAACTGCGCCGGCACTTTGAACTGCAGCCGTTGCAGTTCCGCTATTTCGGCGTGCACCTGGCAGGTGAAGGCTTCTTCGAAAAAGTGGATGCGCTACGTGCCGACGTCAAGCAGAACATCGACGTGCTCGAGGTCTACCACCTGTGCCTGGCCCTGGGCTTCGAGGGCAAGTTCAGCCTCGGCCAGAAAGACCAGCTGCGCTACCTGGCCAATACCTTGGGCCAGGATATCGCCCGCTACCGCAAGGCGCCCAAAGCCCTGTCACCGGACTGGGCCCTGCCCGACCAGGTGTCGCAGATGCTGCGCCATGAAGTGCCGCTGTGGGTGTATCTGACGCTGATCGCGCTGGTCTGCATCGCCGTGTACCTCACGCTCGACTGGTTGCTGGACAAGGACGTCGCCGCCCTGTCCGAACAAATCCGCCAGCTGTTCAGTGCCTGAGCACACGTCAGGTAGCCGAGTCAGGAAGACATGAAAACATTACTGCGTCTGTTGAAAAGTTTCTGGGTGCTGCTGCCATTGCTGTGGCTGGCCAGCCTGTTGATTTGCTGGCTGGCCGCGCCGCTGGTGCCGTGGCTGCGTCATCACGTGCCGGAAGCGCTGGCAATAATCAGTGCCTGCTTCCTGCTGGTGATTGTGCTGCGCCAATATCAGCGCATCCGTGCCGAGCACAACCTCGAGAACCTGCTGCAAATCGAGGTCGACCGCTCGTGGAATGCCACCGGCGAGTTCCGTGACCAGCAGGTACTGCGCGAGCGCCTGAAGCACGCCATCGCCATGCTGCGCACCGACCGCTCTGCCGGAGGCGGCGGCAAGGCCGCGCTGTCCGATCTGCCCTGGTACCTGGTGGTTGGCATGTCGGCTGCGGGCAAGACTTCGCTGCTGACCCATTCCGGCTTGTCGGCCAGCATTGCCACGGCCAACGACAGTGAAAGCGGTACCCAGCACTGCGACTGGTACTTCAGCCCCGATGCCGTGATGATCGATACCGCCGGGCGCTACCTGCGCGACGACCAGTCGGCCAGCGAGTTCTCGGCCTTTCTGCGGATGCTGCGCAAGCAGCGCGGCAAGGCGGCGATCAATGGCCTGGTCCTGGTGGTAAGCCTGCCCGAGTTACTGGCGGCCAACAGCGATGAGCGCAATGCCTTGGCCAACCAGTTGGTGGCACGGGTCGAAGAGTACGCCGAATGCCTGGGCGCCAACCCGCCGATCTACCTGATGCTGAGCAAGACCGACCAGTTGCCGGGGTTCAGCCAGGCATTTGAGGGCCTCGACCTGCACGAACGCCAGCAGCCGCTGGGCATGACCTTTGGCCTGTCGGAAATCCGCAACAATGGCCTGCACGCCGTGCTGCAAACGCGGCTGAAAAACCTGCAAGGCCGTATTCGCCAGCACGTCGACGCACAGATGATCGCCCTCGGTGCCGAAGCCGATAGCACCCTGTTGAACTTCCCGCAGTATTTCGCCGCCCTCAGTGAAGTGCTCGAACCCTTCCTTGACCACTTCACCCAGGGCCATCGCGGTGGTAATCCGCTATTGCTGCGGGGCCTGTACTTCACCAGTGCGCTGCAGACCGGGCAGCAGCTGGGGCAGGTTTATGAAGACGTCATCGCCGATGAGTTCGCCCTCCAGGCGGCCTACGACGAGCGCGTCGAAAGCACCACCAAGGCCGTCGGTAACCGCAGCTACTTCATCACCGACACCTTCCGCCGGGTGATCTTCCCGGACCGCGACCTGACTTTGTACCAGTCGCGCCAGGGCAGCCAGGCCGCGTTCAGCCCTCTGTTACTAGGCCTGGCCGTCGCCACGGGGGTTGTGTTCATCGGCTGGCAGGCACTGTCGTTCATCAACAACCGGCAATGGCTCGAAGGCCTGCGCGGGCAACTGGCGCAGATCGAACAAGCGCAGGAGCGCGAGCAACTGCTGGCTGCCGGCAAGGGGTTGGAGGTGCTGCGCGAACAGATGTCGATCGTCGAAGCCCATCGCCTGCAAGGTGTCCCGCTGCAATTGGCTGCCGGCCTTTACCATGGCGAAGCGATCCACCAGGTGAGCAGCACCGCTTACCTGGCGCAATTGCGCAGCCAGGCGCTGGAGCCGATCGCCCGTAGCCTGCAAGTGCAGATGCGCGCGTTCAACACCTTTGCCAACGGCATCAACCAGGCCCTGGAGTTCACCCCGGCGCCGCAGCCTAAAAAACGCAGCGGCAAGGCGATCGCCGCTGCCGTGGCCGCCAAGGCCGCCGCAGTCGACACCCGCCTGGGCGCCTACGCCGCCAAGGTCAACCTGGCCACGGCCAGCGATGCTGCCGAGTTGTCTGCCACTACCGGCGGCCTGTCGTTGTCCGAAGAAATGCTTGGCCGGCTGAACGAACAACAGGTGGCCTCGATCATCGAGGCCTACAACACACTCAAACTGTACCTGCTGCTGACCGAACCCCAGGCTCACCCGGACCCGGCCTTCGTCTCTGCAAGCCTGCCCCAGGCCTGGGCCGGCGCAGCAGCTGAAGGGTCCCCGGCCGACACCCGGGTAATCGAGGAAAACGTGCCGCTGTACGTGCAGCTGCTGGAGCAAGGCCAAGCGCCCGCGCTGCCGCGCAACGAGCAGTTGATCAATGAAACCCGGCAGAACCTCAAGGCATTCATGATCTCCAGCTCCCTGGTCGATCGCGAATACCTGCGCCTGCAACTTGAGTCGAGCCGCCAGTTCCCGGCGCTCAGCCTCAACGACCTGGTCCCGCAACCGGGCCGCGCGCTGCTGTACAGCTCCGCTGGGGTACCGGCAATCTACACGCGCCAGGGCTGGGACACCTTCGTCAAGCCCGAGCTGATCAAGCTGGTGTCGGGCAACCTGCGCAACGAGTCGGACTGGGTGCTGGACGGCGAAGGCGGCGATGCCGTCGTGCAAAAAGCCAACTTCGTGCGTGAGTTCATGGCCCGCTACAAGCGCGACTACACCCAAGCCTGGTACAAGATGGTCAGCAGCGTCGGCATGCGCCACTTCGCCGACCTGGCCTCGGCCACCGATCAACTGGGCCTGCTCAGCGACGTGCAGAACTCGCCGGTGAAGAACCTGCTGGCTGCGGTCAATGACAATACCCGCTGGGACCTGCCGATCAACCATGCTATCCCGAGCCCAGGTGCCGCCCGCGATGACGGCTTCTGGAGCAAGGTCACCGGCCTGTTCGATGCCGATCACGCCCTGCCCGCCAACGTCGCCCCGGCCCTGCCGGCAGTGGATGACGGCAGCCTGGCCAAGCGTTTCGAACCGGTGGCGCGGGTGTTCGCCGAGAACAACGCAGAAGGCGCCGACAGCACCATCATGGACCGCTACCTGGCTGCGCTGCGCAAGCTCAAGGTGCGCATGAACAACATCCAGCGCTCGCAGGATGTGGGAAAGGGCAGCAAGCAGTTGATCAGCGAGACCCTGGAAGGCCAGCCGAGCGAAGTCACCACCGTACGCAATTATGTGGAAGGCAGCGTCGATACCAGCCAGGACGGCCTGTCCCGCTCCTTGCAGGGGCTGTTCAGCCTGCCCATCCAGTACGCCTGGGCCACCCTGCGCGACCCGGCCGGCCAGCAAATCGCCAAAGCCTGGGCACAGCAGATCGCCAAACCGTGGGAACAGGTCATGGCGCACCGTTACCCCATTGCCGGTAGCAGCAACAACGAAGCGTCGGTGAAAGACCTGCAGCGCTTCGTCGACCCGCAAAGCGGCCTGCTCCCGGCGTTCAAGCGTAACGAAATCGGCAACCTGGCCGGCGGTGAAGGCCTGGGCGTGGGTGACAGCAAGGGGCCAGCGCTGGTCAACCCCGGCATGCTCAACAGCATCGACAAGGCCAGCTCGGTGGGCCAGGTGATCGCCAGCCTCTCGGACCGTGACAACGGCTTTGAGATCATGCTGGAGCCTTCGGCCAACTTCACCGACATCGTGTTCACGCTCGATGGCCAGGAACAGCACTACCGTAACGGCCGCAGCAGCTGGAACCGCTTTGCCTGGCCGGCCACCAGCAACGCCCCCGGCGCACGCCTGGACGTGGTTACCCTGAGCGGCGCACGGCTTACCGTGTTCGACTTCCCGGGCCGATGGGGCCTTCTGCGCATGAACGAAAGCGCCCGCGTCGACGACCTGGACGGCATTCAGCAACGCTTTAGCTGGAACACCGCCAGTGGCCGCGTGAGCCTTGTTGTACGCAACTTCGGTGGGGTCAAGCTGACCGATCTGGGTAACGTCAAGGCCCTGAGCGCCCTCAACGACAGGGGCGCGCAATGATCGGTTGCTTCGGCAAGCTACCGACGAGCGCGGACTTCGTCAGCCTGCACGGCGCGACGGAGGAAGCCTGCGAGTTCGACGCCTGGTTGCAATCATCGCTGGTGGCCATGCGCCACCGCGATGACTGGCAAGCGTTGTTCGACACGCTGCCGATGTGTTTTTTCAACTACCGCGCACGCAACGGCAACTGGCTGCTGGGCGGCCTGCTCAGCTCGCGCGATGCCAGCCAACGGCGCTACCCGTTCTTCATCTTCCAGCTGATCAAGGGCGAGGAAGGCATTGCAGGGGTCAATCCGTTCACCCTTGGCGAACTGTTCAGCGCGCAGATCAAGCCTTTGCTGCATCAGGCCGTACAAGGCGCCGATTGCGCCAGTCTGTTCGAACGGATCAAGGCCTTGCGCCCGCTGCAGGGCCAGGACCTGGACCTGTTCCGCCGGGTTCATGCCAAGTTCCTGCACGACTTCAGCTTTGCTGATGTCGCCCGCGCCCTGCACGGTTCGTGGCCGGGCTTCGACAGCGCCACCGCGCTCGCTCACCTGAAAAACAGCAGGGGCTCGCTGCACGGCGACTTTGCGGGCGGCATTGAATTGCCACTGCCGGCAGAACGCGGCCTTAAAAATCCTGTTGCCGATCTGTGGCTGACCTGGCTGACACGCATGAGCGGTAGCCATGGCGTGCCGGCGGTAAGCCTGCTGGCCGATGACTTCATGCACCCGCGCCTCTACTGCTTCCCGTCGCGCCATGCCAACTGCGCCTACCGACTGCTCAGTGGCTGCGCTGACAAGGGTGAGCATCTGAAATTGCTGAGCCCGCTGACAGGTGCGCCACAGCTGCACGATTACGACCGACCTCTTGAACACGTCATCGACCAGTTCGTCGATGCACTGGATGCGACGCCTGTATGAACAAGATCAAGTACTACTGCCTGCGCTACCAACCCTACCTGCTGGGAGTGGCGTTCTTCCTGGCGATTTTCCTGGTCTGGGCCATTGGCCGTGCCTTCGGCTTCGCCTCGCTGCACAGCTTGCTCGCAGGTATCGGCGTGTTTCTGTTGCTGTCAGCGGGCTATGTACTGCTGCTGTACCGCGGTGTCGGCCAACACCACAACCTCGAAGGCTTGCTGCGTGACGACGCTGACCAGGCCGTACTCAGCGCCACCCCGGCCGACCGCGAAGAAGTCAGCCTGTTGCGCGAGCGCCTGCTGCAGAGCATCGAGCGCCTGCACAGCAACAAGCCCCGCGGCGCCTCGGCCAAAGACGCGCTGTATGCCCTGCCCTGGTACCTGGTGATAGGCCAGCCGGCCGCGGGCAAGAGCACCATGATCCTGCAGTCGGGCCTGAACTTCCCCTATGCCGAGCGCGAAGGCGCAAGGGTGGCGGGCCTGGGCGGCACGCGCAACTGCGACTGGTTTTTCAGTTCCGAAGCGGTGCTGCTGGACACCGCCGGGCGCTACATGAACAGCCCGGAAGAAGCCGGCAAATGGCGCGGCTTCCTGCAGCTGCTGCGCCAGCATCGCCAGCGCCGTCCCCTCAACGGGTTGATCGTGAGCGTCAGCATCGACGACATCCTGCATGGCTCGGCCGAGGACCAGGAGCGCGTGGCCAAGCGCCTGCGCGAACGCATTCAGGAAAGCTGCGCCCTGCTCGAAGTGCGCCTGCCCATCTACCTGGTGTTCACCAAGTGCGACCTGATACCCGGGTTTACAGCGTTCTATCGCCAGCTGGACGACGCCTCACGTGGCGAAGTGATGGGCAAAACCTTCTCGCACAAGGGTTACGAACAGGCCGACTGGGGCCAGCGCTTCGGCAAGGCCATGGACGAGCTGACCGGTTACTGGCGGCAGGTGGCAGGCCAGCAGTTGGTGCAACAGGACATTCAGGTAACTCGGCAGAACAACGCTGCCTATCGGTTCCCGCTGGAGCTCGCCGCCCTCAAGCCGCGCTTGCAGCAGTTCGTCGACAGCCTGTTGCGTGCCAACCCGTACCAGAGTGCCGAAATGCTGCGCGGTTTCTATTTCACCGCCGCGCTGCAAGCCGACGAAGCCCAGTGGGGCAGCCACGGCCAGCATGTGGCCGAGCGCTTCGCACTCGAACACGCCGCAGGTGCTGCCGAAGCTGGCAGCCAGCCGGCGCCGCTATTCATCAATAGCCTGTTCCGCAAGGTCATCATCCCCGACCAACACCTGGTGGCGCTGTACACCAGCAACCACCGCGAACGCCGGCGCAAGGCTGGCTGGGTCGGCGCCGCCGGCCTGGTAGCCATTGTGCTGTGCAGCCTGTGGGGCTGGTCGTACCTGAACAACCGCGCCACCCTGGCCAGCATTGCCGGCGAACTGGCCCAGGCCAAGGCCGACGACCAGGCTGCCAGCGGCCAGTACACCGCCTGGCGTAGCCTGGATCGCTTGCGCTTCTGGGCCGCGCACTACTATCAGCAACACCATGAGCAGGGCGTGCCGCTCGGCATGCGCCTGGGCCTTTACCAGGGCCATGAAGTCGAGCCGCTGCTGCGCAGCCGCTACTTCGCCACGTTGCAGAACGTGATGCTCAAACCCACGGCCGACAACCTCACGCGAACCCTTTACCTGTTGACCACGCTCAAGGTCTACCAGCGCAACACCCGCGAGTTGCAGCCGGTGAGCGGTGTTGACAGCGTCGAGGCCGAGGCGCTGCCGCATGACAACCGCGCCCAGTCGATCGCCGATTTCGGCAAGGCCACCCTGGACACCTATGTGATGCTGTCCCCGGCCCAGCGCGAAAAGGCCGACCCGGCGTTCCTCAAGGCGCACCTGCCGGACTACTGGTACCCGGCTATCGCCCGCCACACCGGCCAGCGCATGACCGCAGCCGGTAGCGAAGCAGGCAGCAACCAGGACTACCTGTACGCAAGCCGGCAGATCACTTTCTATAGCGACCAGATCCGTGAGCCGGATGCGCCACGCATCCTCGACAACGCCTTCCTGATGTCCAGTTCGCGTAACTACATCGACAGCCTGCGGGCTCAGTCGCTGCGCTCGATCGAGACCATCACGCTGGAATCCGACACCCTGTTCGCTTTCGGCCGCGCCGACTTCCAGAGCCTTAGAAACGAAGGCCAGGGCCAGCTTAGCGCGATTGCCAGCAAGCTGCTGAACACCCCGAACATCGGCAAGATCGTCATCTCGGGCCACGCCGACCAGTTGGGCGACAGCCAGGGCAACCTGCAGGTTTCGAAACAACGGGCGCAAACCATACGCACCTATCTGGTCGGCAAGGGCGTGCCTGCCGAACTGGTGGTTGCACAAGGCGAAGGGAGCCGCAAGCCATTGGTCAATTGCGACATGCAGCAACCGCGCGCGCAATTGATCAAGTGTCTTGAGCCCAACCGCCGGGTAGAAATCGAAGTGCGTGGTCTCAACTGAGCCATGCCGCAAGAACCGGTCGCCCGGGCCTCACAGGAGGAGGCCCGGGGGGCGGCAAGCTACCTCTGCCGGCGTGCCCGGCGAGGTCAAAACCAAGGGGCGCATGAGCAACCCTTTACATGTTGTTAATGGAGAGTTTCACAATGGCATTTGACGCGTATATCCAAATCGACGGCATCCCGGGCGAAGTACTGGATGACAAACACAAGGACTGGATCGAAGTGCTGGGCTACGAGTACGGCGCCACCCAGGCTACCTCGGCAACTGCCAGCTCCTCGGGTGGTGCGTCGTCCGAGCGTGTTGCCCTGAGCGACTTCAAGATCCGTAAAGCCGTCGACAAGGCTTCGGCCAAGCTGTTCGAGCACTGCTGCACCGGCAAGCACATCGCCAAGCTGAAACTGAACGTGAACCGTGCAGGTGGCGATAAAGTCACCTACCTGACCATCGACATGGAAGAAGTCGTGGTCTCGTCGGTGAAGTTCGTTGCCGGTGGCAACCAAGGGGGTGAAGACAAGGCCGTCAGCGACCTGCCAATTGAAGAAATCAGCTTCAACTTTGCCCGTATCAAGACCACCTACACCCAGCAGAACCGCACCGACGGTCAGGCCGGCGGCAACATCGTCGGTGGCTGGGACCGCACCGCGAACAAAGTGTTTGCCTAAGCAGGTGACAAACCATGGGCCGCTGCGGCGGCCCATACCCGGCAGCGCCGCCAGTTTTTCTGGCGCGCTGTTCATTAGCCATGTCCAGAGTGTTATATGCCTGAAATTCTCAATGACCTTTCGCTGGCCACGCTGGCCGCCCCCATCGAGGGTGGCAGTGGCGAAGACTTGAGCTTCTCTGCCTTGTTCGACCAGATCAAGGAGGCACGCCGGGCCGACCCTGACTACCTGACCCAGGGCGACTGGCAAACCGACCTGAAGACTGCCAACTGGGAGCAGGTGATCGACCTGTCGGCGCAAGGGCTGGCGGAGCAGAGCAAAGATTTGATGCTGGCGGCCTGGCTCAGTGAAGGGCTGGCTCAGCGCGAGCACTTCAAAGGTATCACCTTTGGCCTGGAGCTGACCGAACGGGTGCTGGACGCGTTTTGGGAGACGCTGTACCCAACCCTGGAAGACGGCCTGGATGAGCGCGCAGCGCGGCTGTCCTGGCTCAAGACCACGCTCAGCGACATTGCCGGTGGTTTGCCCATTACCCAAGGGCAGAATTTTGGCGTGTTGCGCTATGACGAATCACGCCACGTAGAAAACCTCGCCTTGCAAAACCCCAAGGCAATGCAGACAGCGCTTAACGAAGGCAAGATCAACGCTGAGATTTTCCAGCGCTCGGTAGCACTTAGCGACACCGATCACCTGCGCGCCAAGGCCTTGGAGATTGCCACCAGTCTCAATGCATGCAAGCGCCTGCAGGCTACGGTAGACCGCCTGTTCGAGCGCGAGGCACCCAGCTTTGCCAGCCTTGCCGACATGCTCTCGCGTGCAAGCCAGCTGGCGGAGAAACTGCTCAAGGACCGCGGTGTCGAGCTGCACCCCACCCTCCTCGAGGAGCAGGAGCCAGAGGCCGTCACGGCCAACCCCCAATCAGCAGGTGAACAAATGGATACACGCCCACCGGCGACTGTGCCAGCCGCCATGCGCACCACGCCGCTGACCCGCGATGAGGCGTTCACCATGCTTGCGGGCATTGCCCAGTACTTCAAGCAGAGCGAACCGCAAAGCCCGGTACCCTACCTGATAGAACGTGCAATAAAGTGGGGCAACATGCCGCTGGAAGGCTGGCTCAGTGATGTGATCAAAGACAACAATGTCGTGGACAACATCCGTGATGTGCTGGGCACCCGCTAGAATGCTGTTACTTTGACGGCCACTCCCCAACGTTCAAGGATCGCCGCATGCGTCAGCGCCCTACCTCGCCAACGGGTTTTGTCCTAGTCCGTGGCGCCCGCGAGCACAACCTGAAGAACATCGATGTGGATGTGCCCCGCGATGCCTTGGTGGTATTCACCGGCGTGTCCGGCTCGGGCAAGTCTTCACTGGCTTTTTCCACGCTGTATGCCGAAGCCCAGCGTCGCTATTTCGAATCGGTGGCCCCCTACGCCCGGCGCCTGATCGACCAGGTTGGCGTGCCAGACGTGGATGCCATCGACGGCTTGCCGCCGGCGGTGGCGCTGCAGCAGCAACGCGGCACGCCCAGCGCACGTTCCTCGGTGGGTAGCGTCACCACCCTGTCCAGCTCGATCCGCATGCTCTACTCGCGCGCGGGCCACTACCCGGCCGGGCAGGCGATGCTGTATGCCGAAGACTTTTCACCGAACACGCCCCAGGGCGCCTGCCCGGAGTGCCACGGCCTGGGCCGGGTCTACGAGGTGACCGAAGCGACCATGGTCCCCGACCCGTCGCTGACCATCCGCGAGCGCGCGGTGGCGGCGTGGCCAATGGCCTGGCAGGGGCAGAACCAGCGCGACATCCTGGTAACGCTGGGCTATGACGTCGACATTCCCTGGCGCGACCTGCCCCAGGCGCAGCGCGACTGGATCCTGTTCACCGAGGACACGCCCACCGCACCTGTGTATGCCGGCCTGACCCCGGCACAGACCCGCGAAGCGCTAAAGCGCAAACAGGAGCCCAGCTACCAGGGTACGTTCATGGGCGCCCGGCGATACGTGCTGCATACCTTCATGCACTCGCAAAGCGCGCAGATGCGCAAGCGCGTGGCCCAGTACATGCGCCCCAGCCCCTGCCCGCTGTGCCAGGGCAAGCGCCTGAAGCGCGAGGCACTGGGCGTGACGTTCGCCGGCCTGGACATCGCCGAGCTGTCGCACCTGTCGTTGCAGGCGCTGGCCGAGGTATTGCGCAAGGTGGCGGCAGCGGACTACCTGACCCAAAAACAGGACCCGCTGACGGTAGAAAAGCGCCTGGCTGCCCAACGCATCGCCAACGAGTTGCTCGAACGCATCGATACCCTGCTTGCCCTTGGCCTCGGTTACCTGGCACTTGAGCGCAGCACCCCGACCTTGTCCTTCGGTGAGCTGCAACGCCTGCGCCTGGCCACCCAGCTGAATTCGCAGCTGTTCGGCGTGATCTACGTGCTCGACGAGCCGTCGGCCGGCCTGCACCCTGCCGACAGCGAAGCGCTGTTCGAAGCCCTGCAACGCCTGAAGCAGGCTGGCAACTCGGTGTATGTGGTGGAGCACGATCTGGACACCATGCGCCGCGCCGACTGGCTGGTGGATGTAGGGCCAGATGCCGGCGAGCATGGCGGCACCATCCTCTACAGCGGCCCGCCCGCAGGCCTGGCCGAGGTCGAGCCGTCGCGCACTCGCGCCTACCTGTTCAGTGCCCCGGCCCGGTCCACGCGTGAGCCGCGGCAGGCCCGCGACTGGCTGAAGCTTGAGGGCATCACCCGCAACAACCTGCACAACGTCAGCGCCGCCTTCCCGCTTGGCTGCTTTACCGCCGTTACCGGTATTTCCGGCTCTGGCAAGTCCAGCCTGGTCAGCCAAGCCCTGCTTGACCTGGTGGGCGCGTACCTGGGCCATGCCGAGCAACGTAGCGAGCCGGAAGAACAAAACCTGGAAGACGAACCTGAACAGGCCAGCAGCGGCCACGTGAGTGCGGGCCTTGGCAGCATCAAGCGCCTGGTGCAGGTCGACCAGAAGCCGATCGGCCGCACACCTCGCTCCAACCTGGCCACCTACACCGGCCTGTTCGACCATGTGCGCAAGCTGTTCGCCGCCACCGATCAGGCCAAGGCCCAGGGCTTTGACGCCGGGCGCTTTTCCTTCAACGTCGCCAAGGGCCGTTGCGCCAACTGTGAAGGTGAAGGGTTTGTCAGCGTCGAGTTGCTGTTCATGCCCAGCGTCTACGCGCCCTGCCCGACCTGCCATGGCGCCCGCTACAACCCCGAAACCCTGGCTGTCAGCTGGCAAGGCATGAACATCGCCCAAGTGCTGCAACTGACGGTCGACCAGGCCCTGCAGGTATTTGCCGAACAGCCACCGGCGCGCCGTTGCCTGCAAGTGCTGCAGGATATCGGCCTGGGCTACCTGCGCCTGGGCCAACCGGCCACCGAACTGTCCGGTGGCGAAGCGCAGCGCATCAAGCTGGCTACCGAATTGCAACGCCAGGCCCGCGGTGCAACCCTGTATGTGCTGGATGAGCCCACCAACGGCTTGCACCCGCAAGACATCGATCGGCTGCTGGTGCAGTTGAACCGCCTGGTCGACAGCGGGCACAGCGTGGTGGTGGTCGAGCATGACATGCGCGTGGTGGCGCAGAGCGACTGGGTGATCGATATCGGGCCTGGGGCCGGAGATGCCGGGGGCAAGGTAGTGGCCAGTGGCACGCCGCAGGAGGTGGCCGGGTGCGCCGACAGCCGCACAGCGGCGTTTTTGGCCAAGGCCTTGTAGCGCCTGCGCATTGCCAGGTTCCACAAACGGCGCTTAGAATGCGATCAATTCTTAATTGCACCCCTTTTGCCGGAACCTTGCGCACGCCATGCCGCCCGCCGACCCTACCCTCAACCTGCAGGTCCAGACGCTGTACACCGAGCACCATGGCTGGCTGCAGGGCTGGCTGGGGCGCAAGCTGGGCAATGCCTGCGATGCAGCCGACCTGGCTCACGACACGTTCGTGCGCCTGCTCAGCCGCCAGGGCAATAGCTATTTCGGCAGTGAACCCCGGGCCTTGCTTACCCACATCGCCAAGGGCCTGGTGGTCGACCGCTGGCGCCGGCAGGATGTCGAGCGCGCCTATCTGGAAGCCATTGCCCACTTGCCGCAACCCGAGGTGCCCGCGCCGGAAACACGCTGGCTGATCCTGGAAACCCTGTGCCGCGTCGATGCCATGCTGCGCGACATGCCGGCTCGGGTCCGCCAAGTGTTCCTGCTGTCGCAGCTGGACGGGCTGACCTATGCGCAAATCGCCGAGCAGTTGCAGCTGTCTCTGATTACCATCAAGCGTGACATGCGCACGGCCTTCCTTGCCTGCCTGAGCATTGACGGATGACCGCGCGTATCGACCCGCTGATCCTTGGCGAAGCCGCTGACTGGCTGGTGCACCTGCAATCGGGCACCGCCACCGATGACGATCATCACGCCGTGCAGGCCTGGTGCCAACGCAGCGCCCAGCACGCCCAGGCCTGGCAACGTGCAGAGGCGATTCTCGGTGATTTGCGTCGCCTGCCCACCCCCGTTACCGGTGAAACCCTGCGCCGCCTGAGCCGCAACGGCGCAGTGAGCCGCCGCCAGGCCCTGCATCGCCTGGGGCTGTGGCTGCTGGCAGCACCGGCGGCGTGGTTGGCCTGGCGTGAAGCACCCTGGCAGCAATGGGCCGCCGATGCCCGCACTGCAGTCGGCGAGCAACGCGCGTTGACGCTTGCCGATGGCAGCCAGGTGCTGCTGAACACCGACACAGCCATCGATATCACCTTCGATGCCCGACAGCGCCGCATCGACCTGCTGGCGGGCGAAATCCTGCTTACCAGCGCCAAGGACCCTGCCACTCCGGCGCGGCCACTGATGGTGCGTACCCTGCATGGCCGGGCCATTGCACTGGGCACCCGTTTCAGCGTGCACCTCGATGGCCCGTTGACCCGGGTAGCCGTGCTCGAAGGCGCGGTCGAGGCCCGCCCGGTGCACGCCACCAGCGGCCTGCTGCTCCGGGCCGGCGAGCGCAGCGCTTTCGATGCCGACCGGGTACTGCCCGCCGCTGCGCTGGAAACCGGTGACCTGGCCTGGGAGCACGGCATGCTGCTTGCCCGTGACATGCGCCTGGCCGATCTGCTGCAAGCGTTGGCCCGCTATCGCCCCGGTGTGCTGCGCTGCCACCCTGCAGTACGCGAGTTGAAGGTGTCCGGCGCCTTCCCGCTGGCCGATACCGATGCCAGCCTGCGGCTGCTGAGCGACACCCTGCCAGTGACAATCCAGGGCCTGACCCGTTACTGGGTAACCGTAGAACCTCTCGCCTGACGCGGGCCCTGTAGGAGCGGCCTTGCGCCGCGATGGAGCGCGTAGCGGTCCCAAGTTCTGTGCCTTCTTGCAAGATTGCCGGGGCCGCCTTGCGGCCCATCGCGACGCAAGGCCGCTCCTACAGGGGCCGTGAATATTTCGTTGATACCTTTTCCTGCGTCGTCCGGTGATGAGTGCAGAACCTTCAATTTTCTGCACCTACAGGACCCTCGCATGACGCCCCGCCAGACGTACCGCTTGCCTTTGAAGGCCCTGAGCCTCGCCATCGCCATGGCCGCCCTGGCCCCCACAGCGATGGCCGCCGATGCCACCTCGCGCAGTTACCACCTGGCTGCCGGGCCACTGGCCGACGTGCTGGCGCGCTTTGCCGCCAGCGCCGGGGTACCGCTGTCGTTCGACCCGGCGCTGCTCAAGGGCGCACAAAGCCAGGGGCTGGAGGGCAACTACAGCGTGCCGGAAGGCTTCGCCCGCCTGCTGGCCGGCAGTGGCTACAGCCTGATAACCACCGACAGTGGCGGCTACACCCTGGCGCCGACGGTGGACCTGGGCAATGCTTTGGAGCTGGGCGCAACCACCATCAACAGCGACCTGGCCGCCAGCAGCGACACCTGGCAAGGTGGCCAGGTAGCCCGTAGCGCCCGCCTGGGCGTGCTCGGCGACCAGGCAATCAGCGACGTGCCGTTCAGCGTTACCAGCTATACCGCCAAGACCATCGCCGACCAGCAGGCCCGCACTTTGGGTGACGTGTTGCTCAATGACGCGTCGGTGCGCCAATCGGCGGGCTTCGGCAACTTTTCGCAGGTGTTCACCATCCGCGGCCTGCCGCTGAATACCGACGACATCAGCTACAACGGCCTGTACGGGGTGCTGCCGCGCCAGATAGTGACCACCGAGGCCCTGGAACGGGTGGAGGTATTCAAGGGGTCGAGCGCCTTCCTCAATGGGGTCGCGCCCCAGGGCAGTGGCATTGGTGGTGCCATCAACCTGGTGCCCAAGCGCGCCGAAGATACCCCCACTCGGCATATCACCCTCGACTACGCCACTGGCGACAACGTTGGCGGCCACCTGGACCTGGGCAAGCGTTTTGGTGAAGACAACCGTTTCGGCGCTCGCATCAACCTGGCCCAGCATGACGGCGGCACCGGCGTCGACGACGAAGCCCAGCATTCCACCCTGGTTGCCGTGGCCCTTGACTACCGTGGCGAACGGCTACGCCTGTCAACCGACCTGGGTTACCAGAAAGAGCGCATCAACCAGGGCCGGGCGGTGATCTACCCCAACGGCAGCAAAGTGCCCCACGCCCCGTCTGCACGTGACAATTACTCGCAGGACTGGACCTGGTCACAGCTCGAAGACACCTACGGCATGGTCAACGCCGAGTATGACCTGAACGACAACTGGATGCTGTACGCCGGCGCCGGCGCCAAGCACACCCGCGAAAATGGCGAGTATTCCTCGCTGTACGTCAGCGACGCCAACGGCACCGCGCGTGGTGGTTTCCTGTACTCGCCCCACGACGAAGACAACAAGAGCGCCGTTGCCGGGCTGAATGGCCGCTTCGCCACCGGCCCGGTCAGCCACCGCTTCAATTTCGGCCTGTCAGGCATGTGGGGTGAGCAGCGCTCAGCCTATGAAGCACTGGCTGCGGCCAAGCGCTACGACAGCAACCTGTACAACCCGGTGAAGGTGCCGCGCCCGACCGATACCTATTTCGGCAGCGACCTGCACGACCCGCGCATCGTCGGCAAGAACCGCAACAAAAGCGTGGCGCTGTCCGACACCCTGGGCTTTTTCGATGACCGCGTGCTGCTGACCGTGGGCGTGCGCCGCCAGTCGATCAGCGTGGACAGCTGGGCGACCGCCACCGGTGCGCGCAACACGCCGTATGACGAGTCCATCACCACCCCGGTGTATGGCCTGGTGATCAAGCCCTGGGAGCATGTGTCGTTCTATGCCAACCGCATCGAGGGCCTGGCCCAGGGCCCGACGGCACCGTCGAGTGTCAGCAATGCCAACGAAGTATTCCCGCCCAAGCGCAGCAAGCAGGTAGAGGCCGGGGTGAAGCTGGACTGGAACAGTTTCGGCGCCACCCTGGGTGTGTACCGCATCGAACAACCAAACAGCGTCACCTACCGCGCACCCGGCGCAACGCTGGACACCTTCAGCATGGACGGCGAGCAGGTCAACAAAGGTGTGGAGCTGAACCTGTTCGGTGAACCGGTGGACGGCCTGCGCCTGTTGACCGGTGCCGTGTTCATGCACACCGAGCAGAAGAACACCGCCTATGGCAGCAACGACGGCAACCGTGCTGCCGGTGTACCGCGCTTCCAGTACAACCTGGGGGCCGACTGGGACGTGCCGGGCATTCAGGGCGCCGCACTCAGCGCCCGGGTATTGCGTACCGGCGGCCAGTATGTGAATGCGGCCAACAGCCTGAGCATCCCGGCCTGGACCCGGGTGGACCTGGGCGGGCGCTACCGTTTCAAGGTCGATGACAAGCAGGTGACGTTGCGGGCCAATGTGGAGAACGTGGCGAACAAGGCGTACTGGGCATCGGCGTCGACCTCGAACAACTATCTGACCCAAGGTACACCGCGGGTTTTGCGCTTATCGGCCAGCGTGGATTTCTGAGCCTGGAGGCTGGGGCCTGTTTTAGCCTGCTCCGGCTTCTTCGCGGGTGAACCCGCTCCCACAGGTACAGCGCCAGCCTCAAGGCCAGTGTCATACCCGCGAAGAGGCCGGAGCAGGCGGTAACTGTTTTCCTTGCAGTTGCCGCTCAAGTACAGTCTGCCCCATGGACAAATACGCCCCCCGCCAGTGGCTCCCCCACGAAAAACCCAGCCTGCCGGGCTCGCCCTCCACGCCCCTGCATTCGCCAGCCAAACGCCTGGCCTACGGGGTGGTCGGCCTGCTGGTAGCCATCACCGGTGGCTTGGGCAACGCGCTGGTCACCGCCAACCTGGTGTTCCTGCAGGGTGCCTTGGGCGCGACGTCCGCAGAAATGGCCTGGCTACCGGCCGCCTACGTCATGACCAACGTGTCCATCAACCTGCTGCTGGTGAAGTTTCGCCAGCAGTTCGGCCTGCGCGCGTTCACCGAAGTGTTCCTGGTGCTGTATGCCTTGGTCACCTTCGCCCACCTGCTGGTCAACGACCTCAATTCGGCCATCGCCGTGCGTGCGGCCCACGGCATGGTCGGGGCAGCGCTCAGCTCGCTGGGGCTGTACTACATGATCCAGGCGTTTCCCGCGCAATGGCGGCTGAAGGCGATGGTGCTGGGCCTGGGCGCCTCGCAACTGGCGCTGCCGCTGGCGCGGATCTTTTCCGAAGACCTGCTGCAGATCGCCGAATGGCGTGGCCTGTACCTGTTCGAACTGGGGCTGGCACTGGCAGCGCTGGGGTGCGTACTGATGCTCAAGCTTCCGCCAGGTGACCGCTTCAAGACGTTCGAGCCCTTGGATTTCCTGACCTTCACCTTGATGGCCAGCGGCACCGCCCTGCTCTGCGCCGCGCTGTCGCTGGGGCGCATCGAATGGTGGCTGGAGGCGCCGTGGATCGGCGTGGCACTGGCGGCATCGATCGCCCTGATCTTCGCTGGCCTGGCCATCGAGCACAACCGGCGCAACCCGTTGCTGATGACCCACTGGCTGGGCAGCGGTGCGATCATTCGCCTGGCACTGTGCGTGGTGCTGATCCGCATGGTCACCTCCGAACAGTCCACCGGTGCGGTCGGTTTCCTGCAAGTGCTGAACATGGGCAGCGAGCAGATGCGCACGCTGTACTGGATCATGCTGCTGGGTGCCGTGGCGGGCCTGGCCAGCAGTGCCCTGACCATCAACCCCAACCACCTGGTGATCCCGCTGCTGGTCTCGCTACTGGCCATGGCCACAGGTGCGTTCATGGACAGCAGCTCAAGCAACCTCACACGCCCGGCACAGATGTACTTCAGCCAGTTCCTGCTGGCGTTCGGGAGTACCTTTTTTCTCGGCCCGTCGATGGCCCTGGGCATCAGCCATGTACGCGCCAACCCGCGCAACCTGGTGAGTTTTTCGGTGTTGTTCGGTATCTGCAACAACCTTGGCGGCCTGATTGGCGCGGCGCTGCTGGGCACCTTCCAGACCTGGCGCGAGAAATTCCACTCCAGCCACCTGATGGACCGCCTCAGCTTCCTGGAACCGTTGGTTACCGCCCGCGTACAAAGCGGCGGCGCCGGCTACGGTGGCATCTTTGCCGACCCGGCCCTGCGCAACGAGGCCGGCATGCGTGTGCTGGCCAATGCCGCCAGCCGTGAAGCGAATGTCATGGCCTACAACGATGTATTCGTGCTGATTGGCAGCATCGCTATCCTGACCATGATCTGGATATGCATCCGTAGCACCTGGCTCTGGTACGCAAGACGCCAGACCACCTCCACCGACTCCACCCCCGGCGCGCCTACCCGATGACCGACGACACCCGCACCACGACCACCACCGCCATCGCCGAAACCCCGGAAGGCACCACACCCCCCAGCGAGCCGACCAGCCCGGGGCGCTCTCGGCGGGTGCGCATCCTGTCAACGATCAGCTTCGCCTGCGTGGCCCTGGCCGGCATCCTGCTGGTGCTCTATGCCTGGCGCCTGCCTCCATTCGGCAGCGCTATCGAAAGTACCGAAAATGCCTTGATACGCGGCCAGGTGACCATCATCGGCCCGCAACTCAGTGGCTACATCGTCGACGTGCCGGTGCACGACTTCCAGTTCGTCAGGGCAGGCGACCTGCTGGTGCAACTGGACGATCGCATCTACAAGCAGCGCCTGGCCCAGTCCATCGCCCAGTTGCAGCAACAGCAGGCGGCCCTGGCCAACAACCTGCAGCAGCGTAAAAGCGCCGAAGCCACCATTGCCCAGCGTCAGGCAGCCATTGGCGATGCCATGGCCCAGGCAGCCAAGGCCAAAGCCGACCTTGGCCGCAACCAGGCGCTGGTCAATGACGGCTCTGTGTCACGCCGTGACCTGGACCTGGCCCGGGCCAGTGAAGCCGCTGCCGTCGCCAGCCTGGCCCAAGCCAGAGCGGCGCTGGAAATCGCCCGCCAGGACCGGGAAACGGTGGTGGTCAACCGGGCCGCGCTGCAGGCCTCGGTGGAGAATGCCAAGGCGGCCGTGGAGCTGGCGCGCATCGACCTCGACAACACCCGGGTCACCGCCCCGCGCGACGGCCAGCTCGGCCAGATCGGTACACGCCTGGGGGCTTATGTGAATTCCGGCGCGCAATTGATGGCGCTGGTGCCCGACACCTTGTGGGTGATCGCCAACATGAAGGAAACCCAGATGGCCAATGTCCGCATCGGCCAACCGGTGAGCTTCACCGTGGATGCGCTCAACCACCTGAAGCTTCAGGGGCATGTACAGCAGATCTCGCCAGCAACCGGCTCGGAGTTCGCCCTGTTGCAAGCGGACAATGCCACCGGCAACTTCGTCAAGATTGCCCAGCGGATTCCGGTGCGCATTACCGTGGATGCCGACCAGCCAGATGCCAGACACCTGCGGCCGGGGATGTCAGTGGTGGTCAGTATCGATACCCGTACTCAGGATTGATGTGCTTGCTGCCGGCCTACATCCACCAGGCCAGCACCACCGGCAACCAGGCAAACGACAGTACCGTGGAACACATCACCAGGTTCGCCACCTGCTCTGGTTCACGGTTGGCCCGTACCGCCATCAGGTAGTTGAACACCGCCACCGGCATCGCCGACTGCACCACCAGGACCGCGCGCTCAAGGGTGTCCATGCCTAGCGCCGCCCCCACTGCCCAGCCCATCGCAGCCCCCAGGCCAATGCGCAAGCCGCCCAGCAACAGGCCACTGCCCACGTGGCGCAGGCGAATGCTGGCCAGCGATACCCCCAAGGTCAGCAGCATCAGAGGGATGGTCATGCCGCCCAGCAGGTCTGCGGTGTTGGCCAGCCAGCGCGGCAGTTCGAAATCGAGAAAGATGATGGGCATGGCGCCCGCCAGGCTGATGACGATCGGGTTGCGCAACAGCGCCTTGAGCGAAGCCGCCGTGCCGGAAATGGCCATGCCGATGGTGAACTGCACGATCGACAGGGTCAGGAAAAACGCCACGGCCAGGGCCAGGCCGTGCTCACCGAAGGCGTACAGGCTGATCGGCAGGCCCATGTTGCCGGTGTTGGGGAACATGAACGCCGGCAGCAGTACTCGCCAATGCATGCCAGAAGCGCGACACACCAGCAACGCGGCCAGGGCCATGCCCAAGGTGCACAGCAGGCAAGCCACCGCCATGCTGGTGAAGGCATCCGGGTTCAGCTCGGTGCGGCTGAGTGTGGACAGCACCAACGACGGGGTTCCGACAGTCATCACAACCCGGGCGATGAAGTCGGTTGGGTAGTCCAGGCCTTTGCGGGCCCAGGCATAGCCGATGCCGGCGACGATGAAAACCGGGGCCAGGACTGCGAACAGCGACGCGAACATGATGGGCCTTCCTTGGTGTGGGTTCAGCATTATGCAGCAGTCCGTGAGAGGGCCGGGGCTGCTTTGCAGCCCAATCGCCGGCAAGCCAGCTCCCAAAGGAAGCGTGTTATTTCCAAGGCATGTGCAATACCTGTGGGAGCTGGCTTGCCGGCGATTGGGCCGCACAGGGGCCCCAAGATGTCTGCCCAAGACACTTTCATGTCGCCCTTGGACTGCGGCGTCTCGTCGCATACCCGTGCCCCTTGGGCAAAAGCTTCCAAGCCCGTAGAATCCCGCTTCCTTTTCGCCCGTCGCCTTGAACGGTGGCAACCCGCAGCAATGACAGAGTCCGTGCCTGAACACATGAACGCACATGTGAAATAGGCTCAACCCTCCCCGCCCGGCCCATTCCCAAAGGTGCCAGCGGTTGAGTCTTGCCCAGGTCGCATCCGTGTCGCCACTCGCCCCCTTGTCGGGTCGAGCCGGTGTGCGCGTCCGAGAAGGCGCTCATTCCGCTCATCCAACTAGAGGTTCGTATGTCTCCGCGTTTGCTGGCCATGGCGCTGGCGCCCCTGCTCGGGCTGTTCATCATTGCCCTGGGCAACGGCTTCATGTCTTCGCTGACCACCCTGCGCCTGGGCGCTGCCGGTGAATCGGCCACCACCATCGGTGTCGTCTCGTCGACCTACTTCATCGGCCTGACCCTGGGTGCCATCTTCAACGACCGGCTGATCTTGCGCATCGGCCATATCCGCGCCTATACAAGCTTTGCTTCACTGATCGCCGCGACCATTCTGCTGCAGGGGCTGTTCTACGATGTCACCTGGTGGTCGGTGCTGCGCCTGATCAACGGCTGGGCAGCAGTCGGCGTATTCCTGGTGATCGAAAGCTGGCTGCTGCTGGCCGGCGACGCGAAAATCCGCGGCCGCCTGCTGGCGCTGTACATGATTGCCTTCTACGGCGCCGGGGTGATTGCCCAGGCAGGCCTGGGCGAAATCACCCAGCTTGGCGACACCGCACCCTTCATGCTGGCTGGCGTGCTGGCTGCCCTGTCTGTGCTGCCTATCGTGATCCTGCCGCGGGTATCGCCCCTGCTGGACCAGGTCGAACCCCTCAAACCCCGCCAATTGCTGGGTGTGGCGCCGTCTGGCCTGGTTGGCTGCTTTGGTTCGGGCGTGGCGATTGCCGGTATCTATGCCCTGCTGCCGTTGTACCTGCAGCGCATCGGCCTGGCAGTGGGCGAGGTCGGCAACATGATGGCCTGGGTGATCCTCGGCGCCATGCTGCTGCAATACCCGGTGGGCCGCTGGTCCGACCGCAAGGACCGTCAGGACGTCTTGATCGCCCTGGCCGCGCTGTGCGTGGTGCTTTCGCTGATCACGGTATTCCTGCCGTCGGACTCTTTCCTGCTACCGGCCATGCTGTTCCTGCTGGGTGGTGGCGTGTTCACGCTGTACCCGGTGGCAGTCAGCCACGCGGCCGACCGGGCGCCTTCCGATGCGCTGGTACCGATGATTCAAGGCTTGCTGCTGATCAACTCGCTGGGTTCGGCCATGGCGCCGGTGGCGATTTCGCCGATGATGACCGAGTTTGGCGAGGCCGGGTTGTTCTGGGCCTTTGCCGTGGTCAATCTGGCCATGGTTTGCTTCTTCATGTGGCGCCGTGGCAAGCGCCCGGCCGCAGAGCACCCGGCGCCGTTCACCGCCTCGACCACCTTCTCGCCAACCGGTGCCGAGCTGCGGGTGACCGAAGACCTGATGCATGCGGCGCAGGAGCATCCACCGCTGGAACCGGTCGAAAGCCCGGCGCCAGCGCAGCGCTCGGAATCTCATTGATTCCAGGGCCGCTCTCACAGGAAATCGCATTTCCTTGTGGGAGCGGCCTCGCGTCGCGATTGGGCTGCAAAGCAGCCCCGCAAATGACCACCCGTCGCCTAGAAGGCACCCCGCCACCCGTCGCCAGCCAAACGAATGACAGATCATCCGCAAAGGAGCATTCCCATGATCCGCATTCGCCCGCTTTCCCTGTGCCTGGCGCTGGCCTTGACCAGCCTCACCGGCACCAGCTTCGCCGCCACTGACACCAACACCGACAGCCGTCCGCAAACCGACCAGTCTGGCGGCAAGACCGCCGGTGATGACAGCAGCGTCAACAGCCCCGGCAGTGGCCAGGACAACGACAGCAGCGACACCGGCAGCAACAGCGATGCCGCCGACGGGGCCAGTGGGGGTTCCAACAGCACGGGCGAGGCGACCGGCTCTGGGGCCGGGCACACCGGCGGCACCGCCGAGGACCAGGACAGCCACTAAGGCTCGCCTCGGCTACACTGCGCCCCAAAGCCCTGCCAAGGATTCGTCATGAACGTCAAACCGTGGCTGCTCGCCGCCCTGCTCCCTTGCACGGCGTTGGCCAACAGCAGTAACCAAGGTGCGCTGTCGATCAGTTCTTCGTCGTTTACCGATGGTGGCGTGATTGCCCTGCAGCAGGTCGGCCCAGACCCGGCCTGCGGCGCCGGTGAAGAGCGCACCCCGCAACTGAGCTGGGAAAACCTGCCAGCAGGTACCCGGTCGCTCGCGTTGATCATGTTCGATCCGGACGGCGGCAAGGGTATCGGCGTGGTGCACTGGGTTGCCTACAACATCGACCCGGAACACGATGGGCTCAAGGAAGGCATGGCGGGGCTCAGTGGGCAATACGTGACTGTGGGGCGCAACTCGCGGGGCACCCTCAGCTACCGGGGCCCCTGCCCACCCGCTGGCGACAACCCGCACCATTACGCACTGACCCTGATCGCCACCGACCTGCCGTTGGGCACCTTGCCCGAAGGCCTGGACCGCAATGGCCTGCTGCAGTTGCTACAAGGCCACGCATTGGGGGCGCAGAGCCTGGTCGGTCGTTATGGCCATTGAACCAATCAGTACAAAAACAAATGATCGGCCCCATAGCATTTATCCATTGAATGGCCCGGTAAAACTGAAGTAAGCTCGGGCTCATTCACTGGAGAGCAACATGCCAAAACACACCCGCAACCACGCCAACCACACCGGTCGCAACCTGCGCCCTGTGCTGGCCGTTGCCGGCTGCGTGGCACCTGCCAGCTATTACTTTGGGTATTGGTTTAGCCACTAGGCGCCGATACCCACACGGCGCCCACCTTCGAGGGGCCGCCGAACATGAGAATACTCAAACCCCCGGTCGGCTCCCCGACCGGGGGTTTTGCTTTTCAGGCCTTTGAACAACACCGATTCATATTGAGGACAGATTCATGAACTACGCCACTTACTACTACGCAAACACCTATGCCTGGCGATTTAGCCAATCCCGCTCGGGCCAGCCTGCCGCCTCCGATCGGTCTTCTACAGGTGGCAATGCAGCAGCCAATACGAATTCAACGATCTGTCGAACACCTCGATAGGGCCGACCACGCGGGCCAGAACCCGCCGTCCGCCCAGGGAAAAACGCCATGCAAGCTACCAACCTCGCCCTGCCCCTGACCCAGCCGCAAGCAGCCAACACCACCGTCAGCAAGCGCCTGCCCAGCCCGCACCTGCTCAAGCAGCAGATGCCGCTGTCCAGTGAACTGGCCCAGCAAGTCCAGGCCCACCGCCAAGCCATCCGCAACATCCTCGAAGGCCGCGACGAGCGCCTGCTGGTCATCGTCGGCCCATGCTCGATCCACGACCCACGCTCGGCCCTGGAATACGCCGACCGCCTGGCCGCCCTCAGCAGCGAAGTGGATGACAAGCTGCTGCTGGTGATGCGCGCCTACGTCGAAAAACCGCGTACTACCGTGGGCTGGAAAGGCCTGGCCTACGACCCGCACCTTGATGGCAGCGACGACATGCACTCGGGTATCGCCTTGTCCCGCGGGCTGATGCTGAGCATGATCGAGCGTGGCCTGCCGGTTGCCACCGAGCTGCTGCAACCGATGGCCGCCGGCTACTTTGACGACCTGCTGGCCTGGGCTGCGATTGGCGCACGCACCACCGAATCGCAGATTCACCGCGAAATGGTCAGTGGCCTGGAGCTGCCGGTCGGTTTCAAGAACGGCACCGACGGCGGCATCGCCATCGCCAGCGACGCCATGCGCAGCGCTGCCCACCCGCACCGCCACTTCGGCATGGATGCGCAGGGCCACCCGGCAATCATCGAAACCCTGGGCAACCCCGATACACACCTGGTACTGCGTGGTGGCCACAAGGGCCCCAACTATGATGCCAACAGCATCGCCATGGCCCGCCAGGCCCTGGCCAAGGTGGGGTTGCAGGCGCGGATCATGGTCGATTGCAGCCACGCCAACAGCGGCAAGGACCCGGCACGCCAGCCAGCGGTGTTCAACGAAGTGCTGGAACAACGCCTGGCCGGTGACCGCTCGATCGTTGGCGTGATGATAGAGGGGCACCTGTTCGATGGCTGCCAAGCGCTGGGCAAGGGGGCACTGAAATACGGCGTGTCGATCACCGACGGCTGCCTGGGCTGGGCCTCGACTGACACCCTGTTGCGTGAGGCGGCACAAAAACTGTAAGCCCAAGGTTGCGAGCCTGGCGAGACATACCCCAAGCAAGTGCGCTAGGCTTGCCTTTTTACCCCAAGGAGCAGTACCCATGGCCCGTGCAACCGCCCGCCACATCCTGGTCAGCAGCGAAGACAAGTGCAACGAACTGAAAGCCCAGATCGAAGCAGGCGCCGACTTCGCCGACATCGCCAAAGCCAACTCCACCTGCCCGTCCAGCCGTCAGGGCGGTGACCTGGGCTCGTTCGGCCCAGGCCAGATGGTCAAGGAATTCGACACCGTGGTGTTCAGCGCCCCGGTCAACACTGTGCAAGGCCCGGTGAAGACCCAGTTCGGCTACCACCTGCTGGAAGTGACCAGCCGTCAGGACTAAGTCCTCGCAGCCGATGAAACTCCCTGTGGGAGCGGGCGTGCCCGCGAATGCGGCGGATCAGTCAACAAGGTTGTCTGGCCTGGCCTATTCGCGGGCATGCCCGCTCCCACAGGGGTTGTGCTGGCTGCTCCTGCTTTGCCTTGCCTTCGATACACAGGCCGCTCCCAGCCACGCCCTCACCGTCTACGACGAAGCCCCCCGCTACACCCCCGACTTCCAGCATTTCGACTACGTAAACCCCGACGCCCCCAAGGGCGGCATCCTGCGCCGCTCGGCCATCGAGATCGGCCAGTTCGACCATATCCTGCCGTATATCGACAAGGGCATCGGTGTCAGCGAGGTCGACGGCCTGCTATACGCGCCACTGGCGGTCCGCTCGTTCGATGAACCCTACACCGTCTATGGCCTGATCGCCCGAAACATGGAGCGTGGCCCGGACGATGCCTGGCTGCGTTTCGAGATAGATCCGCGTGCCACCTTCGCCGATGGCAAACCCGTTCGCGCCGAGGACGTACGGTTTACCTTCGAGCTGTTGATGAGCAAGGGCAGCCTTAAATACCGCACCCAGTTCGCCGACGTGACCGGCGTCACCGTGGAAGGCCCGCAGCACGTGCGCTTCGACTTCAAGCCCGACCACGGCCGCACCCTGGCGCTGGACCTCGCCAGCCTGCCGGTGCTGCCCGAACATGACTGGCAGCAGCGCGACTTCGCCAATGGTGCCGGCTTCGACAAGCCGGTCGGCAGCGGGCCGTACCGCATCGGGCGCATCGACAACGGCCGCAGCATCACCTTCGAGCGCAACCCGACCTGGTGGGCGCGCAACCTGCCGGCCAGCCGTGGCCGCTACAATTTCGACCAGCTGCGCATCGAGTACTTCGGCGACACCGAAGTGGCGCGGCAGGTGCTCAAAGGCGGTGGCTACGACTATAACCGCGAGTTCTCCGCCACCGCCTACACCCTGGGCTACAACGGCGCGCAACTGGACGACGGCCGCCTGCAACGCGCCCACCTGGGCCCGGCCAAACCGCAGGTTGCCCAGGGTTTCGTGTTCAACCTCGACCAGCCGCAGTTCAAGGACCGCCGCGTGCGCCAGGCGCTGGGCATGCTGTGGGACTACGAGTGGAGCAACCGGCAGATGATGCGCAACCTGTACATCCGCCAGCAGAGCGTGTTCTCCAACACCCCGCTGGCAGCCCGCAAGCTGCCGGATGCCGGCGAACTCAAGCTGCTCGATCCGCTGCGTGGCAAAGTACCGGACGAAGTCTTCACCACCGTATTTACCGCACCGGTCACCGATGGTTCGGGGATTATCCGCAAGCAGCAGTTGCAGGCCTTGGCGCTGCTCGAACAAGCCGGCTGGCACCCCGAAGGTGACCGCCTGGTGAACAGCCAGGGCACGCCGCTGGCATTCACCTTCCTCAATGGCCAGTCCGGCCTGGAGCGCCTGCTGCTGCCGTGGAAACGCAACCTGGCACAGATCGGCGTCACCTTGAACATTCGCAATGTCGATTCAGCCCAGTACGTCAACCGCCTGATGGCACGCGACTACGACATGATCGTCACCGGCTACCCGGTCACCCTGTCGCCCGGTGCCGAGCTGTACAACTATTTTGGCTCGGCAGCCGCCCACGACCCCGGCTCGAACAACCTGATGGTGTTGCAGGACCCGGCCGTGGACCACCTGATCGACGGCCTGGTGCGCGCCGACACCCAGGCCGACATGCTGCAGCACGCCCATGCCCTGGACCGGGTGCTGCAATGGAACTATTACTGGATCCCCAACTATTACCCGCCGGGCAGCTCCACCGCATGGTGGAACCGCTTTGGCCTGCCCAAGGTCCAGGCCGCCTATGACGAAGGCCTGGACACCTGGTGGGAAGTAAGCCCCACCCCGCTGACCAACGCGCAAATGGCCGAACGCCGGAAGGCCACGCCATGACCACCTACATTTTGCGACGCCTGTTGTTGATCATCCCGACGCTGCTGGCGATCCTGCTGGTGAATTTCGCCATCGTCCAGGCCGCCCCGGGTGGCCCGGTGGAACAGGCCGTTGCGCGGCTGCAAGGCCTGGGTGGCGGCGCACCCGGCGCCCGGGCGGAAGTGGTGCACAGCGAGTCGCGGGCCACCCGCGGCCTGGACCCGAAACTGATCGAAGAGATCAAGCGCCAGTACGGCTTTGACAAGTCCGCCCCCGAACGCCTGTGGTTGATGCTCGGCCAGTATGCCCGCCTGGACTTTGGCAGCAGCTTCTTCCGTGGTGCCAAAGTCACCGACCTGATCCTCGACAAGTTACCGGTCACCCTGTCGCTGGGCTTCTGGGCCACGCTGATCACCTACCTGGTATCGATCCCGCTGGGTATCCGCAAGGCGGTGCGCCACGGCAGCCGTTTCGATGCCTGGAGCAGCGCACTGATCGTGATCGGCTACGCGCTGCCCTCGTTCCTGTTCGCCTTGCTGTTGATCGTGCTGTTCGCCGGCGGCACCTCGCTCAACTGGTTCCCGGTACGCGGCCTGGTCTCGGAAAACTTCGACGAACTCAGCCTGGTGGGCAAGGTGGCCGACTACTTCTGGCACCTGGTGCTGCCGGTCGGGGCCTTGGTGATCGGCGGTTTCGCAACCCTTACGTTGCTGACCAAGAACGCCTTCCTGGACGAGATTTCCCGCCAGTACGTGGTCACCGCCCGCGCCAAGGGCCTGAGTGAGCGCCGGGTGCTGTACGGCCACGTCCTGCGCAATGCCATGCTGCTGGTGGTGGCCGGGTTACCGCAGGCACTGATCACGGTGTTCTTCGCCGGGTCGTTGCTGATCGAGGTGATCTTCTCGCTCGATGGCCTCGGCCGCCTGAGTTACGAGGCCGCCGTGTCGCGGGATTACCCGGTGGTGTTCGGCACCCTGTTCATCTTCACCCTGGCGGGCCTGTTGATCCGCCTGATCGGTGACCTGTCGTACACCCTGCTCGACCCGCGTATCGACTTCGACACGAGGGCGCACTGATGCTTTCGCCCGTCTCGCGCCGCCGCCTGCAACGCTTTCGCCGCAACCGCCTGGGCTGGGTCTCGCTGTGGCTGTTCGCCGGCCTGCTGCTGTTGTGCCTGTGCGCAGAGCTGGTGGCCAACGACAAGCCGCTGCTGTTGGGCTACAAAGGCGACCTGTATGTGCCGGCGCTCAAGCGCTATAGCGAGCAGGAATTCGGCGGCCAACTGCCATTCCAGCCCGACTATCGCAGTGCCTATGTACGGCAATTGATCGCAGGCCAGGGCGGCTGGATGCTGTTCGCGCCCATCCCGTTCAGTGCCGATACGCCCAACTACGACCTGCTGGTACCCACCCCCAGCCCGCCCAGTGCGAGCAACTGGCTAGGCACCGACGACCAGGGCCGCGACGTGCTGGCTCGGGTGTTGTATGGCACGCGGGTATCACTGCTGTTTGCCTTTGCACTGACCGTGGTCAGCGTGTTTATCGGCGTGGTGGCCGGCGCGTTGCAGGGCTACCACGGCGGCTGGGTCGACCTGCTCGGCCAACGCCTGCTGGAGGTGTGGTCGGGGTTGCCGGTGCTGTACCTGCTGATCATCCTCAGCGGTTTTGTGGAGCCGGATTTCTGGTGGCTGCTGGGCATCATGGCGCTGTTCTCCTGGCTTGCCCTGGTCGATGTGGTGCGCGCCGAGTTCCTGCGTGGGCGCAACCTGGAGTACGTGAAAGCCGCTCGCGCGCTGGGGTTACCGGACAGCCAGGTGATGCTGCGGCATATCTTGCCCAATGCCATGAACGCCACGCTGACCTATGTACCGTTCATGCTGACCGGGGCAATCACCACCCTGACTGCACTGGATTTTCTCGGTTTCGGCATGCCGGCCGGGAGTGCCTCACTGGGTGAGCTGGTGACCCAGGGCAAGCAGCATCTGGAAGCGCCGTGGCTGGGCTTTACGGCGTTTTTTGCGCTGGCGGTGATCTTGTCGTTGCTGGTGTTTATCGGCGATGCCTTGCGCGAAGCCTTCGACCCCAGAGGATGAGTTATCAGGCCCGTCCTCTTCGCGGGTAAACCCGCTCCCACAGGACCTCTACAGACGCTGAATCTTCGGACCTGCCTTTACTTGACAAGGAGCTTTGCATGACCCTCACAGGCAAGACTGCACTCGTCACCGGTTCCACCAGCGGCATCGGCCTGGGTATCGCCCTGGTACTGGCCCGCGCTGGCGCCAATATCGTGCTCAACGGCTTTGGCGACCCGGCACCGGCCATAGCCGACATCGCCCGCCATGGCGTGAAGGTGGTTCACCACCCGGCCGACCTGTCGGACGTAGCCCAGATTGAAGCGCTGTTCGCCCTGGCCGAACGCCAATTCGGTGGCGTCGACATCCTGGTCAACAACGCCGGCATCCAGCATGTAGCGCCGGTGGAGCAGTTCCCGGTGGAAAGCTGGGACAAGATCATTGCCCTGAACCTGTCAGCCGTGTTCCATGGCACGCGCCTGGCCCTGCCGGGCATGCGTACGCGCAACTGGGGGCGCATCATCAACATTGCCTCGGTGCATGGCCTGGTCGGCTCGACCGGCAAGGCGGCCTACGTTGCAGCCAAGCATGGTGTGGTCGGCCTGACCAAGGTGGTAGGCCTGGAAACCGCGACCAGCAATGTCACCTGCAACGCCATCTGCCCCGGCTGGGTGCTGACCCCGCTGGTGCAAAAGCAGATCGACGATCGTGCTGCCAACGGTGGCGATCCGCTGCAAGCACAGCATGATCTGCTGGCCGAAAAGCAACCGTCGCTGGCGTTCGTCACCCCCGAGCACCTGGGTGAACTGGTACTATTCCTGTGCAGCGAGGCCGCAAGCCAGGTTCGCGGCGCCGCCTGGAACGTCGATGGTGGCTGGTTGGCCCAGTGACGGGCAGCCTGGGCCTGGCGGCGGGTTCGCATTCGTTTATCTGCAAGGAGGCCCTATGCGCCCTACCCCGATGACCGCAATTCTGGCCCTCACCCTGGCTGCCGCCACGCCTGTGATGGCGGCCAGCCTGAAGGACGTCGCGCCTTACCCCGAAGCGGAAAAAGGCTTTACCCGGCAGGTTATCCACCTGCCGGCACAGGCCGATGAATCGGCCTACAAACTGGAAATCCTCGCCGGCAAGACCTTGCAGGTCGACTGCAATCGCCAGCGCCTGGGCGGCAGCCTGGAAGAACGCACCCTGGAAGGCTGGGGCTACAACTACTACCGCCTGGACAAAGTCAGCGGCCCGGCCAGCACCCTGATGGCCTGCCCGGATGGCAAGAAGACCAAGGCCTTCGTACCAGTGATCGGTGACGGCTTCCTGTTGCGCTACAACAGCAAGCTGCCGGTGGTGGTGTATGTGCCCAAGGATGTCGAGGTGCGCTACCGCATCTGGTCGGCGTCGCAGGACGTGCAAAAGGCTAAAGTCGAATAACTACCGCAGCCCCTGCAGGAGCGGCCTTGTGCCGCTCCTGCAAGGCGAATCTATCAGGCATAATGCGCCCCTTTTTTCGCGCCCGAAGCACAGGTACCTCATGAAAGCCCAAGCCCGCCACATCCTGGTCAAGACCGCTGACGAAGCCGAAAAGCTCAAACAGCGCATCGCCAACGGTGAGGCTTTCGACGTGCTCGCCAAAAAGTTTTCTATCTGCCCTTCGGGCAAGCGCGGCGGCGACCTGGGCGAAGTCCGCCCGGGCCAGATGGTCGGCGCTATCGACCAGGTAATTTTCAAAAAACCTTTGCGTGTGGTGCACGGGCCGATCAAGAGCAAGTTCGGCTACCACCTGGTGCAAACGTTCTACCGCGATTGATGGCAGCGGGCCACCTGACATTTTTGCCAGTTGTCCCGTCACCCAACATTACATACAACTCCGGCAGGGCCGAAGCCGTCCTGCTGGCGTCGCTTCAGGTAGTGGACCCTTGAATGGACCCGGAGACCTGCCTATGCGATGCCCCCGCTTGCTGCTGCCCTTCCCCCTGCTGGCACTGCCATTACTGGCTCACTCCCAATCCCTGACGGTTACCCCCGGTGAGACCCTTGGCGCCCTCGTGCAAACCGATGCCGCTGATGAGTTCACCCTCAGCGGCGCAACGGTCCAGTCATTGCAACAAGGCAATGGCCAAGACACCTTCACCATGTCTGGCGGCACGCTAGGGTCATTGAACCAAGGCGGTGACATGGACACGTTCACCATGACCGGCGGCACCATCACAGGCGCTTTTGAAGATGGAGACACGGCGTGGTTCAAAGGCGGCAGCATTGGCCGAATCGATCTCAAGCTCGCTGACAACTTCCTCGAGATTTCCCAAGGGCTCGGTGTCGAAACCGTTGTTGTTGGCAACGTGGTCAGCGGGCTTGGCAACGACACGATCATCATGACGGGCGGCACCGTCGGCGGTGATATCAGTACCAGTAGCGGCGTTGACAAGATAACCATCAGCGGCGGCACGCTCAAAGGCGAAATACGCACTGGCAACGGCAAGGATGAATTTACCTGGACGGGTGGCCAGATCGGTAAGCGGGTCATCATGGAGAATGACGATGACACCGCCATCGTCCGCGCCATCGACCTGGGCAACTCTGCCGTTATCCTGGACGGCGGTACCGGCACGGACACACTGACATTCGAGCAGAGTCAGGTCGGCCAAGGTGCGTCGTACATGAACTGGGAGTCCATCAACCTCCAGCAAGGCAGCCGGCTCACCCTCAACGACACCCTTACACTGGGAGACCTGGGCAGCGATCAGCCACGCGTGATCCCGGCCACTGGGACCGGGACCCTGCAAATCGATGCAAGCAGCGCGCTGAACAGCCGTCAGGGCAGCATCGTCAGCATCCAGAGTGACAGCAAGGTATCGGTATTCAACGCCGGCACCATCGACCTGAGTCGTGGCAACGACGCTCAAGGCCGCCTGACCGTTCAGGGCGATTACACCGGTAACAACGGCACCCTGCGCCTGAATAGCGTGCTGGCAGGCGATGGCGCTGCCTCCGACCGCCTGGTGGTCAGCCGTGGCGCCATTAGCGGCTCCACGCAATTGCTCGTCAACAACCTCAATGGCGCGGGTGCAGCAACCGCACAGAACGGCATCCAGGTCGTCGAAGCCCGTGACGGCGCCACCAGCACGGCCACTGCATTCGTGCAGACGCAAACGCTATCGGTGGGTGCCTATGACTACCGGTTGTTCAAAGGTGGTGTAACCGCTGGCAGCGAAAACAGCTGGTACCTGCGCTCGACGCTGGTCGCGGCACCCGCTCCAGCACCTGTACCCGGGCCCGTACAACCAACACAACCTTCACAGCCGGGCGAGCCACCTTTGATAGCACCGGCCCAGACGCCACCTGTTGCCGCACCGGCACCTGGCCAGGTCGACCTGCCCGCCCCCGTGCAAGGCGAAAGCCTGCCGCTGTATCGCCCGGAAGTCCCGGTTTACGCTGCCGTTCCAAGAGGCGCTGCGATCATCGCCCGCCAGGCCTTGGGCACCTTCCATCAACGCCAGGGTGACCAACAGTTGCTCAAAGGCGAAGGCGCCCTGCCTGCCAGTTGGGGGCAGGCCTACGGCGGCACGCTGCGCCAGCAATGGAGCGGGACGGTCAGCCCGAGCCTGGATGGCGACCTATACGGTTTCAAGGTGGGCCAGGACCTGTATGCCAAGGTCCACGACAACGGTTACCGCCAGCATGTCGGCTTCTACGTCAGCCATAGCCGCCTGGACGCCGACGTCAAAGGTTTCGCCCTGGCCGTGAAAGACCGCAGCGTGGGGGACCTGAAACTCGATGGCGACAGCGTCGGCACATACTGGACGCTGGTCGGGCCCCAAGGCGCGTACCTGGATGCAGTGTTGCAGTACACCCGCCTTGATGGGCGAGCCCGCTCGGACCGCGGCGACAAGCTGGACATCGACGGCCACGCCTGGACGGCGTCGCTGGAGTCCGGGTACCCCATTGCCCTGTACGAGCGCTGGAGGCTGGAGCCGCAAGCCCAGCTGATCGCACAAAAAGTTTCGCTCGACAGCGCAAGCGATAGCATTTCGCGCATCAGCCATGACGCCCAGGTCGAGCTGACGGGTCGCTTGGGTGTGCGCCTGGAAGGGGCGTTCACGGGAAGCAGCGGGCGCCTGCTGCAGCCCTATGCGCAGGTTAACCTGTGGCACGGCGACGGTGGCCGCGACACCTTGACCTTCGATGGTGTCGACAAGATCAAGACCGACTACCGCTATACCTCAGTGCAACTGGAAAGCGGCGTGGTGGCGCAGGTCAGCGAAGCGCTGAGCCTGCATGGCGGCGTGCAGTACACCGCCAACCTGGACAGCCGCCAGCAGGAAGCCAGCGGCGTCAACCTGGGGGTGCGCTGGCAGTTCTAGCGGCGCGCCGCCAGCAAGCCGAGGCCAGCGCAGCCCAGCAGGGAGGCGCTGACCCGGTTGAACACGCGGCGCGGGCCAGGCTGGCTGAACCAGCGCTGCATGTAGGCACCCAGGCCTGCATAGAGGGCAATGGCAGCCCATTCCAACAGCAAGAACAGCGCGCCCAACCACAGAAACTGCTCGCTCACCGGGGTGGCGCTGCCGACTGTAACGAACTGCGGCAGGAACGCGGTGAAGATCAGGATGGCCTTGGGGTTGCCGGCCGCCACCCAGAACTCCTGGCGCGTCAGGCGCCAGGTGCCACGCGGGTAGTCCGCTGCCACCACTGCCTCGCCTACCGGTGCACGCCACAGTTGCCAGGCGATGTAGAACAGGTAGGCCGCCCCCACTACCTTGATGGCCATGAACAGGTATTCACTGGTATGCAGCACCACTGCCAGGCCCATGGCCGCCAGGGCGATCATGCCGCTGAAGGCGACAATGCGACCCCCCCCGGCCACGCAGGCCGTGCGCAGGCCGTAGCGGCTGGCGTTGTGCAGCGACAGCAAGTTGTTGGGCCCCGGCGCCATGTTCAGGGCAAAGCAGGCGGGGATGAAAAGCAGCAGGCTTGAAAGGTCCATTGTTGTTTTCCTTTGGCAACAGGCGTCTATTTCGGCCTCTGCCGGGCCTTGCGGTCAAGTTACAGCCAGCGATAAAAACTGTATGGGTACGCGGCACCTGTTACGCTGCCGGCGAAATAGAGGACCTTGTGATGCCCCGCTCCCACGCCGCGCTGTGGCGCGACCCGGCACTCCCGCATGTGGAAAGCCGCCGCGCCTGTCATAGCCGGGCCTGTTACAAGGCCCACAGTCACCCAACGTTTTCCATCGGTGCAGTGGATGCCGGCCACAGCCATTTCAGCGGCGCCGTGAATGGGCAGGAACGCCTGACACCCGGTACGCTGGTGTTGGTGCCAGCCCACCGCGTACATGCCTGCAACCCCGAGCCCGGGCAAGCCTGGAGCTACCAGATGCTGCATGTGGACGCCGACTGGCTGGCACAAGTGCGCCTGGAATCGGGGCTGGGCGGCGCCGGCCCCGGCGAACCGGCGCGTATCTGCCGGGCGCCGGCGGTGTATGGGCAGTTCTGCGAGCTGAACAGATTGCTGTTCTCCAGCGCCAGCAACCGTGAGAAAGATGCGGCGCTGATTGCCTTTGTGGGTGACCTGGACTTTTCCGCACAAGCCCCTCTGACGGCAGCCCCCGCCTTGGGGGCGACTGTGTTGAGCGGGTTGATCGCGCGCCTCGAAGGGCAAGACCCCGCGCAACTGTGCCTGGAGGTGCTGGCCCGCGAAGCCGGCCTTGGGCGCTACCAGCTGATCCGCGCGTTCCGCACCGCCACTGGCTTGACCCCGCATGCCTATGTGCTCAATGCCCGGATCAATCGCGGGCGGCAGTTGTTGGGTGAAGGGCTGGCGTTGGCGGAGGTGGCCTACCGCCTCGGGTTTGCCGACCAAAGCCATTTCCAGCGGGTATTCAAGGCCCATGTGGGCGTGACGCCAGGCCAGTATCGGGATGTGCGCAGCCCTTGACATCCTGGGGGCGCTCTGCGCCCCGATCGCGACGCAAGGCCGCTCCCGCATTGAACGGCATACGCAGTACCTGTGGGAGCGGCCTTGTGTCGCGATAGGGCTGCGCAGCAGCCCCAAGGCACTACCACGCAATATTCTTCAATACGCCTGACAAGCCCGGCAGCAGACTGCGGTTTTTCCCGCAGAGCCGCGCCGCCCATGCAACAGTTCCTGATCATCGCCCTCGCCCACTTCCTCGCCCTGCTCTCACCTGGCCCGGACTTCTTCCTGGTCGCACGCAGCTCGATCAACAGCGGCTGGCGCATCGCCAGCGGCGCCTGCCTGGGCATTGCCCTGGCCAATGGCGCGTTCATCGCCATCGCCTTCACCGGCCTGTCGGTGTTGCAGGAAGGCAGCCTGCTGTTTACGTCCCTGCAAC
The DNA here is from genome assembly GCF_000412675.1 of Pseudomonas putida NBRC 14164. Classification (NCBI taxonomy): domain Bacteria; kingdom Pseudomonadati; phylum Pseudomonadota; class Gammaproteobacteria; order Pseudomonadales; family Pseudomonadaceae; genus Pseudomonas; species Pseudomonas putida. Next base: position 2,753,568 of record NC_021505.1, on the reverse strand, counting down.
TGGCCGGCGCCAGCTACCTGCTGTACATCGGCGTGCTGTTCCTGCGCCATGCGGGGCAAACCAGCCTGCGCTCAGTCACGGACAACCAGCGGGTTCAAGGCTGGTGGCACAATCTGGGCATGGGCTTCTTGTCCGGCATCCTCAACCCCAAAAACGCGCTGTTCTATGCCAGCCTTGCCAGTATGGTAGCCAGCGCCAGCACCGGCTGGAAATCGGCCTACGCCGTGTGGATGTTCAGCATCGTCCTGCTCTGGGACCTGCTGGTGGCCGTGGCCATCGGTAACCAGCGGGTACTGCGGCGTTTCGCTCGCAGCCTGCCGTGGCTGGAGCGGGCCTCAGGGCTCATGTTGGTGATATTGGCTGCGGCGCTGGTGCTGCATCTGGCCCGGGGCTGACCAGTTGCAAGGTGCGCATGTCCATCAAGGTAAAGTGGCCACTCGCCCAGCCCCCCGTGTCCAGGTGCCAGACATTACCCAGCAGCTTTGCCTCCAGCACCGGCGTGTGCCCGACCAGCAAAGCACGCAGGCCCTGCACCGGTTGGGTATCGCCTTCCTTCAGGCGCCGGCGCGACCACTGGCATACCTCACGTACCTTCGGGTCGTGATCCAGCTCCAGCTCAAGCCATGAACGCAGCACTGCCCAATCAGCAAACGGGCTGTCTGCATGCAGCAACCCGACCAGGCCGGCCGCGCTTTCCACTTCGATGGCAATTGGTAACTGCTCGAAGCGCTCCACGAAGCGCAATTGTGCGGCCCGCGGCAGGTCCAGGAACCAGCTGCCACCCGCTGCGCGGTACATGTCCAGGTCAAGCCGCCCCCCACGCACGCGAGTGATTGCCAGCGCCTCATGGTTACCTTGCACCGCATGGAACCAAGGCTGCGCGAGCCACTCCAGCACGACCTCGCTGTGCGGCCCCCGGTCGACCAGGTCACCCACACTGAACAGGCGGTCTACCGCGGGGTCGAACCCCACCGCTTCAAGGCACTGTTCCAGGCGCTGGAAGTGACCATGGATATCGCCCACCGCCAGGTCACGCCCCCGGATATTGGCGAGCAACCGCCGAAACCGTCCCATTACAATCTTCCTCTGCAGGTGCTGCCATGGCGGGCGTAAAATGGAAACACCCCCAATCTACCCCGGAGGTGCATCATGCGTACCGCCCTCGTGTGTGCCGTGCTCATGGCGCTATCACTGAACAGCATGGCACAAGGCTCCCCGGCCGCGCAGGTCGAGGTGCGTTTCGACCACCCGGAACATTTCCGCGACGCCAGCCTGGACAGCCACGGTTATGAGCGTGGCGCCGACGACTATGTGATGAAATCCCTTACCCAGTACCTGCAAAAGCTCGGTCAGCGTTACCTGCAACCGGGCCAGCAGCTGGTCATCGATATCCGCGACATCGACCTGGCCGGGCGCTTCGAGCCCTGGCACAGCCAGGCCTACGATGTGCGTTTCATGCGCGAGATCACCTGGCCGAGCATCGACCTCACCTACACCCTCAGTCAGCCGGGCAAACCCGCCCAGCAGGCCGAGGAGCGGGTCAGCGACAAGATGTACCTCAGCCGCCCCGGCCGGGTCGCCAGCAGCAGCGACCGCCTGTATGCCGAGAAGGCCATGCTCGACGACTGGTTCCGCCAGCGCTTCGCGACGCACCCGGCAACCTGAAAAAGCCTTCACTGGTACAGGCGTTGGTGCCGATAGTATGCTCGACCCTTCAACCTGTACCAGGGAAGGGTATTTCATGAAACTGTGCGCCGTACAACTGGCGTCGCTCAAGGGCGATTTGCCAGGCAACCTCCAGCGTCATCTGGCCTGCATCGAGCAGGCCGCGGCCCTTGGCGCGGCGCTGGTGGTGTTCCCCGAACTCTCGCTGACCGGCTATGAGCCAAGCCTTGCGCGCCAGGCCGCCTTGCCGGTCAGCTCCGAGCGGCTGGGCCCGCTGCAGGCAGCCTGTGACCGCCTGGGTATCACCGTGGCCGTTGGCCTGCCGTTGCCGACACCCGACGGTATTCGCATTGGCATGCCCATCTTCAGCCCCGGGGCACCGCGCCAGGCCTATGCCAAACGGCGCCTGCATGATGACGAGCTGCCCTACTTCACCCCTGGCGATCAGGCACTGCTGCTGCAAGTAGGCGATCATCGGGTGGCACCGGCGATCTGCTACGAATCGATGTTCATGGCCCACGCGGCCGCCGCCCGCGAGCACGGCGCCGACCTGTATCTGGTCAGCGTGGCGAAAACCGCCAAGGGCATCCGCGAGGGATACGCACATTACCCGGAGGTGGCACGTGAACTGGGCATGCCGATACTGATGGCCAACTGCGTGGGGCCAGCCGACACCTTCATCGGTGCGGGCGGTTCGGCAGCGTGGGACAGCCAGGGGCGCTTGCTGGCCAGCCTGGACGACCACAGTGAAGGGCTGATCATGCTGGACACTGGCAACGCCAGCGCAATGGCCCTGCCTTTGGACCCACACCCGGCATGATCTATCTGTTTCTGGCGTTGCTGAGTTACACCTGCACCTACTACCTGGTCGGCTTGCTGATCCAGGGCCAGCTTGCCGATGTGGCCGAGGGTTTGCGCCATCGGCCCGATGCACCGACACCGGGCGAGTACCTGCGTGCGGTCAAGGCCCATGCACGTCGGGCCCATCGGCAGTACACCCTGATGGCTGGCTCGGCGCTGGCGTTGCTGGCCTGCCTGGTCGCCAGCTGGTTCAGCTGACGCCTACAGGTCCAGCGCGAGGCTTTGCCGGCCCTCCAGCGCCAGCAAGTACTGCTTGGCCGCCAGGCCACCGGCAAAGCCGGTCAGGCTGCCCGAAGCGCCGATCACGCGGTGGCACGGGGCGATGATCGAGATCGGGTTGCGGCCATTGGCGGCGCCTACCGCCCGCACCGCGCTGGGGTTGCCGATCTGCCGGGCGATGTCGCCGTAGCTGCGGGTTTCACCGAAGGGTATCGCCAGCAGCGCGGCCCACACCTGGCGCTGGAACTCGGTACCGGCGAAATCCAGCGCCAGCTCGAAGCGCTGGCGTTTGCCCGCAAAATATTCGCCAAGCTGCCGCGCGGTGTCCAGTAGCACCGGGCACTGGTCGTCACGGTGCAAGGCACCGAGGCGCACGCGGTTTTCCCGCTCCTCTTCCCACAGTACGGCTGCCAGGCACTGGCCCCGGGCAACCAGGGTCAGGGTGCCGACGGGCGAATGCATGAAGGTGAATGCGCTGGACATGAGCGGGTTCCTGCCTGTTTGCGTTCGGCGTACTGTACGCATCCACAGCCCTGCACGCACCCGCTTTCTTGCTCAGGTAATTGCACAACCGGCAATCCGGCGCGCCTCCCTGAGGTTGACCCTGGGGATCAGCTCGGCTGGAATCCGCGAGATCGACGACAGGTTGTAAACGTGGAAGTGCTCGTTCACGACCTCCCTGGCCATCAGCGTCAACGACGGCAGGATACGGCTGTCCCAATGCTGGTCGAGCCCACAGGGCGAACACTGCCCCTGGCCGTTCTCGTAGAAGCGGCCGACGCTCTGATCCAGGTCCACCCCCACCAGCAACACTTCTTCGAAGCCCAGGTGGTAGGCCAACTGCAAGGCCACGTACGCCACTGTGCGGGCGTCGAAGAAACCCTGCGCCAAGTCTTTGCTGAAGGCAATCGAGCGGCTGCGTTTGCTCCACAGGGTGCGGTTGCACACGCAACTGTCACCATGGCCACGCAACCCGTCCAGCAGGCCCGGCGTATCCGCTTTATGCAAGGCATAGCACTCGGTGCCTACCGGCACATCGGCACCCGCATACTGCTCGGGCCAGAGCGCCAGGCGCTCGCTGTCGCGCAAGGCAGTGGCGAACAGGGCCGGCTGTTGCTGGCGAAAGCTTTTGTCGGTGCACACGTAGAAGAATGGCTGGATGCCGTGTTCGGCGGTCATCGCAACCGAACCGTTCATGGCGATGATGGGTAAATGGGCGAATTCGCCCAGCGGAAAATGCTTGGCAGAGGCGCCAGAGGCAAGGATCACCACGGGGCCCTGTTGGGTGTTGCGACACGCCTCGAAACTGGAGAACGCCCCGCGTTCAGCGCTTGGCTGCGACGGAAGTGTGTTCATCAATGGCATCTTTAACTGGACAGTACAAACCACAATACTGATCCGTGTATATGCCGTGGCCGCTTTTACCTAACTTTACCTACCTGAACATAATCGACCGCCATGTCCCTGACTGGCGGGGTTCTGAAGCGCTGCAAAGCGCTCAGACGGTGCATGTTCAATGCCGCCTGGTTCGACTTAGGCCATCTCAGCAGACCACTTGGCCCAAGGGTTGTTCCCCCCACTTTGGATCAGGAATACCGATTACCACTCTGGAGGCGACAGACGGGCCGCCGCCTTTTCATCAAACGCGGTTTTATTCATGAGCCTGCTTGATGCTTATCACGGGCGAGACTAATACTTAAGTCTCTGCCTGGGGAGGCACAAAACATGCAAACCAGATTCGTTATCGTTCCTGCGGTGCCGATAGAAAAGGAGTCGTTCCGCGTGGGTAGCCGCTACTACGCCGCTACCGTGTGTGGAGGGTTCGACATTTATGACAACCAGGCGAAGGAGCGGCTCACGCCGAGCTACCCGAGCCGGACGGATGCGCAGGTGCAGTGCGAGCAATTGAACAAGCGAAGTGAAGTGGGGTGATCGTGGGCGCTCGACATACAGGCGCCCGTGCGATCCCTGCGGGCGCAACCGGGGGCCGCACAGCGGCCCCCGGTGTCTACTCAAATTAACTGTCAGCCCAGGAACAGCTGGTACGCCGGGTTGTCAGTCTCATCCCAATACCGATACCCCATCTCGTCCAGCGCCAACGGCAAGCCTGCCAACTCATCCCCGGGCACCTCCAGCGCGGCAAACACCCGCGCCTCCGCCGCGCCGTGGTTGCGGTAATGGAACAGGCTGATGTTCCAGCGCTTGCCCAGCCGCTCCAGGAAGCCCAGCAACGCCCCTGGGCGCTCGGGAAACTCGAAGCGCAGCACCCGCTCATCAGCGCCCGGCGCTGCGTGGCCGCCCACGGTATGGCGCACATGCAGTTTGGCCAGCTCGTTGTCGGTCAGGTCCAGCACGCTGTAGCCCTGCTCACGAAGGTTGGCCAACAGCTGATCACGCGGGTCGTGCACCGGGTGAGTCTGCACCCCGACGAACAGGCGCGCTTCCTTGCCTGGGTAGTAGCGGTAGTTGAATTCGGTGATCTGACGCTTGCCCAGCGCCTGGCAGAAGGCGCGGAAGCTACCTGGCTGCTCGGGGATGGTCACGGCGATGATCGCCTCGCGCTGCTCGCCCAGCTCGGCCCGCTCGGCCACATGGCGCAGGCGGTCGAAGTTGACGTTCGCCCCGGAGTCAATGGCCACCAAGGTCTGCCCTTGCACGCCTTCGCGTGCCACGTACTTCTTGATCCCGGCTACGGCCAGGGCACCAGAAGGCTCGGTGATCGACCGGGTGTCGTCGTAGATGTCCTTGATCGCCGCGCACAACTCGTCACTGCTGACGCTTACCACTTCGTCGACAAAATGCCGGCACAGCTCGAAGCAATGAGCGCCGATCTGCGCCACCGCTACACCGTCGGCGAAGGTGCCGACCTGCGGCAGGATCACCCGCTCGCCGGCGGCCATGGCGGCCTGCAGGCAGTTGGAGTCCTCCGGCTCGACGCCAATCACCTTCACCTCGGGGCGCAGGTACTTCACGTAGGCAGCGATACCGGCGATCAGCCCGCCACCGCCCACCGGTACGAAAATGGCGTCCAGCGCGCCCGGGCGCTGGCGCAGGATCTCCATGGCCACGGTGCCTTGCCCGGCGATCACGTCCGGGTCATCGAACGGCGGCACGAAGGTGGCGCCTTCGCTGTCGGCCAGCGTCAGGGCATGGGCCAGGGCGTGCGGGAAGCTCTCACCGTGCAGCACCACATGCCCGCCGCGCGACCGCACCCCCTCAACTTTGAGTGACGGCGTGGTGGTCGGCATGACGATGGTGGCCTTCATGCCCAGGTGCGACGCCGCCAGGGCCACGCCCTGGGCATGGTTGCCCGCCGAGGCGGTGATTACCCCACGCTCGCGCTGCACAGCACTCAGGCGTGACAAACGGGTGTAGGCGCCGCGGATCTTGAACGAGAAGGTAGGTTGCAGGTCTTCGCGCTTGAGCAGCACCTGGTTACCCAGGCTGGCAGACAGTGCAGGCGCGGCTTGCAGCGGCGTTTCGATGGCCAGGTCGTACACCGGCGCGGCCAGAATGCGCCGCACCTGCTCCGACAGCAGTTGCTGGGGGGTGACGGTAGGACGAGGGACGCTGAAGCTGGTCATCGATGACTCCTTGGCTTTTTTATGTTGCCCAGGAGTCAGAGAGAAAAAACCCGCCTCCAGGGCGGGTTCGGTGCACGTACGCGCTAGCCCGCCAAGCTGATAATGGCGGTAATAATAATGGCGTTCACATGCGGGAATGTATTCATGGGGTAGGAACTTAGCCGTTAGTGCGGCACAAAGTCAACACTTGGCTTGCTGCGCCGAAAGCGGCACATCGAACACCTTGTCGAAGCCCCACTGGAAGGCAAAGGCGTAGACGAAGAAGAACACGAACAACGCCAGGTTGGTCAGCAGCGCCGCCCACAGGCTCACATCCAGCCAGTACGCCACCAGTGGCAGCAGGATCACCACCAATCCGCCCTCGAAGCCCAAGGCGTGCAGCAAGCGCCGCATGAATGTGCGCTCACGCTGGCGCTGGCGCGCTTCCCAGCGCTCGAACACCCAGTTGTAGCCCATGTTCCAGCTCATCGCGATGCCTGACATCAGCACCGACAGCACCGTCGACTGCGCCATGCCGGCACCGAACGCCAGCTCCAGCGCGGGCGCCACGCAGGCAACCGCGATGGCTTCATAGAGAATGGCCTGGACGATCTTGCGGGCCTTGCCTTGCATGTTCAGCTCCCTGAATGAACGACCTGTAAAGCTACAAGATGTAGCTCACAAGAAAAAGCCCGAAATTTGGACAACAGCGTATAGGGCTGCTTGTATCTATCCCGTACAGAAGTGACATTTCGTACAACTTCGTCGAGGGAAGCGAGCGAGGATAAAGACGATGGCCCACTCTGCCATGCCGGTGCCTGCCATATGAGCCTGGCATTCATCGATTTTCTCACCTACGTGCTGTTCGGCCTGAAGATCCTGGCCATCATCCTTGCCTCGCTGATGTTCCTGCTGGGCCTGGACGACCTGTTCATCGACCTGTGCTACTGGGTCCGCAAGTTGATCCGGCGCTTTCGCGTGTATGACAAGTACGAAAAGGCCGACGAAAAGCGCCTGTACGAAGTGCCGGAAAAACCCCTGGCCATCATGGTCCCGGCCTGGAACGAAGTGGGCGTGGTCGGTGAAATGGCGCGCCTGGCGGCCTCCACCATCGACTACGAGAACTACCAGATTTTCGTCGGCACCTACCCCAACGACCCGCAAACCCAGGCCGACGTCGACGCGGTGTGCCTGCACTACCCCAACGTGCACAAGGTGGTGTGCGCACGCCCTGGGCCCACCAGCAAGGCCGACTGCCTGAACAACATCATCGACGCCCTGCTGCGCTTCCAGCAGGACGCCGGCATCGAGTTCGCCGGTTTCATCCTGCATGACGCCGAAGACGTGATCTCGCCCATGGAGCTGCGCCTGTTCAACTACCTGCTGCCGAACAAGGACATGATCCAGATCCCGGTCTACCCCTACGCACCGGAATGGAAAGGTTTTACCGCCGGCCACTATGTCGACGAGTTTGCCGAAAACCACGGCAAGGACGTCATCGTCCGCGAAGCGCTGACCGGCCAGGTGCCCAGCGCCGGTGTCGGTACCTGCTTCAGCCGCCGCGCCATCAGTGCGCTGCTGGAGGACGGCGACGGCATTGCCTTCGACGTGCAGAGCCTCACCGAAGACTACGACATTGGCTTTCGTCTGAAGCAAAAGGGCATGAAGTGCATTTTCGCCCGTTATTCCATCACCGACCCGGCGCTGACCCTGAAGCAGGAGTGGCGCCCGGGCATGAGCCGGGAATTCTCCCAGGTGATCTGCGTGCGCGAGCACTTCCCGCGTGACTGGCAGCATGCCATCCGGCAGAAGTCGCGGTGGATCGTCGGCATCGTGTTCCAGGGCACCAGCAACCTCGGCTGGAGCCGCAAGGGCGCACTCAACTACTTCCTCTGGCGCGACCGCCGTGGGCTGTTCGCCTACCTGCTGAGCTTTTTGGTCAACATGTTGCTGCTGGTGTTGCTGGCCATGTGGCTGGTCACGGTGATTGCGCCGGACTCGTGGCGCTTCATGTCGATCCTTAGCGACAGTTGGCTGCTGTCTACCCTGCTGTGGCTGAACGGGCTGATGCTGTTCAATCGCCTGTTCCAGCGCGGCTGGTTCGTCACCCGTTTCTACGGCATCGGCGAAGGCCTTCTGTCGGCACCGCGGATGATGTGGAGCAACTTCGTCAACTTCTTCGCCAACCTGCGTGCCCTGCGCCAAGTGATGGAAATGGGCGACTCACGGCGCGTGGCCTGGGACAAGACCACCCATGAATTCCCCGCCATCGCAGCCCCTGCCCGCACGCCGCTGGGCCAGCGTCTGGTGGCCAAAGGGCTGATCAGTGACGAGCAGTTGCAACAGGCAATCACCAGCCCGGTACGCCGGCGCCTGGGCCGCGAATTGCTGTTGCGGGGCTGGGTGAACAGCGAACAACTGGTGGCCACCCTGGCCGAGCAGCTGGACCTGCCCTGGGCGCCGCTTAACCCGTTCAAGCTCGACCCGCAACTGATTGCCACACTGCCACGCAAACTGGCGACGCACTATGGCGTGCTGCCCGTTGCCGAAGACGGCGACACGCTGATCCTTGCCAGCGAAAGCCCGGTCAGCCAAGTGTCGCTGGGGGTGATCAGCCGCTACCTGAAACGCCCGGTCCGCGTGCGACTGGCGCCGCAGGGCCGGGTAACCCTGGGCCTGCGCTACCACTACCCAAGCCCTTGGCAGAAGCCGGAAACCCGCGACATGCTGGCCATTCTGGAGCGCCATCAGGACGATGAAGCGCTGCTGGAGCGTGTCAGCCACCACCAGATCATGCTCGGTACGCTGTTGCAGGTGCGCGGCATGGTCCCGGTCACCCTGTTCAACCAGGCGCTGATCGACTTCGACCCCGAGCACCAAAGCCTGGGCGAGCACCTGATCGCCCGCGGCATCATCACCGCACAGGTGTTGCAGCAGGCGCTTGACGAACAGGCCATCGAGCAGCAGGCCGCCCTTGACCTGACCCGGGAGGTGGCATGAAGCCGCGCTTTTCCCTCACTTTCACTGGCCTGTTGCTGTGCTGCGCCGCGCTGCCTGTCGACGCCTCGGCACCGATGACCGACTTCCAGCGGTTCACCAGCTTCCCGTTCATGGACCGCGGCTATCGTGAGGCCAAGAAAGACAACTGGGCCGAGGTCGAGCGCCTGACCCGTCACGTGCTGGGCCGGGTGCCGAACAACGACGAGGCCCGCGCACTGCTGGTAGAAGCCCTGGCCCATCAACGCCGCTACGAGGAAGCCGAAGCGCTGGCCGCACAGCTCGACGGCAGCCCCGAATACGCCGACGCCCTGCTCGAACTGCGCCTGACCTGGATCGAACAGGACCCACCGCCGGCAAGCCAGGTGGAACAATGGCTGGCTGCCAGTGAGGGCAATCAACGCGTGCGCCTGTGGCAGGCCTACAGCCTGAGCCTGGCCAAATTCGGTGGCGCGGGCAAGGCGCTGGACTGGCTCAGCCAGTTGCCGCCCAGGGATGATGGCCAGGTATTGCGCCTGGTCCGGGCCAACTTCGCCGAACAACTGCGCAACTGGAAGGAAACCATCGAGCAACTGCAGCCGCTCGCCGACAAGGGCCAGTTGCCCGCCGAAGACTGGCAACGCCTGGCCAATGCCTATGTCCAGCAGGTGGATGAAAAAGGGTTGAACAAACTGCTGCCCAGCGCGCCCTCTCCTCAAGCAGCTGACCAGGCGCGCCTGGCCATGGCCAACCGCGCCATTGCCATGGGCCACAACCAGCAAGCCCAGCGCTGGCTGCAGTCGCTGCCGCCAGATCAATTGAATCAGCCCGACCAGCGCCAGCAACTGTGGGAGCTGGCCCGCGAAGGTAATGATGCGGCACTGGTGCGCCGCCTGAGCAACGACCTGCAACGCCCCTGCCTGGACACCGTCGACTGGCTGTCACGCCATGACCCGGACCTGGCCCGCGAACAGTTCAAAGGCTGCACACCCACTACCGACACGCGCGCCTACGCCGTGCTCAAGCAACGCCTGTATGGTGACCCGCCGCAACCCCCACAACCGCGCACAGCCAGAGAATGGGAAGACCGCTACCGGCAAAGTGGCGACCTGGCCGCATTGGAGCAAGCTACGTTCCTGCTGGTGGAACAGGGCCAGACCGGTCACGCCCGGCAACTGCTGGAACAGGCCTACGAGCGCCGTCAGGGCCGCCTCAGCCCATCGCTGTTGCAGCGCCTGGGCAACCTGTATGCCCGCAACGATGGGCCTCTGGACAGCCACCGCATGCTCGGCCTGATCCCGCGGGTCGATGCCAATACCCGTGCCCAGTTGCTCGGCCGCCTGGCCGAGGCCGGCCAGTGCGACGCCGTTCGCCAGGCGGTGCCGTCCACCCCCCGCGAGCCCGGCCAGTACCGCGCCCTGGGCCGCTGCGCCATGCCCGACCAACCCGGTGAAGCGGTGGTCTACTACCAGGCCGCCGAGCGCCTGGGCGACGCCGGCAACCGCCTGGCGTTGGCCTATGCACTTGAAGCGGCCGGCGACTCCGAGGCCGCGCTGCCTATCTGGCGCAGCCTGCCGGACAGCGCCTGGACCGACAACGCCCGCCTCACGGCCGCCGGTGGCGCGCTGAACGCAGGCGACGCTGACGCGGCCCGGCGCTATTGGGACGCTGCCGCACACCACAGCGCCGATGACTGGGCACTGGGCGCAGCCATTGCCCAGCGCCAGGGCAATTACCAGGCGGCCTTGGGTTTCCAGCGCCATGCCTTGGCAAGCAACCCCCGGGCCGACCACTACTACGCCGCGGCCAGCACCGCGCAACTGGCCGGCGACAGCGCCCAGAGCATGGCCTGGCTCGCCGAAGCCGTGCGCCTGGCCCCCGATCAGCCGCGTTACCGGGCCGACTACGGCATGCGCCTCGCCGGCTCGACAGACAGGGCCCAGCGCCGCCAGTCGATCCCCTACCTGGAGCGTGCCACGCATGACTTCCCCGAGGATTACCGCCTCGGCGAAACCCTGGCCTTGCGCTACGACGAAGCCGAAGACAGTGCCTCGGCACGCCGCGAGCTGCGCCGCATCCTCGATGTGGAGCAGAACCTGGTCGACGGTGACGACGAATACGGCAGCCTGGAAGCCCGCAAATACCGCCAGCGCCGAGCCCACGAAAGCTTGTCACGGCGTGACACCATCACCCTGGCCAGCACCTGGTCACCCGCCGGCACCTCGACCAACGACAAGTTCCTCGACAACGGCCAGCGCAGCGGCAGCTCACGCCGTGCCCGATCGCAGAACGTGCAGTTGGCCATGTGGGACCATGCCCTGGGCGAAGAACCCAGCCGCAACGGCAGCACCCTGTCGGTGTACGGCCGGGTACTGTTCGGTGGCCAGAGCCGCACCGACTATGCGCAAAGCATGGGTACCGGGGTCGGCCTGCGCTACAAGCCGCTCGGCCAGGCCAACCTCAACCTGTACGCCGAGCTGTACCACCAGCGGCAGATCGACGAAGCGCACTACCGCGGCCTGAGCCTTGGCCAGCTACTGAGCCCGGCCAAGGTCGGTGGCAACTGGGGCGACCTGCGCCACCATGCCGAATCGAGCAACGACCTGCTGTTGCGCGCCACCGCCTCGGTCCTCGACCAGGGCGACTGGCGCAATGACTGGCGGGTGGATGAAGACGACTGGAACGAGCGCTTCCTCTACCTCGACGCGGCCTGGTGGACCCGCGCCGGCGATCACGCCTGGCTGTCGCGCTACCAGCAAGGCCATGCCTGGAAACTTCCCGGCAGTACCCCGCAAACCCTCATGCCCTATGGCTTTTTCGAGTTTTCCAGCCAGGACCCGAGCAACGACTGGCGCCAGGACGCCCGGGCCGGGGTTGGCGTGCGTTGGCAATGGTGGTTCGATGACGACCGCTACAACGCCTACCGCGGTTCGCTGAAAGTGCGTGCCGAGTATCAGCAGTCGCTGGGCGGCAATCTTTATGAGCGCGCCAACGGCGTGCTGGTCGGTGCGGAGATGACCTTCTGATGCGTATGTTCCTCGCCTTCTGCCTGCTTGCCCTGTGCCTGCCCGCCACGGCCGACCAGCGCCTGTTCTACCAACCGCTCAACCGCGACGCCAATGTCAGTCCCGCCCAGTGGCAACAGCTGTGGCATGCCACCGTGGCCCAGGGGGGCAAAGCCCTGATCGTGCAATGGAGCGCCTATGGTGACAGCGACTTCGGCGGCGCCCAGGGCTGGCTGGCCAACAGCCTGCGCAGCGCACGTGCCCAAGGCCTGCAGGTGGTGCTGGGGCTGTACATGGACCCGGCCTACTACCAGCGTCTGGATGAACTGGACGGCGAAGGCCTGAGCAGCTATTGGAAAGCGCAACTGGGGCGCTCGCTCACCCAGTACCAGCAACTGCGCCAGGCCTGGCAGTTGTCGGTGGAGGGCTGGTACCTGCCCATGGAGCTGGATGACCAGCATTTTCGCGACCCCGCGCGGCGCGAAGCGCTGTTCAGCCAGTTACAGGCCTTCAACCGCCAACTGGACAAGCCTCTGCACATCAGTGCCTTCAGCGCAGGCAAGCTGTCGCCTCGGGTCAACGCCGCCTGGCTGGATCAACTGGCAGGCCTGGGCTTGACTGTGTGGTGGCAGGATGGCGCCGGCACCGGGCGATTGCCGCCGTTGGTGCGCCAGGGTTACGAACAGGCCTTGCCGTGCCGAATACGCGTGGTGCGCGAGGCGTTCCGCCAGGTGAGCGCACCTGGGCAGGTATTCAGGGCTGAGCCTACGGAGCCGAAGCTGGTTGGCGGGTGCCATCTCGAGGCGGTGTTTGACTTGCGCTACCGGCCCTGGGCCCAGGGTGTTTTGCCACAGAATTGAGTCGCCAGGGCTGGCCCTTTCGCAGCACGCTCCTGCAGATAGCGCACGCCTCCTGTAGGAGCAGCCTTGTGCTGCGAAAGGGCCGGGCCTGGCAAAGCAGTACCCCCAGGAGCTCACCCATGTTCAAAACCATCGAGGAGCACGTACGCAAGCAGGTCGCCCCCGCCGCCCTGCGCGCCGAGTTCCGCCAGCACGAATTCGAGTCCATGCGCCCGTTCTGCCTGCTGGTAATCTGCGTCAGTATCCTGGTCTGGCTGGTCTTCGACCTGATCGTCAGTTTTCTCGCAGGCCAGGGCTTCACCTGGCTGTCCTACCTGTTCATCTCCCTGCTCGGCTGCCTGGCCGTCGTGCTGAACTTTACCCGCCGCAGCCATCACTTCGACGTGCTCAACCTGCTGTTCATCACCGTCATCACCCTGGGCATGCGCCTGGTGATCGAAGGCCTCCCGGTGGCCCTGCGCCCGGTATGGCTGATCCTCGGGGTCTCCACCGTGCTGTATGCCATGTCGGTGCTGCCGGTGCGGCGCTGGTCATTCTTCTGCGCCATGGCCATCACTTGGGTGATGCTCAGCCCGTTCTACCACACCCGCATGGAGCCCGACGCGGTCGAAGGCGCCATGTTGATCAGCTACGCGGTGTTTCTCAGCGGCCTGGTCAGCTACAGCTACCTGCAGATCCGCAAGACCAAGCTGCACAACTTTTACCTGTCCAAGGTACTGCTGGAGCAAGCATACGTCGACGCCCTGACCGAAATCCCCAACCGCCGCTCGTTCATGGCCAAAGCGGAGCAACAGTTGCATCAGGCAACCCCCGGGCAGTACCTGGCGATGGTCGACATAGACAACTTCAAGAAGGTCAACGACCGTTTCGGCCACGACATCGGTGACGAAGTACTCAAACGCGTTGCGCTACACATCAAGGCAGCCATGGTCGACGCCGAGTTTGCGCGGTTGGGCGGCGAGGAATTCGCAATTTTTCTTGAGGGGCTGGACCAAAAAGGCGCTGAACAGCGGGTGGAGGCATTGCTACGCAGAGTGCGTGAAGATCCAGGTGCTCATCCGGTGACTATCAGCATCGGCCTGGCACAGGTGAGCGCGGGCGATACGTTAACCATGGCGCTGATCAAGGCCGACCAGGCGTTGTATGAAGCCAAACACACCGGCAAGGACCGGGTCGTGCTGTGGACTACACAGTTGGCGGAACAGGGTTAGCAGGCCCGGCCTCTTCGCGGGTGAACCCGCTCCCACAGGGACCGCACAGATTTTGAACGCTGTGGCGTACCTGTGGGAGCGGGTTTACCCGCGAAGAGGCCGGCACAGGTACCCCATCACCCCGCAGGCAAGCGAATCCTGAACTGCGCCCCACCCAGCGCCGACTGCGCCACAGTCAGGGTCCCGCCCTGCCCTTCGATCGCCCGCCGGCTGATCGCCAGCCCCAGGCCAAAACCGCCGGTGTTGCGGTCGCGGCTGCGGTCCAGCCGGTAGAACGGCTGGAAAATCCGCTCCCGTTCCTCCACCGGAATACCAATCCCGTCATCCTCCACCGTCAGCAGGCAAGCGCCATCGTCCTCCAGACGCAAGCGCAGCAACAGGCTTTCGTCGCAGTAGCGCATGGCATTGCGCACCAGGTTCTGCACCGCCCGCGCTGTCAGCCGTGGGTCCAGCACAAACCGGGGCAAATTGCCCTCGGCCCGGACTTCCCACTGGATACCCCGGCCATCAAGCTCTTCGGCAAAACCGCCGAGTACGCTGTCGACCAGTTCCAGCAACGACACCTCGACACGCTCGCGGGCCTGGTCGGCGTTATACAGGCGGCTGTAGGACAACAGTTCAAGCACCAGCTCATCCAGCTCGCGCACATGCCCCACCAGCTCCAGCAGCCGCTTGCGGCTGGCCTGCGGCACTTCGTCGAACAGCAGCACAAGGCCGAAGTCCAGGCGGGTCAGCGGCGTGCGCAGCTCATGGGACACCGCATTGAGCAGCTCGCGCTGCTGGTTGACGTGGCGCTCCAGGTCACTGGCCATGGTGTCGAACACCCCGGCCAACTCACCAATGTTGGAATGCGGCGAAATGTGAGTGCGCTCGGCCATCTGCCCCTGGCCCAGGCGCCGGGCGGTTTCCTTCAGGCGCTCAAGGTCGCGCCAGTGCGGCCATACCCATAACAGCAGGCAGCCCAGCATGGCCGCACCGATCAGCACGGTCACGCCCCACGACAGCACATTGATGTCCAGCGGGTCTGGCGGTGCATGCAGGCGCACCAGCCACTCCTTGTCCAGCGGTGCCAGCACTGTTTCGTAGTAGCCCCACTCGGCAATTCTCACCGCGTACTGGCCGTGCTGCAGCCGCGCTTGCTCATCCGCGCTGAGTTCGGCCTGGCCCATGCGCAGCAGCTTCACTTCCAGCGGGGCGAACGCATTGGCCAGGTCTTTCTCCACGGCCGGCCACTGCTCGCGCGGGGCTTGGTGGAACTGGCGCACGATCAACGATTGCACACCTTTGGCCTGGTCCAGGTTGTAGGCCATGAAGCGTTCCTGGAACAGGCCAACGATGGTATCGGGAATGAACAGCAACGCACCGGCGTAGGCGACGATGATCACCAGATACAACCGCACCAGGATTTTGAGCATGGCCGGTCAGCACTCCCACTCGACGCGGCTGAACAGGTAGCCCTTGCCCCACACGGTCTTGATCTTGCGCGCTTCGCCGGCGTTATCGTCGAACTTGCGCCGCAGCTTGGAGATGGCCACGTCCACCGAACGGTCGGTGCCGTTGAACTCGATGCCGCGCAGCTGCTGCAAAATGCGGTCGCGGTTCAGCACTTCGCCGGCATTGCGCGCCAGTACCACCAGCAGGTTGTACTCACCGCTGGACAGCTCCACCTCTTCGCCGCGCCAGCTGACCGTGCGCTCGGCCAGGTCGATGCGCAGGCCTCCGATCAGGATCAGGTCGTTATCCAGCCGCGGCTCGTTGACGCTGCTGCGGCGCAGCAGGGTACGCACGCGGGCCAGCAACACGCGGGGCTCGCAGGGCTTGGTCACGTAGTCGTCGGCGCCCATTTCCAGGCCCAATACCTGGTCATGGCTGTCGTCGCGGGCGGTCAGCATCAGGATAGGCAGGGTCTGTGACTCCTGGCGCAGCAGGCGGCACAGTTGCAGGCCATCGATACCCGGCAGCATCAGGTCGAGGATGACCAGGTCGGGCTTTTGCCGACGATATTCGTCCAGCACATGATCGCCCCGGGCGATCACCTGGACATGGAAGTCGTTGCGTTGCAGGTAGCTGGCGATCAGCTCGGACAGGGCGCTGTCGTCTTCGACCAGGAAAATATTCGGCATAGGTGCTTGGGAATCTGGGTTGAGGTAGGCCTGTACGCGATCCCTGTGGGAGCGGGTTTACCCGCGAAGAGGCCGGCACAGGCATACGCAGAATATAGAACCCAGCCGCACGAAAGGATTGTTCTTCACACTTTTTCACACTCGCCCTACAGGTGTTAACAGCCGCATGGGCAGTACCTGCCGTACCATAGGCGCGGTCATCATCGGAAGATCCGCATGCCTACTACCCTCCCCCCTCGCCTGCGCCCATTGGCGCTGATGGCGTTTCTGAGCCTGTCCCTGGCCGGCTGTGGCGACAGCGCCGAGCAAGACGAAAAAGCCCCCACACCGCAAGTGCGGGTAGAAACCCTGCAACTGCAGCCACTGGCCATCAGCAGCGAACTCAGCGGCCGCATCCTGGCGCCGCGCACCGCCGAAGTGCGCGCGCGCGTCGAGGGCGTGGTGCTCAAGCGGGTGTACCGCGAAGGCAGTGACGTCAAACAGGGCGATGTACTGTTCCTGATCGACCCAGCGCCATTCAAGGCTGACCATGACAGCGCCCGCGCCACCCTGGCAAAGGCCGAGGCCACCTTGTACCAGGCGCGTTTGCAGGAGCAGCGCTACCGCGATCTGGTCGACGACAAGGCTGTCAGCCGCCAGGAATACGACAACGCCAAGGCCAGCTTCCTGCAGGCCGATGCCGAAGTGGCCGCCGCCAAGGCTGCCCTGGAACGCACCCGCCTGAACCTCGGCTACGCCACCGTAACGGCACCGATTTCCGGCCGTATCGGCCGTGCCCTGGTCACTGAAGGCGCACTGGTCGGCCAGAACGAGACCACCCCGCTGGCGACCATCCAGCAGCTGGACCCGATCCATGCCGACGTTACCCAGTCTACCCGCGAGCTCAACGCCCTGCGCCGCGCCTTGCGCGCAGGCGAACTGCAGCAGGTGGGCGACGGCCAGGCCCGCGCCACGCTGATCCAGGACGACGGCAGCGCCTACCCGCTGCCCGGCAAGCTGCTGTTCTCCGACATCAGCGTCGACCCCACCACCAACCAGATCACCCTGCGCAGCGAGTTCCCCAACCCGGACCTCGACCTGCTGCCCGGCAGCTACGTGCGCGTACGCCTGGAGCAGGCCGTGCAACCCAAGGGCCTGAGCGTGCCCCAGCGCGCCATCCTGCGCGACAGTGCCGGCGTGCCCAAGGTGCTGGTGGTCGACCAGCAGGCCCGGGTCAGCGATCGCCAGGTGGTACTGGGCAGCGCCCAAGGCGACCGCTGGGTCGTCAGCGAAGGCCTGGCCCCCGGCGAGCGGGTGGTGGTCGAGGGGCTGCAACACGTCAAGGCCGGTGACCAGGTGCAGGTCGACAACGCATCCGGGGCACCGCCCATCGCACAGCACACCGGCCAGTGAGGGCCTGATTCATGCCGCAATTCTTCATCGACCGCCCGGTGTTCGCCTGGGTGGTCGCGCTGTTCATCCTGCTGGCCGGTGCGCTGGCCATCCCGCAGCTGCCGGTGGCCCAGTACCCCAACGTGGCACCGCCGCAGGTGGAAATCTACGCCGTGTACCCGGGCGCCTCGGCGGCGACCATGGACGAAAGCGTGGTGAGCCTGATCGAGCAGGAGCTCAACGGCGCCGACAACCTGTTGTACTTCGAGTCGCAGAGCAGCCTGGGCAGCGCCACCATCACCGCCACCTTTGCCCCGGGGACCAACCCGGACCTGGCCCAGGTCGACGTGCAGAACCGCCTGAAGGTGGTCGAGTCGCGCCTGCCGCGCCCGGTCACCCAGCAGGGCCTGCAAGTGGAAAAGGTGTCCACCGGCTTCCTGCTGCTGGGCACCCTCACCTCTGAAGACGGCAAGCTCGACGAAACCGCACTGTCGGACATTCTCGCGCGCAACGTGATGAACGAAATCCGCCGCCTCAAGGGCGTCGGCAAGGCCCAGCTGTACGGTTCGGAGCGCGCCATGCGCATCTGGATCGACCCGGGCAAGCTGATCGGTTTCAACCTGACGCCCAACGACGTGGCCGAGGCCATTGCCGCGCAGAACGCCCAGGTCGCGCCTGGCAGCATCGGCGACCTGCCCAGCCGCGACACCCAGGAAATCACCGCCAACGTGGTGGTCAAGGGCCAGCTGAGCACCCCCGAAGAATTTGCCGCCATTGTCCTGCGCGCCAACCTGGATGGCTCCACGGTCACCGTCGGTGATGTCGCCCGGGTCGAGATCGGCGCCCAGGAATACCAGTACGGCACGCGCCTGAACGGCAAGCCGGCCACCGCGTTCAGCGTGCAGCTGTCGCCGGGTGCCAATGCCATGGAAACCGCCACCCTGGTGCGGGCGAAAATGCAGGAACTGGCGCGTTACTTCCCGGAAGGCGTCAAGTACGACATCCCCTACGACACCTCGCCGTTCGTCAAGGTGTCCATCGAGCAGGTCATTACCACCCTGTTCGAAGCCATGTTGCTGGTGTTCGCGGTGATGTTCCTGTTCCTGCAGAACCTGCGCTACACCCTGATCCCCACACTGGTGGTGCCGGTGGCGCTGATGGGCACCTTTGCGGTCATGCTGGCCATGGGCTTCTCGGTCAACGTGCTGACCCTGTTCGGCATGGTGCTGGCCATCGGCATCCTGGTCGACGATGCCATCGTGGTGGTGGAAAACGTCGAGCGCATCATGGCCGAG
This sequence comes from Pseudomonas putida NBRC 14164, assembly GCF_000412675.1. Taxonomy (NCBI): domain Bacteria; kingdom Pseudomonadati; phylum Pseudomonadota; class Gammaproteobacteria; order Pseudomonadales; family Pseudomonadaceae; genus Pseudomonas; species Pseudomonas putida. The sequence continues at coordinate 2,734,419 of NC_021505.1, read as the reverse complement.
GAAGGCCTGCCGCCCAAGGAAGCAACGCGCAAGGCCATGGGCCAGATCAGCGGTGCAATCGTCGGCATCACCCTGGTGCTGGTGGCGGTGTTCCTGCCCATGGCCTTCATGCAGGGCTCGGTGGGGGTGATCTACCAGCAGTTCTCGCTGTCGATGGCAGTATCGATCCTGTTCTCGGCATTCCTGGCCCTCAGCCTCACCCCGGCGCTGTGCGCCACCTTGCTCAAACCGGTGGCCAAGGGCGAGCACCATGAACGCAAAGGCTTCTTCGGCTGGTTCAACCGGCGCTTTGAAAGCATGAGCAACGGCTATCAGCGCTGGGTGGTGCAGGCGCTCAAGCGCAGCGGCCGCTACCTGCTGGTGTACGCGGTGCTGCTGGCGGTGCTGGGCTATGGCTTCAGCCAGTTGCCCACGGCATTCCTGCCCACCGAAGACCAGGGCTACACCATCACCGACACCCAGCTGCCACCAGGGGCCAGCCGCATGCGCACCGAGCAGGTGGCCGCGCAAATCGAGGCACACAACGCCGAAGAACCCGGCGTGGGCAACACCACCGTGATCCTCGGCTTCAGCTTCTCTGGTAGCGGGCAAAATGCGGCGCTGACGTTCACCACCCTCAAGGACTGGTCCGAGCGTGGTGCCGACGACAGCGCCCAATCGATTGCCGACCGCGCCAGCGCGGCCTTCTCCCAGTTGAAGGACGCCGTGGCGTTTTCGGTGCTGCCGCCGCCTATCGACGGTCTGGGTGAGTCGACCGGCTTCGAGTTCCGCCTGCAGGACCGCGGTGGTATGGGCCACGCCGAACTGATGGCCGCCCGCGACACGCTGCTGGCCAATGCCGGCAAAAGCAAGGTACTGACCAACGTGCGCGAAGCCTCGCTGGCCGAAAGCCCGCAGGTGCAACTGGAGATCGACCGCCGCCAGGCCAATGCCCTGGGCGTGTCGTTCGCCGACATTGGCTCGGTACTGGATGTGGCGGTGGGCTCCAGCTACGTCAACGACTTCCCCAACCAGGGCCGCATGCAGCGGGTGGTGGTGCAGGCCGAAGGCGACCAGCGCAGCCAGGTCGAAGACCTGCTGAAAATCCACGTACGCAACAACAGCGGCAAGATGGTGCCACTGGGGGCATTCGTCCAGGCCAGGTGGGTCAGCGGCCCGGTGCAGTTGACTCGCTACAATGGCTACCCGGCGGTGTCGATTTCCGGTGAGCCGGCTGCCGGCCACAGTTCGGGCGAAGCCATGGCCGAAATCGAACGCCTGGTGGCGCAGCTGCCGCCCGGCGCCGGCCTGGAGTGGACCGGCCTGTCGCTGCAGGAGCGTTTGTCCGGCAGCCAGGCGCCGATGCTGATGGCATTGTCGTTGCTGATCGTGTTCCTGTGCCTGGCAGCGCTGTACGAAAGCTGGTCGATCCCGACCGCCGTGCTGCTGGTGGTACCGCTCGGTATCCTGGGCGCGGTGCTGGCCGTGACCCTGCGCGGCATGCCCAACGACGTGTTCTTCAAGGTTGGCCTGATTACCCTGATCGGCCTGTCGGCGAAGAACGCCATCCTCATCATCGAGTTCGCCAAGCACCTGGTCGACCAGGGCGTGGACGCCGCAGACGCCGCCGTACAGGCCGCCCGCCTGCGCCTGCGGCCCATCGTGATGACCTCGCTGGCGTTCATCCTCGGGGTGGTACCCCTGGCCATTGCCAGCGGCGCCAGCTCGGCCAGCCAGCAGGCCATCGGCACCGGGGTGATCGGCGGCATGCTCAGCGCCACGTTGGCGGTGGTGTTTGTGCCGGTGTTCTTCGTGGTGGTGATGCGCCTTGCGGGACGGCGTCAGGCGCGTGAAGCCAACGCACAAGGCGGGATCAGCGAAAGCTGACTGGACAAGCCCCGTGTGAAATGGGAGGGTTCCCGGCAATGACTGCCCGGAGCCCTTTTTCATGCCTGATGCACTGCCCCCCTGCTCCATCCTCATTCTCGCCGGCGGCCGTGGCCAACGCATGGGCGGCCGTGACAAAGGCCTGGTCGCGTGGCAGGGCGAACCGCTTGTTGCGCATGTACAGCGGGTGGTGCGACCGCTAAGCGATGACCTGGTGATTTCCTGCAACCGTAACCAGGAGGCTTACCGTACGTACGCTGACCAGCTGGTGGGCGATGCCGAAGCGGACTTCCCCGGGCCGTTGGCGGGGGTGATTGCCGGGCTCAAGGTGGCACGCCATGAGTGGATGGTGGTACTGGCCTGCGATGCACCACTGGTTGACCGCGATTTGATCGAGGCGCTGTCAAGGCTGGCGGTGGCCAGTGACAGTGCGGCGATGGTACGTCAAGGTGGGTTTTGGCAGCCGATGTTCAGCGTGCTGCCACGGCGGTTACTGCCAATGCTGGAGCAGGCCTGGGCGACGGGAGAGCGAAGCTTGCAAAAGGCCTTGCTGCGCGAGGCGGTGCAGGGGTTGGAGTGTGTCGATGATGATCGCCGGTTGAGCAACTTCAACAGCCCGGAACTGCTGCAAGGCTGAGATTC